>DEPX01000178.1:10499-16529 GCA_002358975.1 Micrococcaceae bacterium UBA3381 | reverse complement strand
AACTACTGCACCGGCCAAAGGGATGTTCGATTCTAGTCCGTGGACGGTAGGCATAGCCGGCGGGTTCTCAACCGGCCCTGCCGTAGAGACCCTCAACAGCGCAGATTTGATCATGGCGTTTGGGTCTTCTTTAACTACCTGGACTACCCGTGGGGACACCATTTTTGACGACAATCCCACTGTGATTCAGATTGACTCTGATCCCACAGCTTTAGGGCTCAATGCTCACGTCAACTTACCCGTAGTAGGAGATGCCGCAGCCACAGCCGAGGCCTTGTTGTGTCAAATCGCTGACCAAAGCTCATTGAGTATTTTTCGATCTCACCCAGTAGAAAAACCCCCTCTATCCTATCCAGACAACACGTCGGCGATGGCCCACCCTGGGAAACTCACAGCTCGCCTCGAAAACCTCTTACCTACTGAACGAACTGTGGTACTTGACGGCGGACATTTCATCGGATGGCCTGCCCGTGAATTATCAGTGCCTGACCCAGCCGCTTTTGTCTTTACCAGTGCGGGATTTCAATCCATTGGACTTGGGATGGGAAGTGCAATAGGTGCTGCCATTGCGCGACCTGACCGTCTAACAGCACTCATGATCGGAGACGGAGGATTTTTTATGGGCATTTCAGAACTGGAAACCATGGTTCGCCTCAAATTACCGATACTGGTGGCTGTGTACAACGATCACGCCTATGGAGCAGAGGTACACCATTTTCGCAGCCATAACCAGGGGCAGGAACTAGTCAGCTTTCCTGACAAAGACATTGCAGCCATAGCAAAAGCCTCTGGCGCGCATTCCCATACCGTACGAAACCTTAACGATCTGAACGTAGTGCACAAGTGGCAGCACGACTTAGTTTCGCCTCTTGTCCTGGATATGAAAATCGATCCTGACATTGTAGGGGACTGGGCCGAGCAAGATTTTCTTAATCATTGAGGGAACGCCGAGAGTCTACCCTTCGTTTAGCTTATAAGTAGACCCAGCTGTTCCTAAGTTTCACAATAGGAAAGTTTTTCAAACATCTCAGCATTATGTAGTCCCCAAACGGGTAATACTGTTACATAGATCACATAAGGTAGTGTCACAGTATCATCCAACCTTTCCCTTTTTGGAGGCCTTGTAGTGTTCCACATTAAGAACCGCATCCTAGGCTTGGTGACCCTTCTAATCGCTGCCCTCTCTCTGAGTTCCTGTGGGAATCCAGCGCAGGGCAGCAGTGTGGGGGCAGCTCAGAGAGACAATGACGAAGCGATCACCTTACGTTACGCTTTTTTCGCGCCTGAGCAATCATTTCCCTCCGTGCAAATGCAGGAATGGGCAGATCGCCTCCATGATCGCACAGATGGCCAAGTTGAAGTCGAACTGTTTGTAGGAGGAACTCTACTGGGTGCTGGAGATATTTACGATGGCGTATCCCAAGGGGTGGTTGATATTGGACTCGATTCCCCCGCATATGACACCGGTCGCTTTCCGTTCTCCTCGGTGATCAATCTGCCTAGCGACATTGAAAGTTCCCAAGTTGCTTCTCAAACTTTCCTCGACTTACTCACTGAGTTCGAGCCCAGTGAATTCAATGATTTTCAGATCATCACAGCCTTCACCACTGAGCCTGCATATATACAATCGATCAACCCAGTCGAATCCAGGCAAGATATAAACGGGATGTCATTACGCAGCGCCGGGACCGGCGTGCCAATGCAGCAAGACCTAGGAGCATCACCGGTATCTCTTCCGATGTCTGACGTTGCCGAATCTATGGGCACCGGAGTGGTAAGCGGCTACGTGTCCTCCCGTGAGGTCATGCAAGATTTCGGTCTTGCAGAGAATATCAACTACGTAACTGACTATCCTTTTGGAATCTCTAACAGCTTCGTAGCTGTAATGGACCAGGAGCGATTCGAACAATTGCCCAAAGACGTTCAAAACGAAATCATGAACCTTCGCGAGGAAATGACGTTGTTCGCTTCCCAATACCACGACAAAGAGAACGTACAGCCAGCCCTCGAAGAGGCTGAGAAAGAACACGGCGTGGAAACGATTCAGCTCGGTCAAGAGGAAGAAGAAGCATGGGATCAGCTCGGCGAGGCCCAGACAGCTGCTTGGCTAGACGAACATGCTGATGCAGATTTCAATGCTCGACAGACCGTGGAAAGAATGCACCAACTTATCGACCAGTATTCATCGGAGAATAGCTCATGAAGGCCGTCATTAACGCTACAGACACTATCGCTAGCTTCTTAGTCAAAGTAGCAGGGGTCGCCCTCATTGGAATGATACTAATCCTAGTGACCAACATCCTCTTACGGTGGCTCGGATCACCTCTGGTCGGAACCTACGAGCTAATCTCCATGTCGGCGATTGTAGTGTTCGGCCTCAGTCTTGCCCAAGCACAGGTTGATAAATCGAATGTGGCAATTGATCTTGTCGTCTCACGTTTACGCAAGAGGACCCAGCTGGTAGTAGGCGTTGTCGTTACACTGCTGTCAATATTCATTGTCACCACGCTTGCGATCGCACTTTGGCGATACGGAGTGAATCTGCTTGGCGCCGGATCGACCACAGAAGCCCTGGAAATTCCTTCGTGGCCACAGGTTTTCATTGTATTCAGCGGCGTTACGGTTTTAGTCCTGGTCCTTTTTGCAGATCTAGCGCGGCTTCGCCAAAGCGCGCGTTCGGCATCCCTCGAAATAGATATCTGGTAATTTCTACCAGTCGTACCGATCGGAGTACCTTGTGAGTCCGACTTTGCTCGCTATCGTATGTTTGGTAGTCCTTCTCCTACTAATGTTTCTGCGCATGCCGATTGCATTCGCCATGCTACTGATTGGATTTCTTGGCGTAGCGATCTTCAGTAATGTAGAATCGGCGCTTCATCTCGTCGCTTCCGACATTTACCGCCAGTTCTCCTCTTACACCATGGCGGTGATTCCACTGTTTGTTTTCATGGGTCAAGTTGTCTACCAGAGTGGGATGAGCACCAAACTCTTCGACGCCGCTTACAAGTGGATTGGGTCGCTTCGCGGAGGTGTGGCAGCGACAACGATTGCTACCAGTGTTGCATTTTCCAGCGTTTCAGGGTCCAACTCAGCCTCGACAGCTACCATGGGCGCCGTAGCATTACCAGAACTGAGAAAGTACAACTATAACCGAGGTTTTGCGGGCGGCAGCGTGGCCATCGGCGGAACGCTAGGTATCATCCTACCGCCCTCTACGGCTCTAATCATCATCGCAGTACAGTCCGAGCAGTCCATCTCTACGCTCTTTCAAGCTTCATTATTTCCAGGACTCCTAGTGGCCGCCCTGCTATTGATCACTGCTTTCGTCATCGCGTGGATGAATCCGAAACTCGGGCCGGCAGGGTCAAAATCATCGTGGCAAGAACGGTTTCGCTCACTCGACGGCGTACTTCAGGTCGTGATCTTGTTCCTCATTGCCATTGGTGGCATGCTTCTTGGCTGGTTTACACCCACTGAAGCAGCAGGNNCAGGCGTCGGCGCTTTCGGCGCCGTAGTCATCACTTGGTTGACGCGATCCCTGACCTGGGAGAAATTCTGGCGATCGATCATCGACACCTTGCGTACATCAGCCTTTGTCGTATTGCTAGTAACATCAGCAATCGTATTCGGCCGTTTCCTTTCCTTGACACGGTTGCCCTTCGACTTGGCTGACTGGGTATCCCAACTATCCGTAGCGCCGGTAGTGGTCTTACTGATCGTAATCGGGATCTACCTCGTCGGCGGTGCGTTAATGGATGCAATGGGTTTTCTGGTGATTAGCATCCCTATCTTCTTCCCATTATTGGTTTCATTGGGATACGATCTCGTATGGACCACGATCATCGTCACATTAGTGACCACTCTCGGAGCAGTCACACCACCCGTAGGGGTGAACGTATTCATCGTCTCCGGGATGTCTAAAGAGCTAGACGTTATGACAGTCTTTCGTGGAGTCCTTCCCTTCTTCATCCCCTATGCACTAGCAATCGCAGCGTTCATCATCTTCCCTGACCTTATTCTGTTTGCTATATAACCCCTTCTCCTGTCTAAGTCAGCTCTGCGCTTCCATCCAGAAAAGCGCGAAAACTCATCAATCAAATCGATTCGGAGGAACGTGGACGATGGATCTAGGATTGAGTCAGAGCACTTTCATCATCACGGGCGGCACATCCGGGATCGGGCTGGCGGTCGTCAGCCTACTGCTGCGCGAAGGCGCTAACGTCGTGACCTGTTCAAGGAGCCCTGAACGGATGGAAAGTAACTTACGCTCGCTTTATAACGCTTTCCCCAACAGGTTGCATTGGCAGCAGGCAGACGTCCACGATTCTGCTCAGATGGCAGATCTCATCGACGCCACGGTCAAGAGGTTCGGGACCATCACCGGCGTTGTTAACAATGCCGGACAAAGCCATCTGTCTACATTCCGAGACACGTCCTTGAACGACTGGCACAACGAATTTAGCCTGAAGATCGGCAGTGTGGTTAATACTGTCCAGCCTGCACTCCCATTCCTGGAAGAGAATGGAGCAGTCGCTTCGGTGGTCAATATCAATGCGATTCTCGCACGAGAGCCAAACCCTCAGTTAATTGCCACTAGTGCGGGTCGAGCCGCGCTGCTAAACATGTCCGTGTCAATGGCTCACGAATTAGCCTCGGATGGCATCAGGGTGAATTCCGTAGCTGTGGGTCTTATCGATACAGGACAATCAATACGACGCTACGAAGCCTCTGAGACCGAAGAGTCCTATGAAGCTTGGAAGCATAATCTAGCACATTCAGCTCGAATCCCGTTGGGTCGAATAGGGGAACCCGAGGACGTTGCCAATGTGGTAGCTTTCCTTCTCTCCTCACGCTCTGCTTATGTCACAGGCACTGTCATTGATGTAGACGGCGGTAAAGCCAACTATATGTGACAAATCCTGCTCCTTCGGAATATTCAAAGCAGCGGCGGGCTTGAACTAGGCACGGCCACACGCTTACTCACTGTACAGTCAGCCCGTTCCCTCTTAGAGGACACTACTTTCCCACAGAATAGGCAGTGTTGGTGCCCAGCTAGTTCCGGCATGATGATTGCTCCCAATCGTTGACGATAAAGGAGATCCAGGATAAGCCGGAGCTATGCCCTAATTATTCTTAAAGACGCCAACAGTCTCCTCCTGGTGCCGTTGCCGCACAGGCAAAGATAGCATTCAGACTCTCCGATGCTAAGTTCCTGAGGTCTGCTGGCCCCTGACCTCCGCCCTCAAGGTGATAGATAGCGTGGATCCTAACAACCCAAAATACCCCAACCGGGGGATGTAGAGAAAAATCACAAGGCGTAATGTAGATCACACTAAGTCGATGAACGTGCCGTTCGCTTGGCCCCACCCAACAAAGGAGGATCAAGGTGGCAACTACACCTTCCATCCGAAAGACCTTCGCTCAAGTAGAGGAAATCCGATCCTCGGCAGGTCGCACAGATAATAACAAGCCATTGCGAAAAGTTGCTGTTTGTGCGGTTATGGAAAATCCTTACGCTAATCAAGGATATGTCGAGGACCTGTCTGAGATCGTCAAAACCTCAAAGGAAGTCGGACAGATGTTAGGCGAAGAGGCCACCCGGCTCCTGGGCGCCCCGGTCGAAAGCTACGGCAAAGCAGGATTAGTCGGCACAGCAGGGGAGCAAGAGCACATTAACGCTGCTCTGACTTCAGTCTTCGGCAACGCGTTTCGAGACGCTATCGGCGGTGGAGATGCCTGGATCACGTCCGTTACCAAACCCAGCACCGCAGGGACAGTTATTGATGTCCCGACAGCATACAAAGACGAAGTGTGGGTTCGAAGCCATTACGATGCCATGGAAGTGCGTATACCCGATGCGCCTCATCCAAACGAGATTGTGGTTATTGCAGCTGTCACTAATCGGGGCCGCTTGAATGCCCGTGTGGGCGGTATGACTGTTGAGGAGCATCAGGCAGGTGGGGCATGAGCAACACCCTAGCTATCATCAACGCCGGCACGATTCTCTCTGGCGACCACGCCGCGCCAGTA
>DEPX01000178.1:8835-10478 GCA_002358975.1 Micrococcaceae bacterium UBA3381 | reverse complement strand
GGGAGCCGATACCGTACTAACCCAAGACGGGCGCATCACCGCTGTTGGCAGACAGAATGAGCTGCAGAACAAACTGGAACAAACTACCACGACCGTAGATGCAGTCGGATCCACTGTCGCTCCCGGGCTGATCGATTCCCACTGTCATGTGGTTCTCGGCGACTACACTCCCCGGCAGAAAACGGTAGATTTCCTGGCCAGCTACGTTCACGGGGGGATCACCAGGGTGGTATCCCCCGGCGAAATCCATGCGCAAGGCCGACCTAACGATGCCGCAGGAGTCAAAGCTCTAGCCATCGCTGCTCGAACGTGTTTCGACAACTTCCATCCTGGCGGAATGGCTGTGCATGCCGGATCAGTCGTTCTTGAGCCCACTTTGCACGAAGACGATTTTCGCGACCTGGCGGCAGCTGGCGTGTCTCTAGCCAAATTTGGGTTCGGACAGTACCTGGATCCAGCGGACGGCACAGATCAGGTCCGTTGGGCACAGGATCATGGACTAACAGTGATGTGCCACTCCGGCGGGGCCAGTATCCCAGGCAGCAAACCGATCACCCCAGAGCATCTACTCAAGCTCCGTCCGGATGTTTGTGGTCACGTAAACGGCGGTCCAACTGCTTTAGACGAATCCGGTGTAGACACCATCATGGATGAAACAGATATGGCCTTGCAGTTGGTACAAGCCGGGAATTTAAGCTCCGCAATACGAATTATCAACCGTGCCGAGCATAATGGCATCTTTTCCCGAGTGGTCATTGGTTCAGACACGCCCACAGGAACCGGAGTTATGCCTCTAGGCGTCATCAAAACGGTCGCTGAATTGTCATCCTTGTCTGATCTAGACCCAGCCAAGGTATGGGCAGCGGCAACTGGCAACAATGCTCACATATGGGATCTGCCTGCAGGGTTTATCTCCCCGGGACGGGCCGCCGACCTCATCGTCATGGACGCCCCATGGGGATCGACCAGAGAGGACGCTCTCGGAGCGCTGAGCATAGGAGATATCCCCGGCATTTCGGCTGTCATCACCGGTGGCCAGCTACGCAATCTCACAAGTCGCAACACCCCTCGAGCTGCCCGACTCTGCACAGTGTCGCCACGAATGGAGCATTTGGAGTCGGGCGGCCACTGAGCTCCTAACGAAAGGTAAGTCTCATGAGCTACAACATCAAACTGGACCTCGAACTCTGCCAAGGATACGCCAATTGTCTCATTGAAGCACCCTCACTCTTCGACATCGATGAAGAGACCGACAAAGCAATTCTGCTCAACTCAGAGCCCCCCGATGACTTGCGCCAACAGGCTGAGGCTGCTCAACGCGGATGCCCAGCAAAAGCAATTTGGGTGGAAGAAAAATGATGCGCCGCATAGCAATCGTCGGCGGCTCACTCGCCGGTGTCCACGCAGCCGAGGCACTCAGAGAATCTGGATATCAAGAGGAAATCACCCTCGTTTCGGCCGACACATATCTGCCGTATGATCGCCCGCCCCTCTCGAAAGAAGGACTGTTCTCCGGCGCTGCGCCGGAGAAGCTGTTACTTCGTGACCCGCAATGGTATGACGATAATGCCATCACCACCCAGTTAGGGGTACATGCCGAGGGACTGGACGTAGACCGAGGACAACTTCGTTTGAGTAGCGGC
>DEPX01000178.1:8382-8825 GCA_002358975.1 Micrococcaceae bacterium UBA3381 | reverse complement strand
TTCCATATGACGGGCTCATAGTCGCCACCGGGTCTCGTGCACGCCGTTTGCCTACGAAAGTAGGTCAGCCACCAGTGCATACAGTCCGTGATCTCAGCGACGCAGCAGAACTGCGCAAGGACCTCCTCCCTGGAAAACATCTCGTTTTGATCGGTGGAGGCTTCATCGGCCTGGAAGTGGCAGCCACCGCACGGCAAATCGGCCTGGAAGTGACTGTTATCGAAGTCTCCAAGATGCCATTGGGGAGAATGCTGGGAAATGAGGTGGGCAGCTGGTTTCGCAAACTGCACCGACGAAATGGTGTGAACGTCATATGTGGCACTCCGCTAAAGTCCATCGAACCTGGGGTTGGAGGCTCTCAAGTTGTATTGGATGATGGCCAAACTATCCACGCTGACGTCGTTGTAGCTGGCATCGGTGCTACCCCCGCAACCGAGTGGCTG
>DEPX01000178.1:0-8363 GCA_002358975.1 Micrococcaceae bacterium UBA3381 | reverse complement strand
AACTAGCGCGAGGCGTCCGATGCAATTCAGATCTATCTACCGCTGCTCCTGGAGTCGTTGCTGCAGGCGACATTGCCAGGTGGTACAACCCACTCTTCGATGAAGAAATGCGAGTCGAACACTGGACCAACGCGGTTGAGCAGGGTCGCCACGCTGCCGGGACGCTACTGGGAGCATGCGACTCATTTAGCTCGGTGCCCTATTTCTGGACCGACCAATATAACGCCAAAATGCGCTTCGTCGGTCGGTCCGACGCCGCCGATGTCATCGCCATTGAAGAAATGAATAAGAACAGACTCGTGGCCCTCTACGGTCGCGACGGATATATCCGCGGCGCAGTATGCGTCAACGCCCCACGCAAATTAGCCAAATACCGGAAAGCGATCAGAGACCAAGTGCCCTGGCAAGATGTCGAACCTACCCAATCCATAGTCGCACAAGCAATGGCTCAAATCTGAAGCCCTAAACCACCACTACATATTAGGAGAGGCATGACTGAAACCCCAACAACAAACGCTTTATCACTGATCGAATTGTTCCCTCAAGACGAAGACTGGTCTCTACAAACCATGCGGCTTCTCGCACAGATTTCAGTCGGTGGCGCAGATCTCTTTGAATGCGCTCGAACGGCTGGACGCATCGGCCAAGACTCCACCGATGGGGACCTATGGCATCGTGAATGGAGTCGTACCGCCAAGGAAACTGCTGAAACTGGGTATAGCGCTTTAGAACGTGGTGACATTACCACCGGACGGCGCGCATTATTCCGCTCCCTGGGTTACTGGCGACACTCTGAATTCTTCTTGGATTCTTTCGATCCTCGCCGAGAAGAAGCTTTTCTGGAAGGTACAAAGAACTTCCAGAAGGCCGCAGAATTAACCGATGGCCTCATCGAACGGATCAGTGTTCCATTTGAAGGTAAGGAAATGGACGGCTACTTCGTCAAAACAGACCTCTCAGACAAGAAACGTCCCACAGTGCTTCTCCTCGGAGGCGCTGATTCTTGGGCTGAAGAACTATATTTCCTTGGCGGCAGTGAATTCCCCGCACGCGGCATGAACGTCGTCATGATTGACACCCCCGGTCGTGGAAGCTCACTGCGCTTCAAAGAAATGTACAGCCGCTACGACTACGAAGTCCCGGTCAAAGCGATCTTCGACTACCTCGAGACTCGTAACGATGTCGATACGGACAGAATGGGCCTTGCCGGTGTCAGTTTCGGCGGCTACTACGCTCCCCGTGCCGCAGCATTTGAACCGCGGGTAAAGGCTGTTGCTGCATGGTGTGGCACGTGGAGCATTCTCACCGACTTCTACGAGTGGTATCCGCCTCTGCAGAAGCAACTCCAGTGGCTAACCGGAACCAAGGATGATGCAGAAGCTCGTGCAAAACTGGCTGACTTTACTCTAGAGAATGTTGTCGACAAGCTCGACATGCCTGTATATGTCATGCACGGAGAAAACGATATTGTCATGAACGTTGAGGGAGCTCGCCGATTCATCAATGAACTAGATAATGATGATGTCACAGCGGACTTTTATGCGGGGGCTGGTTCTATGCACTGTAACTATGATTATCTCGCTGTGGCAGCCGCCCGCCTGACTGACTGGTTCACCCATCGACTATAACTCTCGTTAGCTTGTAAAGAATCATATGCGGCAGGCAAAACTGGAAGCAAAACCTCTGGAACCCAGCAAACCGCCCGCCGCATATGACTTAAATCACATTTAGGATAAAATGGCCGCTAGTCATCCTCTAGTCAATAACTGGCGTAACACCCGAAGAAGGTGACACCTCGTGTACCACCCCACTCTCGATCCCCAAAAAGATGCACAGCAACAATTTATTAAAGATCTGCATCGCGCCCTGACGGTCGACGAGGTTCGAGAAATTTACTTCGACACCGTTTCAGAAATTCTGCCCGCTGATGGAATAGGGTTTTATCGTTTTGAATTCCCTGATGCAGACAGGCTAGTAGAAAGACAAGCCACCTTGGGCGACTCATTTCTCCACAGCTACGAACGTTCCGGGCGTGCTGATGATCCCGTTCTCGACTTTGTGACTGCTCACCTTTTGCCCCACGACTCTTCTTCACTTGCTGAAGACGAATGGCAATCTTCAGGCGCCTACCGAGTACTTTCCAATGAGGGCCTGTCTCACTCCCTCGAAGCCCCCCTTACAGAAGCCACCGGTATCATCGGGACAATAAATTTTGCCCGAGCAACCGACGCCCCTGCCTTCACCGCAGACGAGGTCGACATAGCAAAATTTGTCAGCGAGCACTTAAGCCTTGCGATAGAGAGAGCAAAACGTCACGAACTCTTGGGAGAGAGGGCAAATTTACTGCAAGGCGCAATCGAACACTTCCCCCAAGGTCTCATCATTCATGACATGGATGGGACCCCCCTATTTGCCAACAAAAACGCCATTAGAGTTATGGACGAAACAACTCAGAACACCCATGAAAGACCATCAATCAATGATCTCCTCACAGAGGTAATCACCGACTTTGTCGCTGGGAACCGTCGAGTAGCCACAGTGAACGCACGGGAAGCTCACACTGGGAAACAAACGATCATCAAGTCATTCAAAGCGTACCAACATGAGTCTATCGTAAGCCTGATCTACGAAGGCCCTGACAAGGAAGCAGCGACACTACCCACTTGGGATGTGCTCTCACCGCGAGAACAAGAAATCGCCACCTTCGTCAGTCGCGGTCTGACCACCCGTGAGATTGCAACCGAAGCTTTCGTCAGCGAGAACACAGTCAAACAGCATCTCAAACGTATCTTCGCAAAGACCGACGTGCACAGTCGTGCAGAACTGGTCCAACTCATTTGGTCTTCCAATCGTCACCACACCAGCACACTGTGACCTCACTTTAGAGCCCTCATGCAGCGCGATATACCTACGACAAGGAAGGCAGAATGCCGATTAACATTGGATACATCATTGGCAGTCTCTCGAAGGACTCCATCAATCGAAAGCTCACAGATAACCTGCTCGAACTCGCTAACAACAATTTAAAGTTCTCAGAGATCAACATCTCTCACTTACCCCTTTACAATCGAGACAACGACACCGATTTTCCACCTCAAGCACGTGAGTTTAAGGAAAAAATCGAAACTAGCGACGCACTGCTATTTGTGACCCCCGAATATAACCGAACACTTCCTGCTGCCCTCAAAAACGCCCTAGAATGGGGGTCACGCCCTTTCGGCCAAAACGCTTTTGCTCATAAACCGGCCGGTGTAATCGGTGCATCACCGGGAAACCCTGGAACATCTATGTCTCAACAGCACCTTCGTAACGTTTTATCTTATCTAAATGTGCCCACACTTAACCAACCGGAAGCCTTCATACAGTTCACACCACAGCGCTTCGCTGACGATGGAACCGCACAGGATGACGCAACTCGTGAGGTCCTCCAAAACTGGTTGTCCGCCTACTACGACTGGACAAAACGCTTCGTCGAACACTAATTCCTAATTTCTCCTAGTCTCTCGGCCAAAGCTGGCTCAAGCCTCCCCTTATTGCGTGGCCAAGGTAAATCCGTTGAACAGGGTCGCCGTTTCCATGACTAGGTCGTCAACCGGCGGAGCGTCGTAGACAGCCCATTGAACCATCACTAGGCGCGTTACCGGATTGATGGCTATATACTGCCCAAAAAGCCCTGCAGCCCAGAAAGTCGAATCGGCAACCTGTGTTGTCTTCGGGCAGGCCTCCATGCGTGCTTCTACGGGGTGATTCCGCCAGAAATATCCATACCTCCCCGGCTGCGCTGTCGGATAGATCGGATCATAGGTGTGAGGGCCCCAGGTCGTTGCTTCAGATAGCCAGTGTTCTGGGAGGGTCGACTGCCCGCCAGGTAGGACACCGCCGTCAAGGATAAACTGACCAATTCTACCGTAGTCACGAAGTATAGCGCTAAAGTCGCCAGCACCAGAGTTCGCCCCGCCGGGCCCTTCAGTCATCCACCAGGCTGGCTTTTCCATACCAAAGGGTTTCCAAATGTGGGCTTGGAGGTATTGGCTAATGCGAAATCCGGTGGCACGCTCGAGGGCCAACCCTACAAGAAATGCTTCGACATTGCTGTAGTTCCAGCGAGTACCTGGTTCGTGGTCTTTTCCTGCGGCGATATTATATGCGCGAGGCAACCTTTTTGCGATGTCGAGTATGGAATCGGTCGTCTGTCTCGCTAAGCAGGCCGCAAAGGTACGCACATTTGGCTCTGCTGTGCTCGGATCTTCACTCCAAGCGACGCCTGACGACATCTGAAGCATATGACGCAGAGTGACCATCGAGTACGCTGAGCCACGGAGCTCCGGAACGTAGTCAGTAACAAAATCATCCACATCATGGATGAATCCTCCCCTGATTGCGATCCCTACCAGGGTAGAGACTACGGACTTCCCCACAGACCATGACGTCCAGTGAGTGGTCTCGTCGGTGCCTTGCCGGTAAATCTCCGTAACTATCTCACCATCCTTGATTACAAGGAGACCAGCGACGCGCTGCCGCTCAAGGTAATCAGACAGGCTAAGCTGCAACCCGTCGTACTGATATGAAATGTCTTTCACAGTCTCCCCGCGAGGAAGCGGATAAATGTTATTCTGGTCGTTGTCCACCGAGTTGACCGAGAATAACCCCGCCATGTTTTGGAAAGCGGTAAGCTTCTCCTCGTAGTTCCAGGTAAGCATGTTGGCGGGATCGGGTAATACTGGCATATCAAACTCCTGGAAGACTCTAGGCACTCATTCCTTGCAAAGAGATTCCACAGACGCCATCTTCAGCGATTTCACGAACGGTATCGACATATCAATCTCATATGCGTAGTCCGCCGTCGCTTCGAATCACTATTCCTGTGATGACCCGAGCATCAACAGGGTCCGCCAGAAAACGGTAAGCACCACTGTGGTCCTCTGGGAAAGCCGTTACGCCGAGCAGCGTTCCTGCAGCGATTCGCTCATCGCGTCCGATAACGGTGTCGACGGACTGCGTCTGCCCAAGAGAAGAAAGCCCAGAGAAACGAGTTCCTCCGGTCCCTCCGGGAGCAACTCCGTTGACACGGATGTCGGGAGCCAGTTCCGCAGCCAAGTGGTCCACGACTCCCCGTAGCGCCCACTTAGCGCTACCGTATAGGACGCCTCCGCCAGTCGCATTGAAGGCCGACTCGGACAGAGTCAGCGTGACTGAACCTGCCTGCGACGACTGGAGTGCGTCAACGGCGAGGTTGACTGCGAGAAGGGCGCCATGGACGTTGACTGACCAGCTCTCCTCGGTGGCGGAAGCTAACTCTTCTGCTGACATTTCACTAATTCGAGCGTAGTCATCAAAAATGCCAACACCGCAAGTGAGGTGGTGCAGCCTGCCTTGCTCATCGGACGCATCAGCGATGGCTCCCCTAAGGACTGTCGCATCCGTTGCATCACCTACGACGGTCCGGATCTGACCGTCCGAAGCCTCACGAACAGCGTTCGCACCCTCAGCGGATCGGTTAAGTACTGTCACTGTCGCGCCTTCACGATGGTAACGTTCCGCTGCAGCACGTGCGATACCAGAGCCACCCCCGGTGACGAGAATGTGCTGGCCGGTGAGAGAATAACGCATGCTACCAAATCCTGCTGGAGACTTTCATGGTGTATTCAACTCCATGAAACTCGCATAAATCGCAAGCATGTGGACCGTAGAAAACAAGATTTTCATACGACGACAACCCACGGTCAAGAAGAGAGCTGTTGCAGACCTCTATATTACGCATAACTGCACCACCACTTCATTATAGTTGACGACCTGGACTCTTGTTTTCCGTAATATGCTAGGAGATTATTGCCTATTCAAATCTATTCTAAAAACCTCCTATCCCTCTTCGCGTCACCCCTTCAGGTCCTTTTTGTGTACCCCAAAACTTATCCCCCAGTCAGTGAGCAGGTTGGTGATGAACTAATTGTTGTTCCGTCTGTCGGGATATCTTTGTTCAGAATCAGTCGTTTTTTGATCTGCCTACACTGCTCGGCACGGGCCCAATTGGGTTATCGCTCTAAGCCTTCGTTTCCGAGATGGGGTTGTTGGATGCGTTGCTGCTGCAGGTAGGCAGTCGCCTCAGGGTCTGGGGTCTTTGAGGGCTGAGGGTGTTGTGGTTTGCGTTGGGTTTTTTGCTGGGCTTTCTTTTGGGCTTGCGTGTCTAAGAAGTCCAATAATCCGTCATGGTGTTCTGGGTTGCTGGCCCGGGTGATCATGTCTTGGGCGTCGGAGTGTCTCTGTTGGGCGTCTAAGTAGTCCTGGTAGGTGTCGTTGCCTGCGACGGTTGGGGCTGGCCCGACGTGGGTATCCCAAGCACTTTGAAGAGACTCAGCCCGTTCTACGGCATGGCGGGCCTGCCTATCTAAGTCTTCGACTTCGTTTTGTAACTGGGCGAGGCTCTGGTCAACGGGTTGGTGAGTTTGGGTTTGGTGTTCGGCTACGGTGTTGACCCATTGGTCATCGTAGAACCGGTTGGGACCGGTGATGCGCTCATCGTCGGTGCCGGACAGCTCGATGCCGTAGCGAGACTCGAGTTCTACTCGGGTGGTGCGGGCATCGTGTTTGGCTTTGGCTCGGGTGAATATTCCGGCGTTGCGGGCACGGTGTTCTTTGGCTTGTAGGTCAGACACTTCATCTTGAATCTCTAACCGGAGCTGATTGGTGATCTGGCGGTGTCGTTGCTCACGGACGGCTTCTAGTTCCGCTTGCTTTTCGCTTACTGCCTGCTGGGCGCGGTGTGCTTCGTGGTGTGCTTGGGCAACAGTCGTCTGATGGTGTTCTTGGAATGCTTGGGCTTTGTCATGGTGATCAGCCAAGGGTTGGAGACGTTCCATGATGGCTTCCTGCTGGGCTATCATCCGACTCATGTTGTTGATATAGTCCCGGATACGCGGGGGCACTGCCATAGTGTGTTTTGGCAACTGGATGGCCAGGTCGGCACGAGCTTGGTCTAAGCCGCGATCGGCCCGGTCACGATTCATGGTGGCCATAAACTGGGCTTTAGCGTCTTCAAGGTCGTCGGCCATGATGTGGATGGTGTTGTCGCACCGGCCCCGGGTGGCACCAACATAAACCCCAGCGGCTGATATGGAGGATTCCAGTAGCACCGACCCGTGGTCGACGGTGGTGCCCTGGTTGCCGTAGTCAGTGACGGCATAGCCCAGGTGGATATGGTCCCGTACGTAGTTGGCATTGATGTGGTGGTGGCGTTGGTCTTCGCCGGCCAGGATTAGTCCACCGTCGGAGTGGACTTGAATGACGCGGAAGCTTTCTCGGTTGGCCACGCCCAGGTCGGGATTGTTGGATCTGGTCATCACGGTGTCACCGGCGAAGATGTCCAGTCCGTCGCGTCCGGTGGCTGAGTGGCCGTCAGTTTTCAGGTGGTCGGCTTCGATGCGTTGGGCTTGGATGTCCGCGTTGAGGGCTGCGGCTTGGTCATTGGTGGCCACGGTGACCGCGATGTTGTGGCCAGTTGCAATATCTGACCGGACCGCCTCGGCCAGGGCTTCTCGGGCCTCGTCAGCACTGTGGTGGATGCGCACGTTGCCGCGGTGGTGTAGCCGGTCAAAGACCTCATCGAGGCGGTCACGGTTGCGCATGAGTTTGGACAGTTCGGCGTACTCGGTGTCGTCTCCGAACCGGTGGACTTGGTCCAGGGTGACGTAGTGGGTGGCCACTCGGGCGGCCACATCCAGCACTCCGCCGCGGCCAACCGCGGACAACTGTGCCCGGTCACCGATCATGGCCACGTCCGCGTCGTAGCGGTCGGCCAATTCTAGCAGTGCTCGGGTGGCTTCCTGGTCTAACATTCCGGCTTCATCGACCACCAGCTGAGTCTGGCCGGTCAGGTGATGTGGGCTGTCTGGTCGTGGCGGGTAAAACGCTGTGCCAGTGTCCGGATCTGCTTCCCCTGGGGCCAGTTGATGCCATTGGTTGTCGTCGTTCCACCGGTAGCCGTGGGCGTGGAGCAATTTGTGCAATGAACACGCCTCCGATCCGGCACTGCGAGCTTCTTGGGCGGCTTTCAACGTGGGGGTCACGGTCAGTAGTGGCCGTTGGCCGCGGAGTTGGACGGCGGCTTGCAATAAGGCTGTTTTCCCTGCCCCAGCGTAGCCTTCGATCACGCTCAATCTGGTACCGGAAGCCAACGCGGCGGCGGCTTCGGCTTGGGCCGCATTGAGCTGAGGCGCTACCTGGTGCACTGCAGCGGTGTCTACCGTGGGGGCGGGGGCACTGGCACGAGTGGCCAACCGGGTTTTGAGTTCATCATCGGTGTCGATAATGCCCTGGGTGGTCCAGTGCGCCACCGTATCGTCGGGCGTGACGCGCGGATCGGCCAT
>DEPX01000150.1:292-9138 GCA_002358975.1 Micrococcaceae bacterium UBA3381 | reverse complement strand
GTCATTGAACTGTGCGTAAGGACCGGCTAGGAACGTGGTGAGATATGTGGAAATCGGCTTAGTAGGGGCAAACTGTACTTTGGCTATCCCCGCTCCGAGGTGTTCTCGTTGGCTTTCGACCTCGTTAGAAGCGATGGTCCATGTATCGGGACCAATTATGGTCATATGGAAATTTGCCTTAAGGTCCGGCTGTTCCATATTGGGGTATACCCGGCGGGCGTCTGCCGGTTCGAATTGCGAATATAAGTAGACTTGTGCGTCAACCGGGTCAACAAAACGATGTAATCCTTCACCAGAGTGTGAGAATAGACTGTGGGAATGGATAACAACTTCGTTATCTTCACCTATAGCAGGAAGCAAGATACGTGCTTCCCCGACCACTTGGGCAATATCCAGGGCTTTGCCATTGAGCGTTACAGAGGTGACCGTGTCACCTAGGTAGTCTAAAAAGGTGTCACCGCCCAACCTCGAAGCGGAAAAACGCAATGTGGTGGTCACCGGATAGGTGGACTGTTCCAAATCCATAGCATCGCGCAAATCTAATTCGATATGGTAACTGGCAATCTCCACCAGAGCAGATCGAGCTTGGGCTTCGTCTCGAGTCAGTAGGGCATTATCCAACGCAGCGGTATTCGACATGGCCTTTATTTAATCACTGTTATGTCGGCTAAGAGATTATGTAACGCAGCCGACTGGCAGATAATATATCCGACCAAAAAAAATCAACGTGTTGCCGTCATTAGGCTGACGGCAACACGTTGATAAAAGTACAGACCTAACTAGTCTACTTTTGACGTTTCTTGTACACCTTTTCTGGGACCGGAGCCTCTCCGGAAGCCCGTTCCAGACGGTAGTACTCGAGCGCCTCGTCTTGACGTTCACGCTCTATGCCGGAAGTAATATCCATCCGCAGGTGGTTTTGGTTATACCCAAATGCGTCTACCAAATCCTGAGCGTATGGACGAAGCCGGGCAGCCAGCCTGTTCGTGTAGTGACGCAATGTACGAGCACGTTGTTGAGAAATACGGCCGTATTCGATGAACCATCCGAGATCTTGTTCAATCATAGATAGTGTGAACAGATCACGCATCCATGTCATGATCTTTTTGCTATCCGGGTCTTTGATAGTCTCGAGTGCTTCGGTGAATGATTCCCACTGCAATAATTGTGCATGAGATTTCGAAGCTTTAATCAGGTCGTACTGGTTTTCGTTGAAAACTCTGGCTTGTTCGGCCTGGGATTTTTTCGTCACTGGGCGCAGTGCTTCGGCGACTTCGCCGACCTGGGTACGCACGCGATCTGCTAGGAGGCCGCGCTGTACCTCGGTATCTTTTAACCAGGCAGCGGAACGGCGGTCCGATCCGATATCAGTAACTTGCTGAACGACACGACGTAACCCAGAACGTTGATACAGGGTGTCTTCGGCTCGTTCGGCAACGTAGCGCGTCAGCACTTTAAACGATGGGTTTACGAGTTCTTTAGAGTAGTCTCCTAGCAACCGGCGACCAACCAATTGCAGCAATACGTTGTTATCGCCTTCGAAGGTTGTATAGATGTCGAGGTCATCGCGCAGTTGATTAAAACGGTTTTTTGCCGCGATATACCCCGCGCCACCCGTAGCTTCGCGTGCCTCTTGGAAAGTATCTAAGCCATTCCAGGTTGTAATTGCTTTGATTCCAGCGGCTAGTGTTTCTAGTTCCTGACGATTCTCATCACTGTCGTCTTCACCAGAAAATACTTCGTGGAACTTCACCAAGAGATCGTTGGTCGCAAAGATATCGGCATAAGTTCTTGCCAACCGGTCGATGAGACGGCGCTGATGCAGCCCGTAGTCTAAAAGAACCTGCTCCTGGATATCAGACTCAGCATTAAATTGCCGACGTTGGTTCCCATAGGTAATGGCTCCGGTAAGCGCCAACGCAGATGCGTTAGCTGCGGTAGTTGCCAATGAGACACGTCCTTGAACTAATGTGCCCAGCATGGTGAAAAACCGGCGTCCCGAAGATTCTATCGGGGACGAATAGTTACCTTTGTCGTCAACATCGCCAAGCTTATTAAGCAGGTTCGTGCGCGGGATCCGAACATTTGTAAAATGTAGGCGCCCATTATCAATGCCGTTAAGACCACCCTTAACCCCGTCATCTTCGCCACCAACGCCGGCCAAGAAATTCCCGTCGTCGTCACGAATCGGAACGAAAAACGCATGAACTCCGTAGTTAATCCCTTGCGTAATGAGCTGGGCAAACACCACTGCCGCCTTAGCATGCACGGCGGCGTTGCCAAGAAATTCTTTCCATGCGGCTGTAAAAGGCGTATGGATTTCAAATTCGTCGTCTTCTGGAATATAAGTTGCCGTCGTGTCTATATTGCCAACATCGGAACCGTGGCCTATTTCTGTCATCGCATAAGCCCCAGGCAGCTCAAGGTTGAGCACTCCGGGTAGCCATTGTTTATGCTGTTCTTCATTGCCTAACGTCAAAATAGCAGAGCCAAACAGGCCCCACTGGACTCCGCCTTTAATTTGCATGGACGGGTTGGCATGAAACATCTCAGCAAACCCGGCAACATTCGCCCCTGGGTTTTCTCCACCGCCAAATGCCTTGGGATAAGCTTTGCCAATAAGTTTGCGATCGGCAAGTTCTTGCAGCTGTTGGAAGGTCAGTTCACGTTGTTCTTCTTTAGTCTGGTTGAACTGATAATGAAAAATCGGCTCCTCCATATTCTTTCGGAGTTGCCGACGATCCTCAGCCCAAGGGCCAAGGAGTAGCTCTTGCACTTCATTGTGTTTGAGTCGAAGTTCCTGATGTGTGGACGACATGAGTGCTCCTAATGAGATTCAGTGTTTCTGCTAGATGTGTCGATACCCACCAGCAGCCAATCGGCGATGCTGCGGGCTAATATTTCTGCGCTAAGACGATGCGGACCTGATGGCTCAGCAATCCATTCCTCACCGGCCGCGCGCACAAAGCCCACAGCCGCAGTAGACCAGTAATAAGCCAAGTCTGTGCCATTGGGCTCGTTTTGATATTGCGGCAAGACACGTTCAACGGTCCGCTGCAAAAAGCTAGCCATATTTATCGTGAAAATCGCCATGCCTGTAGGGATTGCCGTAGAAAAGTTATAAACGTTAGGGGAGGAGTCCGCTAGCCGAAGATAAGACAGCACCATGGTATACAAGCCATCCTGTGCACTATCAGCAGCCTTTCCGGCTTTTTTGAGCTCATTCTCCATGAAATCAATGGAAGCCTGCGCAACAGCTTGCTGCAGACCTTTCTTATCCTCAAAGTAGCGGTAGAACACCGATTTAGAGGTCCCAGCATGATTAGCGATTTCTTCCATAGAAACGGTAGGTCCAATAATATGGACAGCAGCACGCGCCGACCGAATAAGATCATTTCGACGTTTCCGGCGGTGCGCATCCCAGCGTGTATTACGCCCGTCAGGAATAGGTGTTTCAGACATCTTCACGATACTGAGAGTATCAGGTAAAGTGTGTATTCGTAAATACAAACTGCAAACCCAACAGACGAAAGAGATTTGCATGACTTCTACATCGAAACCGGCCATTGCCGGAGGCTCCCTACGTACAGCGGTAGTATTAGGTGGCAACCGCATCCCGTTTGCTCGTGCGCATGGCGCTTACGCAGGTGCTTCAAATCAGGACATGCTGACGTCCACACTTGAAGGATTGGTCGCTCGCTTTGGCATACAAAACGAACGGCTCGGTGAAGTTGTTGCAGGTGCCGTCATGAAGCACTCGGCAGATTTCAATCTGACTCGTGAATCGGTGCTAGGTACATCCCTAGATGCACACACTCCAGCACACGACGTGCAAACCGCCTGTGCAACAGGTATCGAAACTATCGGCGGTGTGGCCAATAAAATTCGTTTAGGCCAAATCGAGGCTGGTATTGGCGGCGGAGTCGATACAATTTCTGATGCCCCACTGGCGTTCAATAGCGAAGCCCGTGAGCTATTTATGCAGCTCAACCGTGCTCGAACCACTCAGGACAAAATCAAAGTCGCAATGAAACTGCGGCCCAAACATTTCGCTCCCTTAGCACCACAAGCTGGAGAGTCCCGCACTGGACTATCCATGGGAGAGCACCAAGCCCTGACAACCCATGCATGGGGTATCAGCCGTGAAGCACAAGATGAGCTTGCCATGCGTTCGCATAACAATATGGCGGCTGCCTATGAAAAAGGCTTCTTTGACGATTTGATGACGCCATTCCGTGGCCTGGACCGCGATAATAATATGCGCCCGGGCTCCGATATGGAGTCGCTGGGCAAACTCCGTATTGCATTCGGCAAGCAGTTTGGGGAAGAAGCCACCATGACTGCAGGAAACTCGACCCCGATGACTGACGGGGCTGCAGCAGCATTACTTTCCACTGAGGAATGGGCACAGCAACGTAAACTCCCAATCTTGGCGGAGTTTATTGATTATGAAGTGGCTGCGGTAGATTTCGTTAACGGTGATGATGGACTACTAATGTCGCCTACTTACGCAATCCCTCGTATCCTCGATCGTCATGGTCTAGGTCTAGATGACATAGACTTTTTTGAAATTCACGAAGCATTCGCCGGCACGGTAGCTGCAACGATAAAAGCCTTAGCAGATGATGACTACAACAAAAACGTGTTGGGTCGTGACAAAGCACTAGGCGAAATTGATACTACGAAACTCAACGTTAATGGTTCGTCCCTGGCTGCAGGCCACCCATTTGCCGCAACCGGCCCACGAATCGTAGCTTCATTGGCCAAGATGCTCAACGATAAAGGCGCTGGCTCGCTGGGCCTCATCTCAGTATGTGCAGCAGGTGGTCAAGGCGCAGTCGCGTTAATGCGTGGCCGCTAAACGACGAATTGGGATTACTGAAAGGACAAATGGATTATATGTCACACACCGATGGCTACACCCGGTTCGTCAACCGGCCCCTAGGTAAGAAAGTCGCAAAAACTGTTGGTCTGCCGCAGCCTGTCCCGCTGCGTCGTCACACAAAAGGCGCACCACTAGTCACCGGGACGGTTCTTATTCTCGGAAAATCACAGGCTGCTGATGCCATAGCGAAACAGCTCTGGCAAGAAGAATATGATGTTCGGCGCGACCCAGGCCTCAAACAAAAATTTTCGGCCATTATCGTGGCACTTGACGAGGTACAAAGCCCCTCTGATTTATCTCAACTGGTGTTAGATACCGGTTCGGCCTTACGCGAGTTAGAACCCAATGGCCGCGTGATCACCATTCTACGCGATCCGAACGACTCTTCTGTGGCTACAGACGCATCGGCGATAGCTAGCCGCCATAGCGTAGAAGGCTTTACAAGGTCGTTAGCCAAAGAGATGCGACGTGGGGCTACGACCAATGGCATCGTATTAGCTGATGGCGTTGATATGGATTCTGCTCCAGCTCAGGCGGCGCTGCGCTTTTTGCTGTCTGGACGTTCAGCATATGTCGCCGGACAATTCCTGACTGTATCGTCCAATGCCGGCTCAATTCCGGCCGATTGGGACGCCCCGTTAGCTGACAAAGTTATTATAGTAACCGGTGCTGCACGAGGAATTGGTGAGGCGATCAGTCACGTATTAGCCCGCGACGGCGCCACCGTGATCGGGGTCGATATGCCCGCAGCCGGCGAAGCATTGACCGAAGTAATGAACGCCGTTGGTGGTATTGCAGTACAGCTGGATATCACCTCTGATGACGCAGGAGAACAGTTACTTGCCAAGGCCGGTGAACGGTTCGGTCGGCTGGACGGCATCGTACATAATGCTGGTATTACCCGCGATAAGTTATTAGCTAATATGGATGCCAGCCGCTGGGATTCGCTCATTGCAGTCAACTTGTCCGCACCGCTTCGTATTAATGACCAGCTTTTGAAAGCACGAGGCCAGGGTGTCCTAGCTGATAATTTCCGGATCACCTCACTGTCTTCAACCTCGGGCATTGCCGGTAACCGCGGACAGACCAACTATGGTGCAGCAAAAGCCGGCATTATCGGCATGACACAGGCCCTGGCACCACTACTGGGGGAGACCGGTGGTTCTATCAATGCCGTGGCCCCCGGTTTCATTGAAACCGCTATGACAGATGCCATGCCAACAGCAACACGCGAAGTAGCACGCCGAATGAACTCACTACAACAGGGCGGGCGTCCCATCGACGTGGCCGAAGCGATTGCATTTTTCAATGCCGATGCTTCAGCAGGCATCAACGGCACCACTCTGCGGGTATGCGGACAGTCAATGGTAGGAAAATAATGCTTGAGCCAAACATTGTAGAATCTGCGCCACAACCGGAAAATTTGCGGGTCATCCAAGTCGGTGAGATTCCATCACTAGCATCTTCGTATGCCAAAGTTGCAGCAGGGGCGATTCGGTCTAAAAAACCTGCGGTGGTTACTCTGCCCGGCACTCGCTGGGAAACTGACGGTGTCATTTCGCGCAAATTGGTGGACGAATATAACGGGCTACTTGGGGCTTCCGGGAGTGTCGGGCATAACACTGCTCCGTCATTGACAGCCCATATCACTGCGTTCGGACTATCTACAGCAATGATGGCTGAACGACAATTTCCCATACCTTTATTAGGTATGGTGCATTTGCAACACAAGGTCTGGCACATGTCAGATATTCCGATTGATCAACCGGTTCGGATATCAACCTGGGCGCAACATTTAGCACCGCATCACGCTGGAACTACAGTCGAAATCTGGGTTCAAATATTCGATCGTGTCACTGATAAGTTGCTGTGGCAGTCCATGGCACTTTATCTTTCACGTTCGGTTAAGCTACCCGATGCTGAACAACCAGCGCGTCCGGACCGGCAGAAGTTCCAACCACCGCCTGTCACCGGTCAGTGGAAGCTACCCGCCGATATTGGTCGCCGTTACGCCTCCGTGTCAGGCGATCGCAATCCGATCCACCTGTCCAACATCACAGCCAAAGCACTAGGAATGCCGAGTGCAATTGCTCATGGGATGTACGCTGCAGGGCGTATGCTGGCAGGTCGAGAATTTCCTGCTCCCTACACATGGGCGATTGAATTTGCTTCTCCGATGCGCTTACCTTCGACCGTTGCAGTGAACTATCGCCAAAACGGCGATCAACAGTTGATCACAGGATGGAACGCTAAAAAAGAAAAACTGCATTTCACAGCAGAAATCCGACAGGATTAATCGGATTCACAGTATTGGTCGGCCGCCGGCATTATGATGGCGGCCGACCAATATAGTGCTGCGAGGCAGCAAAGTAATGCATTCGCGCTGCGTGATAGATTTCGATCATTTCTGCAGCCATGGACGACCACGAAAAAGGTACCGAATGTTCGACTGCCGCAGCGCCGTAATCACGCCAGCGCTGAGGATCGGTTATCAACGTAGCTAAGCCATCCGCCCAAGCTTCAGGATCTAATGAATTCACCAATTGTCCGCTGAAGCCATCGCCCACCACAGTTGATAGCCCACCAACGTTATGCGCAATAACAGCAGTACCGCACGCTTGGGCTTCGGCAGCTACTAGCCCAAACGATTCTGATGCCGACGGCATGGCGACAGCATCGGCCGCGCGCATATACGTAGCCAGAACTGTGGGGGAGACCGGTGGAGAAAACGAACACTGCTGAGCTATGCCAAGCCGTTTGGCATATGCCGGCACATCGTAGGTTGCTGAGCCCGAGACTGCTCCGGTGAAATGTGCTACAGGGAGGATTTTCAAGTCTCGATCTCGAAGCGCAGCTAAGGCTTCCAGCAAAACATGAGGGCCCTTATGTCGCTGCATCCGTCCGGCAAATAGGATTTTTGGTGCCTGATTCGCCTCTCGGCCTGGCCATCGGCTCAGCCCGACTGGTCTGAAAACCCCGTGATCAACACCCGGTCTTACAACCTGGACACGTTCTGCAGCGATACCGGTGTATTTTATGAGTTCTTGTTTTTCACCAGCGGTATTAGCTATGAGAACTTGAGCATTTGCACAGATAAGTGCTTCGGCCTCAATCCTGCGCAGTGGTTCACTTCCTGGTATTGCAGAATTTTTGGCAGCACCTAGAGTATGCATAGTATGAATCACTGGAGCTTGCAACACTCTGGCCGCTTGCTGAGCAGCCACCCCAGATAGCCAATAATGGGAATGGACTACAAGTGAATGGCAAGCGTGTAGAGAAACGGCTCTCGCCAACGCGTCTGCAAATTGTGGGGTAAGCTCAGCCAGGGATTCTTTAGGCAGATCAAGCGATCCTATGCTCAACGGGATCATTTTAGAATCAGTCGCCTTGTCCAGAACAACGATGTTTTCAGTTGCCACAGTTCTTCTAGTAAGAACCAGCACTTGATGTCCTGCCCTAGTTAAGGCTGTGGTGAGGTTTCGAATATATACGTTCATACCACCTGCGTCACCCTCTCCGGGCTGCGCTAACGGAGAGGTGTGCATCGAAACCATAGCGATCGTGAGTTGTTCGCCCAAGAAGCCCTCGATATTAAATGGTAAGTATCGGTATTAAACGAATGAGTCGGCACGAGGTGTTATTTCTCGTCCCGACTCATTTCGCTAAACGTGCGCGGAGGGGGACTTGAACCCCCACCCTCTTATACGAGGACTAGCACCTCAAGCTAGCGCGTCTACCTATTCCGCCACCCGCGCAGGGGGCTGAGCTGCCACGCTGATTCCTCATTGTGGAGCGAAGAGAGCTTAGCATGGCAGCAGCCTGGCGACCCAATTGATGGGCCGCAACAAATGAGGGACTACTTCTTGCCGCCGAAGCCCTTGAAGCGCTGGTTGAAGCGCTCCACACGGCCTGCGGAGTCCATGATGCGCTGCTTGCCCGTGTAGAACGGGTGGGAAGAGCT
>DEPX01000150.1:0-159 GCA_002358975.1 Micrococcaceae bacterium UBA3381 | reverse complement strand
TCGTTGAAGATCACCGGCTGGTACTTAGGGTGAATATCAGACTTCATGTGTGGTGTCCTTTTCATGCGCCGCTGGATTTTGCCAGAAGCTTGAGGGAATTCGACGGACCGGAGCACAGGCATAGTCCTGCTGGCCAATGGACTACCCTACCGCACCAGC
>DEPX01000112.1:339-8753 GCA_002358975.1 Micrococcaceae bacterium UBA3381 | reverse complement strand
AATGACCTACTTGCATCGGCACCAGACCGGTTACTGGTTACTGGAAGTGCCGTCCTTGATGTGCTGACCACACGAGATCTCCAAGCAATCATAGATACCCTTGCCCAACACGGGGGATTGGGCCTGTTTTTACTCAGTATTACCGGCCAATGGCAGCTCACCCCGGCCGATTGCGACGACGAGAAGATCAATGACGCGTTTTGCGGTCACCAGCGTCGAGACGGCAAACTCGGTCCCATCGCGCCCGAAACGTTATGCCAGCTGGCAGTGGAAGCCGAGGCCGAAGTGACCACCGCCCCGGCTACGTGGCAGCTGACCGCACCCCAAGATCATGATTTCATCGCCCGATTCTTAACTGAACGAACCGCAGCGGCAGTCGAATACCAACCACAACTGCATACGATAGCCACCCGGTGGTTGCACCGCCGATTGCAACACTGTGCCGAAGATCTGACGGTGGAAGTTGATCACCTGGATGTCGCCGTTGATGCCCGGCGGTCAGCCAAAGACGCAGGGTAGGGCACATGCGGTGGCTCAAAAGCACACTGATGATCATCATAAGCGTCGGCCTGCTCCTTCTGACCGCGCGTATCGTGGGAGCCCAAGCGCTGCTGGCAGGCACTACTGTTTTGAACTGGTGGACCATTCTGGCCGCCCTGGGATGTGGGCTGGTCACCACGGCAGCGCAAGCAATGCGCTGGAAACTGTTATTGCACAGCCGAGGAACCCGGTTGGGTTGGCTGCGGGCCATAGCGGATTGTTATTCCTCAAGCTTTTTGAACGCGGTACTACCGGGAGGGCTGAGCGGGGATCTGGCCCGTGTCGCCGTCTACCGTAATACCGGAGAGCACAAATGGTGGTCACCCTTGGCAGTGGTGGGAGCCGAACGCCTTAGTGTTACAGCCCTGCTATTTACGATCGCCACCTTCACGCTGGCGGGTATTTCAACCCCATTGGCCCTGTTAACCGGTGGTGTTGCTCTGTCCGCCCTGGTTTTGTCACTGTATGGGATGCGCAAAATGGGGCTCAACGCCGCACTGATCGTGTGGCTGACCTCGGTGCTCAGTGTTGGTGCGTTGTTCTTGTTATACATCGTGGCCATGCTGGCCTTGGACGGCCCGGTGGTTCCGGTGGTTGCCATCGCAGGATTGGCATCGATGAGCTTACCGATTGGTGTGGGTGGCTGGGGGATACGCGAAATAAGCGTCAGCATCGTAGCTTCCGGTGCTGCAATCTCGGTAGATGCCGCGGTCAGTACCGCAACCGGTTATGGTTTGTTGGCCATCATTTCCGTACTACCGGGACTAATTACCCTGTTGGTCCAGGCTGCTGTGCGGCGCCGGGCAAACGGGCCGGAGTCTGTGCAGAATGATGCCGCGCAGCAGCGCTAAGCACGTATTCGGTGCAGACATCTTCACCGAAACTGTACCGCCGAAAAGACGGGCGCAGCGCATCCGACATTACCGCCGGACCAAAGAACCGGATGCCGGGCACACCGTCACCCAAAAGTACAGGTGCTCGAGTCAAAAAGAGTCGGTCCAGGGCCCCAGCGGTCAAAAATTCGGATACGGTTTGTCCGCCACCTTCAATCAAAATCGAACCGGAAACATGGTCACGAATCACCGCAATAATCATATGCGGGTCCATTGACGCGCCGGCAGCCTGTGGCAATCGAACCACCTGGACATGAGCACCAATCTCAGAGCTGACCTCGGTGTCTTGACCTATCAGCCACAAAGTGGGCGCACCAGGATCTTGCAAGACCCCGCACTCCACAGGAATTCTGCCACGCGGATCCAGCACCACACGTACTGGGTTATCGCCTTCCACCGCACGTACCGTCAGTTGTGGGTCATCGGCGATCACCGTGCCAGCACCCACCATCACCGCACCACACATAGCACGAATCTGGTGCAGGTGACGACGATCCAACCGCCCTGAAACGAACTCGGCATCACCGGTACGGGTCGCAATAAACCCGTCCTCACTCTGGGCCAGCTGGGCTACAACCTCATCAAAACCGGCAATGGTCCGATACACTTCCAGCTCGTCGCCTTCTGCTATATTTGGGCGCCCATTGGGCACGTCATGATTCATTCGACGACGTTTACTTTCCAAGTACGCAGAGTTTTCGGAACGATCCGGCAATTGTAGGTGCAATCGTTCGGTCACGGTGATGCCATATGCTTGCAGCGCGGTGGATTTCGCTGGATTTGATGACAGCAACCGGATCCGAGAGCAGCCTTCATACTCCAGAATCGCTGCGGCAGCATCATAGGTTCTTGCGTCGTCGGGCAACCCCAGGGCAATGTTGGCTTCAACCGTATCCATCCCTGCGTTGTCCTGCAGCGCATAGGCCTGCAGTTTATTTTCTAACCCGATTCCGCGACCTTCCTGACCGCGCAAGTAAACGAGCATGCCCGTACCGGCCGAACTAATTGCTGCCAAGGCCGCCGTCAGCTGATCCCCACAATCGCAGCGATGCGAACCCAATGCGTCACCGGTTAGACACTCACTATGTACTCGTACCAGCGGCGCCTCAGAAAGCTTAGGATCACCCAGTGCCATGGACACGTGCGTGACGCCCCGGTGTGTATACGACCGGATGGTGAACACGCCATAATCCGTTGGTAGCGCGCTGGGTGGTCCGGCAGTGAATTCAGCAGCTGTTTCATTGGTGTAGGGTGCATCCATGGGTCAAGTGTACGCAGCACAACTTGGAAGTGACCAGGCGCGACTACCGGGTTGAAAGCTGGCGATGTGCTTGTTCCAGCCACAGCACATCGCGGCCAAATGAAAAGGTTAGGGCGACGAGGGCAAGCCCCGCACAGCCAACCCCAAACCACCAATACTCTTGAGCCACGGGACTACCAGCAGATAGCAACAAGATGCCTTGGGCTGCGGCGATGACTTTGCGTAACCTGGAGGGCGGCAGTGGGCGCCGCCAGGCTGGTCGGAAGAACACTATTGCGCGGTAGAAATAGTATATGGCACCGGGCAACACGGTCCAGGCACCCCACAGTGATATAAGCCCGAGTCCCAATAGCAAAATGAATAAGGCATCAACGGATTCGTCAAACACAGCACCGGCAGTAGTGGTTCCAATATGGCGGGCGGCAACACCGTCGATGCCGTCTAACGCCAGTGCCACGGCTCCCACTGCAGTGGCCAGCCAGTTAAACCCGGGCGCTCCCAGAATAAGTGCACAAAAAACGATAATGAGCCCCAGCCGTGTGGTGGTGATGTGATCGGCTAAGGTCCAGGGGTCACGCCGCATGAAGCTGCGACTACCAGCCACAGCGATTATGACCACAGCGCCGATCAGCGTGCTGGCAGCCGGCCGGATATACAGCGCTGCTGTGACACTAAGCCACAGCAGCGCTAACGGGTAGATTACCCACAGACGGGATCGCGGCGGCGCCATGACACTCGTTTCATCGTCGCGTCAGCTTAGAGGGGTCTAAGCGTTCTCTAGCCCCTTACCGGTTGGCGAGACCAGGATTTTTACGGCTGTATCGTTATGATGAATGAGGGTATCAAAGCCCTCATCGACCAGATGATCCAACGCAATCTTATGGGTAATAAACGGTTTGAGATCCACCTTTCCGGAAGCCACCAGCTCAATGGTAGGTTCATGACTGAAGTAATAGCCGATGGTGCCACGCAGATCTTGTTCCTTAGTCACCAATTCGACGAGATTAGCTTCGGGGCGATGCCCCCAAATCGAAACGTTGACGATCACACCGGCCTTTTTGACGGCTGGGATCAGCGTATTGAGTACCGCATCAACCGCAGCAGCTTCGAAGGCCACATCGGCACCAGCGCCGTCGGTAAGTTTCTGCACTTCTTCGACGACGTCAACTTCTGCCGGAGTAAATACGTAGTCGGCTACCCCGGTTTCTGTCGCGGTTTTGCGACGAATCTCGGATAGTTCAGAGATAACAGTGGTAACACCTTTAGCTTTGGCTACCGCCGCGGTGAGTAAACCGATCGGGCCGGCCCCACCGATCAGGGCGACATCGCCTTCTTTCGCACCGGAACGCTCAAAGGCATGATAAGCAACGGCTAATGGTTCGATCAGTGCGGCCTCATCGAGCGCAATATTATCTGGGATCGGGTGAACCCAGTGCCGGTATACCGAGATTTGTTCGGCGAGCCCACCACCGTGGCCAGCCAGGCCAATGAAATTCTGATCCGGGCTGAGATGGTAGTTTTCTTTACCCCAATATTCCTCACGGATCACATATGGTTCAACAACGACATGCTGGCCAACCTCGAGGTCATCAACGCCGGCTCCCAACTGGGCCACAGTGCCGGAAAATTCGTGGCCCAACGTAACGGGAGCGTCCTCGCCTGTGATCGGGTGAGGATGGCCCTTACCAGGAATGAAAATTGGGCCATCGAGGTATTCGTGCAGGTCAGTGCCACAAATGCCACACCACGCGATATCAATGAGTACTTCGCCGGGTCCTACGGTAGGGGTCTCGATGTCTTCGATACGAATATCTTTTTGATCATAGTAACGTGCTGCACGCATCGTCATTGTTATCACCCTTAGTGAATTGACGAATACTAGTTTCCCTAGTAATTTCATCGTCTCAATTCGACGAGCAAAATAAAATAGCTGAAAAGTCCAATCCAACCGGTTGACTCGAAACTCACACGGCTCTGACTGCTAGGGCACATCAGCTTGCGTCCAACGCATAAACATAGTCGAGCCGTCTGTAGGCTTTGCCAAACGAAACTGACATGATAGCCAGATTTGAAAACGCAGTTTCAGCTTAAGTAAATGCTGCTCACCAATTCTGCGGAAAGTCTCCACAAAAGGGTTTATTTTTGAAATAATACTGATATGAAGGAAAATCACTGTCGTAAACTGGGTGGAATTCTCGGTTATATCGCGGTCTCGATTGGTGTTATTACCTTCGGTTTATGGTTCATCGGAGACGCCGAAAACAGTAACACTGCATTGGGAGCAGTATCTAATATTGTAATCGGTGTCCTTGTGGTGATGATGAGTAAGCGCCACAGGGAAGCACAGGATAGTTAGCCGACCACGACTCGCATCTGTAAAGCCTGGTTCTACCGTTCGATGCCGTAGCCTCGATCCTTTTGTTGGTTGTAGGACCTATAGCCCCGCCCATGCCGGTGCGCTGGCGCTGACGTGCAGCGGGCATGATCTGACCTGAGTGCGCGAGGACGTGCAGGTATGAAACGTTGAGTTACACTTCTACGAGTCGGCGTTGGCCTGGTACTTTGAGATAGTTAGCGCTTGCCCATAGGTCAATGGCGACTGGGCTGAACGCAAAGTATTTCAGTCAAGGAGCACTATTTATGGGGTACCCACTCAACAGTAATGGCCAACGTAAATCTGCCGGACATGTCATCGTCGAGACACTGGTAGCGCACGGGGTAGAACGCGTCTACTCGGTGCCCGGTGAATCGTATCTAGACGTTCTCGACGGACTGGCCGATTCGCCCATCGAAAATGTCGTGTGCCGCCACGAAGGCGGCGCAACCTACATGGCTGAAGCCGATGGCAAACTCAACCAAATTCCAGGCGTGGCTATGGTGACCCGTGGACCCGGCGCCGCCAATGCCCATGTCGCACTACACACCGCATGGCAAGACTCCACAGCAATGGTGCTGTTCGTCGGCCTGATCCCATTCGAGCACCGCGAAAAAGAGGCCTTCCAGGAATTTGATCCACACGCCTGGTTCGGCACCGGAACCAAACGCGTCATGGTGCTCGACCACCCCGAACGCGCCTCCGAAATCGTTGCCGAAGCCATGTTCGCCGCATCCTCAGGTCGGCCCGGCCCGGTCGTCGTCGGACTGCCCGAAGACATCATCCAAGAAGAAATTGACGCGCGCCTACACCCACAAATCCCGGTGGCCACCGGAGGGATGACTGTTACCGACTGGAAACAACTCCATGACGCGCTGCTGGAGTCTGAGAAACCACTATTTATTACGGGCGGTAATGACTGGACTGACGAAGCCTCCCGACAATTAACCACGTGGTTAGAAGATCACACCATTGCTGGTGCCGTTGAATGGCGCACCCAGGGAACCATCCCGTTCGATTCGCCATCCTATGTGGGCCCGATGGGATATGGTCGGCCAAAACCAACCTATGATCTGCTAGAAGAAACCGACCTCATCGTTTTTGTCGGAACTGTCCCCGGCGATACCGTCACCGACGGGTTCACAATTCGACAAAACTGGGATAAAAAGAACTTCTTGGTCACCATTGACCCGGCTCTACGAGGCCGCTCGGGCCCAGTATCACACCAGATTGTGGCAAAACCCGCCGCTTTTGTTCGTGATCTCATCCGCATGGAACTGCCAAATAAACCCGAATGGGCGACCTGGACAGCGAAAATGCGCAGCCAGCAAGAACAGTTCGCCGCGCTGCCGGCCGAGAACATCACAGCAGGCCCGGCTTCAATGGATGCCCTCATGGCCCACCTGGTACCAACCCTGCCCCATGATGCAATGGTGACCTTCGGCGCCGGTGAACACACTAACTGGGTACACCGGTACTTCCCGACCCACCACTACGGATCGCTGATCTCGGCCCGTAACGGTTCGATGGGATACTCCATCCCATCGGCCATTACCGTGTCGTTGAATAATCCCGAAAAGTGTGTCGTGTCTGTTGCCGGCGACGGCGAATTCCTTATGAACGGTCAGGAGATTGCTACCGCCGCCCAATACGGTGCCAAACCGTTCATCATCGTTATGGACAACCAGGAGTACGGCACCATCCGCACCCACCAGGAGCGTGACTATCCCGGTCGAGTCTCAGGGACCCAGCTGAAAAATCCAAATTTTGCTGAAATGGCTAATGCATTTGGTGGTTTTGGCGTTCAAGTCACTCAGAATGAGCAAATTCCAGCCGCTATTGCAGCCTGCCATGACGCAATTAATAATGACGGCGTCTTCGCGCTGCTCCACCTAGTGGTAGAACAACGCCAGCAGGCCTACTAATTTGGCAACCCCACGTATCTGCAGCGGGTGCCAAACTTGGCGTTGGCCCCGCTGCTTTCGTAAACAGGATGGTTAAGCGACCGGGTTACGCGAGTCGTATTGCAAAAAACCGGGTACCATCCGGACCGCAATGGTTACACCAGTCACGCATAGTAACCCACCGATAATCATGGTGACAGCCTCTCCGATACCGGCAGCGACGCCACCGGTAAGTAATTCACCTATGCGCGGGCCACCGGTAACCACTACGATAAATACACCCTGGAGCCGTCCACGTAAGTGATCCGGTGCTGCGGTTTGCAAAATAGTATTGCGGAAAATACCAGACACTGAGTCTGCTGCACCAGCAACTATTAGCATTGCCACTGCTGCGCATAGCAAGATGACGCTGGGGCTACCTGCGTTGGCTGCCCGAATCGCGAGCCAGCTGAATAGTCCGAAGACTGCAATCGATGATCCCCAAGCGACAATGGCCCAGTAGACTGCCTTGCCCTGGGCTGTAATACGAGTGAACGTACCGGAAAACAGTCCAGCTACGAATGCCCCACCTGCGATGCCTGCCAGCAATAGTCCGGTGATAAACTCTGCGGGATCTTCTCCTCCACTATCTAGTCCCTGAGCATAGCTGGTACCAAGAATCAGTACACCTATGGCAGGCAATACGGCACGCGGAAAGGCTGTGGCCATAGCAATAATGTCCAGAATGAAGGTCATCCTCAAGTTCTTGCGGGTACCTAAAAATTGGAGCCCTTCCCACACCGATCCTAACCCGACTCGCTGAGCCGTTGGGCTTTGGCCGTCGGGCAATCCGGGAGGCAAAGACGGTAACCGGTAAACTGCATATAGCGTAAACAAGAATGTCACAGCGTCGACCGTATATGTCCACGGGTAGCCGATTGTCGCCACCAGACCGCCTGCCAATAATGGTCCCAACATCATAGCCATCGACATGGTGAGCATATTGAGGGCATTGGCCGCAGGCACGAGTTTAGTTCCGACTAGAGCAGGAATTACGGCACCGCGAGTGGGTTGATTAATACCTGATGCACCGGAATGGATAGCAACCAGACCGTAGAGTAACCAAACATTTTCGATGTGTAGCCAGGCGTGGGCGCAAATCGTGACGGTAGTTAGCCATAGCACGCATGAGGAATACAGTGCGACTTTGCGCCGGTCGAATTGGTCTGCCACCGCACCACCGTAGAGCCCTGTAATTATCAGTGGCACAAGAGCAAAGGCACCCATCAAACCGACGTAACCGGAAGAACCGGTGAGTGCGAAAATTTCTAAAGACACCGCAACCAAAGTTAGCTGGGTACCAACGGCTGACATGGAATTACCGATCCACAAGCGACGGAAATCACGACTGACTTTTAGCGGCGTGATATCGGCGAAAATGCTGCTCACCCCGACAGCATAGT
>DEPX01000112.1:0-147 GCA_002358975.1 Micrococcaceae bacterium UBA3381 | reverse complement strand
AGACCGCACCGGAGTTTCCGAAGGAACAGCTAATGTCCTGCTCGAAGCCGTTTTGTCGACATTAGGTGAACTCGATTTGAGTGGACAAAAATCAGAGTTTGCTGACCAACTGCCCGACGACTTGGGTGATGCGTTGCGTCATGACGG
>DEPX01000002.1 GCA_002358975.1 Micrococcaceae bacterium UBA3381 | reverse complement strand
TCGGCACCGTCGGCGACGCCTACGACAACGGTCTGATGGAGTCAACGATCGGGCTGTACAAGTCTGAGCTCATTGATTTCGAGGCAGGGACGTGGACGGACTGGGGTGAGGTGGAACGCGCCACAGCCGGATGGGTCCACTGGTATAATTACGAGCGGTTGCATTCCTCGCTCGGGCATATCCCGCCGATCGAGCACTACGCCAACTACCAACGAGAAAACTACGCAGGCCTTCACGCCGCGTAACACGCCACTCTCAAAAATTCAGGCCGATTCACGTGCCGGTCCCTGACACCGTCACACTGCCTGTTTTATCGAAAGGGCGATACACCACTCGCTTGGACTTGACCTGTCGCCTGAGAACAGGATGTTTAATGGTGATTGCCATACCCCTCCAGGCACCGCGAAGGGTCTCGTCCTTTCCTTCGAACCTTGCCGCAGGCGACTGGCACAACAGGCAAGATTCGGTTCATAGCAACCACCTTAACCTGGAGCACCGAGTATGACGCAGGAAGTTCCAAAGCTTCGGTCTTTAAGTCCAATTTATGACCCTGCCCAGCACAAAGATTACGTTGACATATTGAGGGCTGAGCTCACTCGCTCTGGCTCGGATGCGCCACGCAACATTGCCCTCACTGGTCACTATGGCAGTGGTAAGAGCAGTGTGCTCTTGGAGACGCAACAGAAATTGGAAAAAGGGAAGGAGAAGGTCAAGGTCATAAACCTGTCGCTTCCGAGCCTCGGTGTAGGCGATGGCCGCATTCGGAAAGACGGTGATAAGGCGCTTGAAAAGACAAATCTAATCCAAAAAGAAATCGTCAAGCAGCTGTTGTACCGACGAAAACCGTCGGGTATGCCAGCCTCTCGCTACAACCGACTCGATAAATTTCGTCGGGGCCGAGCTTGGGGAGTCGCTGCCGTGGCTGGAGTAACGGTTACTGGATTCGCGCTACTGGCCAGAGTGCCTGAACAGGTTCGAGACACCCTGCCTGTCGAAGCGTGGAACTGGCTCGACAACCATCTATGGGGTAGCCCCGCGGGCGTAATCCCCTGGCTGAGCTTGCTGGTCGTTTTCGGCCTCACTATGTGGGTCATAATAGGGATTCAGCGACTAGCGCAGCAACGCATCCGAATCACCGAATTGGCTGCCGGACCAACCAAGATAACGCTTTCGGATTCGTCCTCGTCATACTTCGACGAATACCTCGATGAGATCGTCTACTTTTTCCAAATGTCCAAAACTTCGGTGGTCATCTTTGAGGACCTCGACCGATTCAAAGACCCATATATCTTTGAGACGCTTCGTGAGCTCAACATGCTGCTCAATAACGCGGAACAGATCAAAACCAAGCCAATCCGATTTGTATATGCGATCAGGGATAGCATCTTTGAACAGCTCGAGGACGAGGCCCTTGAGGAGAATGACAACACCGATAGCGAATTCACACAAAACGGGAACACTACTTCCAACGGCCAAGGTGAGACGCGGCGACTGATGTCGACAAACCGCACCAAATTCTTCGACCTAGTTGTCCCCATGGTGCCGTTTATCTCCCACCGCACCTCCCGCGATCACATCCGGCAGGAGCTAGACAAAATCGTGTTCAAGCAGCCACCTAGCAATGAGGTCGTCAATATCGTGGGCGCCCATCTCACAGATATGCGACTTATCAAGAACATCTGCAATGAGTACGAAGTGTTCCGGCGTCGCATCTTGACTGACGACGGACTAAAGGAACTGACTGCTGATCGACTGTTTTCTTCCATCGTGTATAAGAACCTCTACCTCGCCGACTACGAGAAAATCCGCAACGGCACAAGCCTCTTGGACCAGCTCTACGACGCCTACCGTGAGTGGGTTGTGCAGCAGAACGCCACTGCTCGACGTGTCGAAAGCACAGCAAAAGCCCAGTTGCGCAGTATTGACGCTATCGAGTCACGTTCTGTAGACCTTGGTAACAGACTGCAAGAGGTGCTGATCGCCCGAACCACTGCTAGCATTCAAGTGAATCAGGTCACAGTAAACGTAGCGGGAACAAAGTACGCATGGGACGAGCTTACAAAGCCAGATTTCTGGCGAACCTACCTCCAGGATCGTGGCGACATGCACATCCGCTACCGGTCGACTTCCCACACTGAATCCATCTCCTTCGAGCAGGTACAAACATTGATGGGCTACCCACTGTCGCCGGATTACTGGACCGACGACGTGGAGAAAAAAGTCAACAAAAAAATCAGCAAGGCCGTAGCTGACCAAAAGTTTGTCCAGCATGCTTCGATACGCGATGCACTCCACGCACCTGACAGAGTCTTCTTGCATCACGGGGAGGAACGTTCAATCACTGATGTGGCAAGCGAACTGTTCAACGACGCTGACCTCGTTGTGGAACTGCTGCGGGCAGGGCTTATCGATGAAAACTTCACGCTCTACATCACAGAGTTCCCCGGCCAAGCGATTAGTGCTTCGGCGATGAACTTCATCATCAAGGCCGTGCAACCGGACGTGATGGACATCGAATACCATTTCGGCGCCGGCGAAGAAGTAGATACCGACGACATCAAGGCCGTGCTCGAGGCTGAGGAAGCACGTCTGCTCGGAGGACAGAGCGTCTACAACATCGAAATCTTCGACTATCTTCTCACGAAGGACCCCGACAAGCTCAACGGACCTATCCGTCGCCTCATCGCCAACATCTCGAACGACGACAAATTTCTCGATGCGTACTTGATCTCCGGCAAGGCTGCTCCTAGCTTAGTTCATCGGCTGAGCGGTGTCTGGGAAGGAATCTTCGATTATCTCCTCGGAGAGGAACCGGAAGCCCCCGATCAGGAGCTACTTGATACCGCGATACGTGGTGTGCGACCAGAGCTAACCTATGAAATGAATGAAGGACAGTGCAGCGCCTTCACAGCTGCGATTTCTAACCTTCCGACCGTCAGACAACCGCAGAGCGATGAACGGGCCAGCGCGATTGCAGACACCATTTTGCAGATGGGTATTCAGGTCGACGATCTAAGTGTGATTCCTGATCCCTTGCGCACGGAACTCTCCGAGCGGAGCCTTTATCCGATCACACTGACGAACCTCGTGGAAATCATCGGAGATCAAACCGAACTTTCGCTGGACAACATCAAAAAGGCTCGGGAGGCGGATGTTTACACGCATGTTCTTGCTCACCTGCGCGACTATCTTGAAGAGATCGACCAGGTTACCAACGTGCCTACGGTTGTCGATCCTGATCAGTTTGCGAACATACTCTCGGACGTGACTGAAGCAGATGTAGACGCTTTGGAGGAAGTCGCACGTGGGGCGAGTGCGGATTGCATGCTGAGCGATCTCGATAAGATTGAGCCACCGTTTTGGCCGGCAATTGCCCGCCCGCATCGTTTCTCCCTGACTGCACGCAACGTATCCTCCTATATCGACCAGTACGACGTTGACTCAGATCTTGCGAACTGGCTCGAAGCAGCTGGTTCTATCACTGTGAATACAGATGACCCAACACTACTCGGACAGCTAGCTCTAGACCTGCTGAATGCCACGACGCTCCGTGACGATACTGCTCTCCATCTTGTGAATGAGCTGAAGCTAGAACCAGGGTCGATCGCTGCGGAGAGCCTCCAGAAGGAGGCCCACACTACTTTGCCTGCCCTCGTTCGGAAGGGCTTGGTTCCAGACGATGCCGATGCCTATGCAAGTTTGGAAGAGGGTGAGTGGGCGATCAAAAAGCAGTTGATCTCGGTCTCCAAGAACTTTACAACCTACATGACCGAGCTTTCGCTGAGTTCCAACGACCTTTCCTCGATCGCCTCGGAGAGAGTGCCCCATGCCGTAAAGGACGCCCTGATCGAGAAGTTGGATACCTTCGCCCCCCAGCTTGATCCCAAGGGAGCAACCGCCCTCGCCAGGTGGGCCGCTGAACAAGGACGCAGGCCAACCGCAGACGCAATCGTCACCATGGCGGAAAAAGGCGACACAAGAAACTCTCGGCCGATTCTTAAACTGCTCGGCGCTCAGGCCGCCACGATAGACTTTGATCTATTGAAGAGTGCGTTGAATGCACTCGGAAAACCTTATAGCCAGCTAACGACCCGGGGGAAAGACCGGCCAAGGATTGCCGTGTTTGACGGTGCCGCGGCTGTCTTAGATCGTCTACAAAATGAGAATATTGTCAGCAGTTTCAAAGAGAATACGAATAGGCAGGTCTTCGAAGTAAACAAGCGGCAAGCCTAGAGGTTCCGACTTGGCGCTTTTCTTCTCCCT
>DEPX01000143.1:2912-3090 GCA_002358975.1 Micrococcaceae bacterium UBA3381 | reverse complement strand
CCTTGTGGCTGACGCGCGGCTACCGGCCAGTATGTGACAATGGTGGCATGGCTCGGAAGAAAAACCGCCGTCGAGAACAACATTCTAAACGCGGCAGAAGGTCTCGCCCAACGGCGTCACCTGATATCAACCGTGCCATATTTGACACGAATTATCGCCACGAAGAGGCCTTTGACGG
>DEPX01000143.1:0-2830 GCA_002358975.1 Micrococcaceae bacterium UBA3381 | reverse complement strand
AAAAACTATACCTGTCCGGGGTGTCTGAGGATGATCCCGCAGGGTCAAGTGCATGTGGTGGCCTGGCGCTCCGATTGGATCATGGGTGACGACGATGCCGGACAGTTGCGCCGTCATTGGCATAGTGCGTGTTGGCGCAACCGACAGCAGGATTTGTTTTAGCGCGAATCTTGGTAGGGTACGTACACTTCGCGCACCAAGACCAAAATCCCTGCCACCGTGGGAATAGCCAACAAGGCGCCTAAGACGCCCAATAACGAACCTCCAGCAATAACCCCGATGACCGCAAGCGCCCCGGGAATGGCAACGGCGCGTTGCATGACTCTCGGCGAAACCAAGTAAGCCTCGATCTGTAGGTAAATAAAATATATCACCGCAAAGATCACAGCTGATTTCCACCCGGCCAATAAGGCCAGCAGTGTGATGATCACACCACCGGTCACAGCACCGACCAGTGGAATAAAGGCCATAAAGGCAGCAAAAATAGCCAACAGGGCAGCGTATTGTAGTCCGGCGATACTGACGGCAATAAAGGCCACGATGCCGTTGAGCGTGGCCACAATAGTTTGGCCGACAATATAGTGACCAACCGAACCGCTGATTTTTTCTGACAGATATTCAATGCGCTGGCGCCGGGACCGTGGGGCCAGCCGGTACATCCAGCGTTTGATGGTTGGTAGGGAAATCAAGAAATATAATGTCAGTACCACAACGATCAACACGGAAAAACCGATGTTGAATATTGCGCTGCCAACCCCGAGGATGCCGCCGAGCAGGTTGGTGATGTTAGAGGTATCCGAGACGAAACGATTAACCTCGGTGGTAACCACCGATGCGACATCAAATTCATCATCAATGGTACGGAAAGCGTCCGAGGCAATGAAATCAGAGACGACCGTAGGCAAAATTTGGACAAACTCGGTGGTCTGCTCGACGATCACTGGCACCAGAGCCGACATGAACACCGTAATAATACCGATCAGTAGTGCCACCGCTGTCAGCACACCGATACCGCGTGGGGCGCCCCAGGAATGAATTTTCGACACCAACGGGTCCAAGCCCAGGGTGATGAATAAAGCGGTGAGAATCCAGATTAATAGTTGTACATTGGATGAGACCACTAAATATAGTGCAAGGGCTAAACCAACCCCGATGGTAAACATAAACCCGGTTTTAATTGGGCGCGCAATGGGACGTTCGTGGGTTGACTCAGACGTGTCAATGGCAGATCCGTTAGTGGCAGTAATGGGCGTGGTGGGGTATTCATCGGGCTCGGGCACGGTGAACTGGTACTGAGCGCGGGTATCTGCCAGTTGGTGGCGGGCACCGGTGATGCGCCGTTTGACGTCTTTGAACAGGTTCGAAAAAACTCTGCGTGTCCTAGGTTTCTCAGCCACGCCCACCACATTACGGCAGGATGACACAAAGTTGGCAGACCCAAACGGCGCGCTGGCTGTTGTCTTGCTACTATGATGGAAAAGCTAGCCGGGCGGCACTTTCGGCGGTGTGCCAAACCGATTAATCGAGCATAAAAGGTGGCAAGTTTGAAAACTCTGGGCGGTATCGGCTCAATCATTTTGGGCGTCGTGGCGATCTTGGTCTCCGTGGGACTACAAACCATATGGGCGCCACCGGCAGAGTTCAACGCAACCACACACGACACTGAACAAGCCCCGCTGACGATGGTCACCGATGATATCGATGTTGATCCCGATGAAGCCATTGAATACACAATCGCTGGAGATGGCGATTTCACATTAATGTATGGTCAGTTACGCGATATTGAAGCCTGGATTGGTGATGCCGCCTATAACCGCATTGACGGGGTGACCACCGATGTTGCTCGGGGCGAAGACCCCACCGTAGATATCAGCTACGTGGATGGTGAGACAGAGGTCCCCGACCCAGCCAACTCGGATTTATGGCTAGCCACACAAGAAGTCGATGGGGAAGTCACGCAGCGGTGGACCCAGCATGATGCCGGTGACTGGGCATTATTGATTGCCGCCGATGGCACCGAACCGGCCCCTACCGATGTCAGTGTTTCGTGGGTCAATGTCGAACCTGATTCGCCGTTGATCACACCACTGATGATTATCGGTATTATATTGATTCTTCTTGGCATCGGCCTCCTACTGTGGCGTTTCATGGATTTTCGGCGCCGTGCCAAGCGTACCTCTGGTCGTCGTGCTGCCGTGCGTGGTGATTACACCGGACTGACTGCAGCCGATGTGGTCGCTGATACCGAAACTTCGGCGCCAACCATGGCCGTGGAACAGGTGGACGCCGGTGAGCCGGTCAACAACCAGGATGAAGAACCCACCCAAGTCGTCTCAGCCATTGACTCAGACCAGTCGCAAACCTCTAGTAGGCAAGATGAAAACGACTCGGATGATATCGACGATGACCCATCCGGCACCACCGGTTCCGATTCGTCTGCCATCGAAGAGGAGACGCTAGACGAAGAGAACCATAAGGGCTTTTTGCGTCGCACCGCAGCTGGCCTTACTGCTTTTAGCCTGGGCCTGGGATTAGGTATCAGCCCGGCACAAGCAACCCAATCATCGCAAGAAGAAGATATCTCCGATCAGGTTGAAGATGATTCGGTCGAAGATGATGTTGATCCGGAGGCGCCAGAAACCTTCCCGGTGGTCGTAGATGCCCAATTTGAGCGCATTCTCAACGCGGTGATAGCAAGCGTGGCCAAAGGGGACGATGAGCAAAACGCAGACGAGCTCACCGGACGTGTTAGCGGTCAGGCCTTGCGGGTTCGCGAAGAGTTTTACCGCAATCACGACATCGATGAAGACTACGCTTTAGCTACCCCAAT
>DEPX01000123.1 GCA_002358975.1 Micrococcaceae bacterium UBA3381 | reverse complement strand
TGGGCGAGACCTTCTGCCGCGTTTAGAATGTTGTTCTCGACGGCGGTTTTTCTTCCGAGCCATGCCACCATTGTCACATACTGGCCGGTAGCCGCGCGTCAGCCACAAGGCTCACAATACAGATTAGACTTATCTTCGATATGCGACTTGTCATCACCCAATGTTCTGTCACCTATGCCGGCCGACTCAATGCGTATTTACCCCCAGCCAAGCGGCTCATTATGATCAAAGCCGACGGAGCCGTACTCGTGCATTCCGATGGCGGCTCATATAAGCCGCTGAACTGGATGACAGGTCCCAACCGGATGTCGATCTCTGACCCAAGTGATGATCAAGTCCAAGACGGTGTTACAGCAGTTTGGACTGTACAATCACAAAAAACTGACGACCAGCTGATCATCAATATTTACCAAATTGAACATGATACTAGCCACGAGTTGGGCCACGATCCCGGTCTGGTCAAAGACGGCGTCGAAGCCGATTTACAACGCCTGTTAGCCGAACAAATCCATTTGTTGGGCACCGGGTCCCAACTGATCCGGCGCGAATATATGACCGCCATCGGACCGGTAGATATTTTGGCCAAAAACAGCAGCGGCGAAACTGTGGCTGTCGAACTCAAACGCCGCGGCGATATTGATGGAGTCGAGCAACTCTCCCGCTATGTTGAATTGCTCAATCGCGACCCGCTGTTGGCCCCGGTACACGGGGTCTTTGCCGCCCAGCAAATCAAGCCACAAGCCCGTGTGCTAGCCCAGGACCGTGGCTTTAATACCTTGACCCTTGACTACGATGCTATGCGAGGCGTCGACGATGCAGAGTCCAGATTGTTCTAATGGCTGTGCTGAGACATTTGCGGATCGGCACATTCATGGCATAGCAGGGGTGGATTTCGCCACATCCCCGGTTGCAAAAATCACCGCTGCGATCGAATTGCTGGCCAGCCGTCGTACCACCAGGGTGACCGCGTCAATTCCCACGGTCCCGGTCACAGCAATTTCAGACATTTTGCAACGCCTTTCGCCTCTAGTGGCCGATGACTTGCTGGACGGGATCCATTTGGAAGGCCCGTTTCTTGCCCAACAATTTGCTGGTGCTCATCCACACGACCATATTCTTGCTCCCAACAGTGCCCTAGGCCAAGAATTTTTAGATATCGTCGTGGCACATCAAACAACACAGCCTAGTATCACGATGATCACGGTGGCCCCGGAGACGCCGGATTTTGACGCATTGATCCACCGGCTGCTGGATTGCGGTATTATTCCGGCCCTGGGCCACACTGCTGCTACAGCTGAACAAATGCGTGCTGGTATCAAGCGAATTTACAACCTAACAGGCCGTCCTGTGGTGATAACACACTGCCATAATGCGATGCCACCATTGCACCACCGCGATCCGGGGCCGCTGTTAGCGATCTTTGAGGCGGCTGCGGAGGATATGGTGCGTGTGGAGCTCATTGCCGATGGCTATCACCTGGACTATGAGCTCATTTCTTGGTGGTTGGCTACCTATCCGGGCGTTGTCCAGTTGGTGTCGGATGCATCGGCGGCTACCCTACCTGGTGGTCATCAACCGTTGACGGCGGCTGCCCCACGCCTCGGTGACGTTGCCCTGATGTATCCCAACGATCAACGCCCGGTCTTAGCTGATGGCCACACCCTAGCTTCGGGTGGTAAGGATTTGTTAGCGATCCATGATGCACTCCTTGCGGCCGGGTTGGAGCATGATCGCATCTGCGCGGCTATGCGCCGCTAACAGATATACATTGCCGGTTAAACACCTTTCGGCCGGTGGGGCCATCCACGTACCCTACCGACCGAAAGCATGGTGTTATTAGAAGAAGCGACGGCGTTGGCGTCGTCGGGGTGCATCCCGCCAGTGACCAATTCCAACGGCAGGCCCTGACTCATACCATGTGGTGAGTTCAGAAACGTGTTCGTGTGCGGCACTGAGGTCAAACTTCTCGCTGGTTTCTGTGTCGTCTAACCGTAACCAGGAACGAATACGGGTACGACGGGGATACCGGGCGACATCCAGACAGTGCCGGGGCACCGAAACACGTGGCCGTGGCCATAGGGAGTAGACGGAAAAGATTTCTACCGAATACTCGTTATAGGAGACCACCACGGGTTTACCGGGGCCGGAGTCTTCAGCTTTGCTGACCAGGCGGCCTTTAAAGGAACCGGGTGTTCGTAGCAGGGTGATCAAACGCCAGGCGATGATCACTACCGTCATGAGCACTACGAGGGCGATTCCCGTAAGCGTCCAGGCCAGCCATGGTGGCATTTAGGCTGACAGCTCCGCTTGCGCTGCGGCGATGGTTACCCGGTTAGAGTTCACCGAGAAGAACCCGCCATTGGCTTGTGCTGTAACGGGTTCACCATCGGCAGCTTCAACCACCACTTCGCCATCCCCAAGCACAGCAAGCATTGGGAGGTGGCCAGGAAGTATCCCAACTTCACCATCGATGGTTCGGGCTGACACCGAGCGGGCCTGGCCGGACCACACGAAGTGGTCTTCGGCGACTATTTCGACATCCAGGAGGTTATCGGCCATCAGTTAGCCTTCCTTCTGAATTTTTGCCCATTCGCGTTCAACATCATCAAGCCCACCAACATTGTAGAAGGCCTGTTCGGAGACATGGTCCAGGTCGCCATCTGCGATGGCTTTGAAACCTTCAATGGTGTCCTTGATCGGAACGGT
>DEPX01000089.1:3080-5400 GCA_002358975.1 Micrococcaceae bacterium UBA3381 | reverse complement strand
AACCGTCACCTACGGCGGGCAGTCGTGGGTCTTGCGATGCTGGCCGGTTGGGCAAACGCCCCGGTGACACGTAGCCGATGTTGCCTTCATTATCCGCGTAGTACCAATTAATGCTGATGGCCATATCTTCGGCTTGGCTCAGATAATCGTCCCAATTCTCTGCTTTAGCCACACCGATCCATGCCATCAGCGACTGGACTTCCTCACCCGTCCAGGAACGTTTTTTCGCATAAGCTGTGTTCTCAGCTTCATCAAAACTGGTAACCGTGCCATGCACCGTTGAGTACACGGTGTGCGAAACATCTTCGCCGTCGTGAACCTCAATGGTTTCTTCACGTTCTTCCATATCGTGCCACTGGCCGTTATACCAGTACTGCTGCGGATCATCCGGATGAAGTTTTTCCTGGTACACATCATTGACATCCAGCGGTCCGGCGGTTGAGCCCCAAGAGATGTCGTTATTGGTACCAAATAAAACAGCGGGGTAACCAAATGGCGTATTGCCCGTGACGTCAAAACCGGCGCCATGCAACCCAATGCCGTATACATAGGAAGGATTAAACCAATCGAATTGCGGGCCATTGACTAAAATTGACCCGCCGTCTTCGGTTTTTTCGCCCCCTAACAGCCACACATTTGAGGCCTGGGGCATTGACCCAAGACTGCTATCGGCGCCCTGGGTGAGCATGAGTTCTTGGCCGCTATCTGCCACATCGGAAGATATCGATGCCAGGGGTTGCGATTCGTTTTGCGTGGTGACCTGGGGTAACTCATTGGAATTGGCGGTATCTTCGCGCGGAACCGTGGTCGGAGCGTTGGTATCTTCTTCCCAAAGCACCTGGTCAAACAGCTGTTTACCGTATTCCTGGCCATGTTCATCTTGCAGGGACTGTAAAACCTGTAAGTTCTCGACCTCATTGGACGCGTTAGAGAACCGATTGGCCATGGTGCCAACCCAAATCATCGCGACGTCGTAAGCGGTCCAGTATTGCGGACTGAAATCGTGGTCATTGAACTGCTTGGGCAAAAGATGCTCCGGCTTGTCATTGACTTCATCAATGTAGCGGTTCATTCCGTCGGCATAACCGGTAAGAATATCGAGCTCATCTTCGGAAAGCTCGTCCAACTGTTTTTGGATAGCGGCCGGATCGAAGGTTTCACGGGTTTGTTTGTCTATGTCAACATAATCCGACCCTAGGACCTCTGCCGATGTCCCAAGCACAGCACGACGGGCCATCTCCATCTGGAAGAGCCGATCCTGGCCCAGGGCATAGCCGTACCCATAAAACAAGTCGTAATTGGAATCGGCGTAGACGTGCGGCACCCCGTAATCATCCCGTTTAATGGTCACCTGCTGATCGGGAAACTGCGTTTGTTCCTCTGCGCCGCTAGCGACCATCGACCCTGAAACCGGCTGAGCTGCACTGGCTGGAGTCACTAAGCTGACTGCCAACAGTGATGCCACGGCTACAGCCGTGAACATTCGTGAGCGACTTGGCACAGACTCCTCCTCAAAGATGGGGCACCGCTGGTTTACAAAGATAAAGCTGACTCGTCTTTATCTAACGGACGGTAAGTAGCAGACATTAGCAAAAGTGGTTTGTCGCACCGGCCAATGTGACTACCGTGGCGCGCCATAAATCCCCGCGCTGATTTTGCCCTTATCGTCGAACTTAGACAGCAGCCAAGCCGGGTAACAGAAAATATGCCAGGATCCCCCAGCACACGGCGGTTGCTGCCAGTACCGGAATCGTCACGGCCAACAACCGGCCACGAGTCACTTGTGGTCCGTCGTCCTGCATCGATGGGCCCACTGCCAATTGATAGGCCAACTCGATACGCGCCGGCGAGGCGATCGTACCCCAGCACCCGGCCGCATTATTCAAGGCCATCGACCATTGCGGGTGGATATCCAATTGCGCGCCCACGGCAACCTGGGTGGGACCAAACATCGCGTTGGTGCCGGTGCCCGAAGCAGTCATATACCCGCCCAACGCTCCGACGACGGGCATCAAAAAGATATACCCGTCACCTAAATCAGCCAGCGATTGGGCCAGCGTTTCGGCGATATGGCCGCCCTGCATGACGACGCCGAAGAGAATATACAGCGCGGTGGGTACCCCGGTGTTCAACCATAACCGCCAGGCATCCGGGGCCAGTCCAGGGGTGGGACGCCGATACTGCGCCAATGCCACCCCCACGCCGGTAAATGCGTAAACGGCGGGGCTGGAGACCACTTCGGCCAACCAACCGATTGGCGTTACGGCAGCGAGCAACTGTCCGGCAATGGTGCCCACCACTAACACCGCATACGGGACAG
>DEPX01000089.1:0-3044 GCA_002358975.1 Micrococcaceae bacterium UBA3381 | reverse complement strand
CCCGCCGGGGCCAGGCCGCAGCTTACCTTTCCGGGTTACCAGCAGCCATCCCAACGACACCAGTGCCGAAGCCACCGCACCGGCAACCGGCGTGCCAAGTAGCACGTTGGAAACCAACACCAATACGGCCAACATGAGCCCGGATAATGCCCCGATGCCCAGATAGCCCAGCCGTTTCGCACCGGTAACTTTTGCTGACCGGGCTGCCACAAATGCGGCGACAGCACCGGAAATAATAAACGCCGGGAAGTTGGCGATGGCGGAGGCGATACCTACACCAGTCAGTGTCTGGCCCGCCAGCTCAGCACCCAATAGGGTGCCGGGCCCCATCGAGCCCCACGGCCCAATGACAATGCCCATTAGGGTAATCAACGCCGCATGATAGGCATTGAACCCGAAGGCCAGTGTCAACGGCAACCCGATGATTAGCGACACCCCGAAACCTGTCACCGATTCCATAAAGGGCACCACACCGTTGGCCATCAGCAGGGCCGAACCCAGCGAGGCTCCTCCGGCAGCCAACCAGTCGGCCAACTGTTTTTGCGCACCGGTACGATCCATGGTCCGCGCAAGCGTGACACCGCCACCAATGATGGCAAGCACTTTCAGCATCGTCGCCAACGAGCCACCCACCGTATCGGCCAGCTCGCCAACCTGCGCGTCCAGGATACCCAGTCCAACAGCAACCGCGGTTGCGACGCCGGCAACCGGTGGCACCCATGCGGGCAGTCGAGTGAGTAGTAGCCCAATCACCACGACGACGGGCACGGCAGCCAGCACCACGGACACGAAAACACTCACCTTCCACAACGGGGTCAGCCCACTATCATACGCCTGCAACTTCTGTGCGCGAGTGACAAAAACCCGGCCGCCAACCGAGTTTTATGACGTTTAGTGAAGTTTTTTGTCGAAACTTTTTGTCCCAATTTTTTCACCTCCTAGGCTTTTAGCAACTCAAACCCTCCTGTATTTCCTCTAAAAGTGTGGTTCTCCGAAAGGCAGGTACCCATGATTCTTACCGGACTAGTAGTCGGTGGCGTACTGGGCGTTGTGATGCAGCGCGGCAGGTTTTGCGTCACCGCCATGATTCGCGACATTTTCATGCAGCGCTCCTGGCGCACATTCGTTGCCCTACTCATCGTCATTTCCATTCACGCGGTCGGACTTGCCGCACTAACTTCCACCGGGGTCATTGCCCCGGATTACAATACGTTTGCACCGGGCGCCGTCGTCGTCGGTGGTTTTCTCTTTGGGCTGGGTATTATTTTGGCCGGTGGCTGCGCCTCTGGCACCTGGTATCGTTCCGCCGAGGGCCTGGTGGGCTCCTGGATCGCGTTGGCCATGTACGCGCTGTCAGCTGCGATGATGAAAACCGGGGCGCTGGCCGGTTTCAACGACTGGATGAAATCCTGGGACACCGGTCTAACCACGCTACCCGAGGTGTTTGGCATCTCGGCCTGGTGGTTTGCCATTGCAATCAGTGTGCTCACCTTCATTCTGGTGCGCCACTTCCGGGCGCAGGATGCCAAATCGCCACAAGTGGCACGCCTGGGCAACCAACCGACGTGGAAACGCCCGTTGTCGTTGTATACCGCAGGCGCACTGGTCGGGCTGATCGGTGTGATTGCTTGGCCACTATCGGCGGCCACCGGACGCAATAACGGGCTGGGTATTACCACCCCAACTGCCAATACGCTGCAATACTCGGTCACCGGCGAAAACAGTTACATCGACTGGGGTGTCATGCTTGTGCTGGGCCTGCTGGTTGGCGCGTTCATCGCCGCCAAAGCTACCGGCGAGTTCCGCATTCGGGTCCCCGATGCCACCACGGCGGTACGTTCCGTGGCCGGCGGTCTGCTAATGGGTGTCGGCGCGTCACTGGCCGGCGGTTGCACGGTGGGCAACGGCATGGTGGAAACCAGTCTGTTTAGTTTTCAGGGTTGGGTTGCCCTACTATTCATCGCCGTCGGCATTGGAGTCGGGGCCAAATTCTGGCTCAAACCCGCCAAAACCACACAAACCAAAACAACCACGCAAACCACAAAAGCTACCAGCAACAGTGCTCCCACGGCTGTCGGCAATCCTGCCGCGAACTTTGTTGGCGTGCAGGCGGTCAATATGCTCAGCCTCGATACAACGACGGCGACTCGAGATCTTGGTGACGGCTATTTCGCGTTGGATTCACTGGGAGCGGTATGCCCCTTCCCGCTGCTTGAAGCCAAGGATGCCATAGCCGAATTGGCCCCCGGCCAGCACTTGGTCATCGATTTTGATTGCACCCAGGGCACCGAAACCATCCCCCAATGGGCCGCAGACGATGGTCACGAGGTCACCGATTTCCACGAAACCGGTGAGGCCTCCTGGCAGATCACGATCCAGAAGGGTGAACCAGCTAAAACATCGTCGTCAGCACGCTCATCGTCGTCAATCTCATCCTAAAGAACGAGATTTTTCCATAGCAGATCGTACTGGCTGCTGATTCGCTCAACGTCGTCAATGCCCAAACTGGAAGCATGACGATTAATACGCAACCGGCTGCCGTAGCAGCCCAAAGCATAACCAAAACATTCGGCGCCGCCGATACGAAAGTCGCAGCGCTCAACGAAGTTTCTGTGGCGTTTCGCCCCGGCGACTTCACCGCAATTATGGGACCATCGGGGTCCGGCAAGTCTACGCTTATGCACTGTCTGGCCGGCCTCGATACGGTCGATTCGGGCCAGGTGGCCGTCAATTCCGTGGTGATCACTGCAATGAGTGACCGTGAATTGACGGTGTTACGACGCAGCCACATCGGGTTCATTTTCCAGGCATTCAACTTGGTGCCAACCCTGAATGCGCGCGAAAATATTGTCCTCCCGTTGGATTTGGCCGGCAAAAAAGTCGATCAGGACTGGCTCGATCAGATCGTTGAGACACTGGGCTTGGCCGAGCGGTTGAAGCATAAGCCCCACCAGCTTTCAGGTGGGCAACAACAACGTGTCGCCGTGGCGCGTGCGCTGTTGACGCGTCCCGCCGTCGTCTTTGCCGATGAACCCACCGGCGCA
>DEPX01000189.1 GCA_002358975.1 Micrococcaceae bacterium UBA3381 | reverse complement strand
CCATTGAGACCGCGCACCCGTTTAATAGTCACGCGCAGACTATCGCCGCGGGGACCGGAAGAGATCGTGTACTGGCGCGGTTGACGACGACCATCGGGTAGATCAACCGCAATGGAGACGTATTGGCCGGTGTCGTGACTGGGTATGACACCAGAAACCGGCGACAGCAGCAAAGAGAATACCTCATCGGATTCCTCAAAGCGTTCCACTACTCGATATGGTCGGTATGGTTGCTTCGGATTGGTCCCGGCTTGTGCATATAGACGAGCTTCCTCGGCGATGAGCGCGGTGGCAAAAAGCCAGTACACCTCATCCCAGGCGGCAACGATTTCCGGGGTTGCTGCATCGCCAAGTACTTTACCAACCGCACCGAGCAGGTAGCGGCCAACGATCAAATAGTCCGCTGCCTGGATCCCCAGTGAAACGTGTTTATGTGCGATACGTTGCATCACTGCGGTGAAATCTGGGGCATCCGGATCAATCAGGTGCACGGCAAATGCCACCACTGAGGCAGCCAGCGCTTTGGGCTGCTCGCCGATGGCCTGATTGGCCTCATTGAATATGTTCAGCAGTTCCGGGTGGGCTTCGAACATATCGCGGTAGAAGATCACCGTGGCCTCATCGGCGATGCCTGCGACGACGTCGGCGGTTTCTTTGACAATAGCTTCGTGATCCGGTGACAGCTTCATGGCTGGATTCCGCTCCTTTGGACGACCAGTTTTTCTCGAGTTTTAGACTCACCATCATTGTTATCCACGAGCTAGCCACCGTGCAGCGGTTTCCACCGTGTTTATTCAACGTGCCTAGTCAACACTGGTATTGTCAGGTAGTTGCTTGAGTTTGAAAGTCTTCCCAGATCTCTTGAGCATCGATATCGAAGGCAGTCTTTTTGAGGCCGCCGATATATTCTTGAAACCATTCTTCGACCTCGTCTGACTGGTAAGCGTCACGTAACGCCGCATACTTCTCCGGTTCGTCCTCTGCAAAACCTGGAGCAGCCGCGATCACCACGGTGTAGGGGAGCTGCGCTTCAGCATCTTCTTCAATGAGCAAAGGATCAGTCGCTTCAACTCCAAGATCTGATTCTGCAATCAGCCGTGTGAAGGAGAATCCGGCGTCGACGTCGGGAAGAACCTGTGCCAATGACTGCTGGTCTACTTCCACGAACTCATACTCATTAGGGTTGTCCACGATATCTTCTTGGGAAAGCTCTGTGACATCTTTGGACGTGTCGATTTCTAAAAGATCTGCGTCATGCAATAAGAGCAGTGCCCGGCCGTTATTGGCCCTGTCTACGGGCAAGGCAATTTGTGCACCCTGAGGCAAATCCTCAATGGAATCATATTGTTCTGAATAGATTCCGGCCGGTGCCTGAAATACCGCCAGCAGTGGTTCTATATCGAGATCGTAGTCGTCATTGAATTGCCGCAGATAGGCTAGATGTTGAAAATAGTTGACGTCGTATTCACCGTTGGCGACGACTTGGTTGGGTTGGACTATGTCGGTGACGTAGGTGGTGTCTAGCGTCCAGCCGTCTTCTTCAAGCTGCTCGATAGCAATATTTGTTGGTTCTTGGAATGGGCCTGATTCGGTAAGAATCATTGAAATAGTACGATCATCACTCTTGGCTAGGCCGCAAGCAGTGAGACTAAGAATAGCTACCGTACTCAAAGCGCTAAGAAATAGCCGTTTCGGGGTAAAGAAAAAAGCAGTCAAATTGCTCCATCGTTGCTGGCGTTAGCACCGGGCCCTATGTGGGCGGTTGCTGCGACGTCGTCAAGCCAGATCTCTCGGTCGCTCTGGATGGGTGTAATTCAGTCAAATGAACTGAAACGAGACTCTACAGTAGCCCGACAGAAAACGGATAAGCGCATGCGTTTTCTACGTTAAAAAACGTAAAACAAGGCAACTGGGCGCGACTGAGTCAGCTTTTGGTTTTGCGCAGGCTGAGCCGATATTGTTCCGGATTGCGATCCAGGTGCCCGGCAATTTGATGCACGAAAGGCTGCATCAACAATTGACCAAGTTGTACGAGCATCACCTGCATAACCTGATCCTCGGGATCCCGCGAGATCGAGGCCACCCCGTGGCGACGTAGATCTTTGATTTGGCGAAGCGCCATGCGGGTGAAGCGTTCGGTCAGATCTGAGCCTTCCCCGCCGGGCTCGATCAGCATCATCCGACGCAGATAGTCCACCACCAGCGGGTTTTCGTTTACGTGATCCAGTAGCCGTTGATCCAGGGCTTTGACGACGCCGTCAACATTGGTATCGGATTCGGTATAGGCGATTGCCTGTTCAATCCCTAACAAAATGTCGTCCTCAACTGCTTGTATCAGCCCGGCTTTGGTGCCAAAGTGGTGGGTGATCAACCCGACTGTGACCCCGGCACGCGACGAGATTGCCCGCATAGAAGTAGCATCGGCACCGTTGAGAGCAAAGAGCTCCAGCGCAACCTGGCGGATGCGGGCCTTAGCTGTAAAGTCGGTGTTGAGTTCTGCAGTGGTCATATG
>DEPX01000200.1 GCA_002358975.1 Micrococcaceae bacterium UBA3381 | reverse complement strand
AACCAGCAAGGGGGCAATCCCGGCGTCTTGGTGTTAGCTGTGCTAGTGGTTACCGTATTTATTGGATTTTATTACCACATTGTGGCACTACAGGGTATGCAACAGCTCACCGGCGGAATGGCTATGTTAGATCATCGACCGTCAGGTTTCACGGTCACTGATGTTGAACACTTAGCCACACGGATGGATGACGATGCGCTTGGCCAATATAACTGGGTGCATATTACTGCGGGCCGTATTTTCCCGGTGATGATGGGGCTTAGTGTGGTTACCGTTGGTCTGTGGACGTTGCGCTCTGTGTTGGCCAAGTGGGGTGCTGTTGTTACTGCCGTCTTTTATGCCGGGCTTGAGATCTGGGCTTCGATGGCCCGCGAAAACTCTTTGCATAATGTCACGGATGCTAGCGTTTCCTTGGCCTCGACGCTGACCATTATCCAGTGGTTACTGCTGACGTTCCTGGTGATATGGATTGTTGCCATGTTGATGCTGAAATTTATTGGACGCAACAGTCCAGGTCTTGCCACCTCGTTAGAGCCTGACCGACAAATACCTTAACTACAGGTATGCCTATATAGGTTCACAGATCCATCGTGGGCCTAAGGCAACGGTAGACTAAACATTTCCTAGCACACCACCCTCCGTAGCTCAGTTGGATAGAGCATCCCTCTCCTAAAGGGAAGGCCGTCGGTTCGAATCCGGCCGGGGGGACTCTTCATATCTGTTTCCATCGACCTCATAGGTTGCTGAGTATCGAGATAGGTAAGCCTTACAAATCTTGCGGACAGTCAGCAAAAGGTATTGAGTAGAGACTAAGGGTAGATCCTATACCAATACGATTAGTTGCCCTGATACGCAGGTCGCTCTTGTCAGCGGCAGAAAGGTTACTCATGACTGAAAACTACGCAGACTATACAACTCCTGGCATGGAAGCTGAGGACAGCCATCGTGTGACAGACATTCTTCAGACGCGTCTGCACGCACTGAATGACCTGCATTTGACGCTCAAGCATGCTCATTGGAATGTTGTCGGACCAGAGTTTATTTCTGTACACGAGATGCTTGATCCACAGGTTGAAGAAGTACGCGGCTGGTCAGACCTCGTTGCTGAACGCATCGCTACGATGGGCGCCTCTCCCAAAGGCACCCCTGGCTCAATCGTCACTGGCCGTACCTGGGAAGACTATCCTCTGGGTCGCGCCTCAACTCTGGCACATATATCTGCTCTCAATGACGTCTATACCGGTGTCATCGAAGATTTCCGGAACGCTATTGCTGAATCCGGCAAGGTCGACCCAATGACCGAAGATATCCTGGTTGAGGTTACCCGAGGCCTTGAACTGTTCCAGTGGTTCTTGCGTTCGTTCATCACCAAGTCTGATGGTACGCTCAGCCCCGTAACCGACTAGTTTCTTTATTTATAACAATGTGTGACCCCCTCGAGGGGTCGCACATTGTTATGTTTAAGCACACTAGTTGTCATCGGAGCGACGAACACGTATCACTCAGTTCGGTGGCAGGTGTCCGCCCGGCCCTACAAGTTGATTTGCAGCATTTCAGACAAATGTACGATCGAAATGGACCGGGGATTGCAAAAATGCGGCCGTGACAAGATCGAACGTCTGGTTAGAATCCCACGGAACAATGTCCGCGACAACGAGACGTGCTTACTGCTTAGAAAGCCCCTGTGCCAATGCAGCACAATGTGCGCGTTGGCCGGCTAAAGGTAAAACATCGACCCCGGTGGCTTGCCGTCCTTGTGGTGCAAGCCAGATAACGTCAGCCCTTCCTCTGCGCCTAGATCCAGTACAGTACCAGGTGGTAAGTCTCTTTTGAAGCCGCTGTCCAAAAGGCTACTGGTCACGTAACTTGATACTGTATGGGCTCCTAGTGTTGCTGAAACTGCGTTGTGTAAAGCTCAGTATAGCGACCGTTAGCTGACAGCAGTTGATCATGGGTTCCCCGCTCAATGATGTGGCCATCTTCGATTACTAATATTTCATCTGCATCAACAATCGTCGATAACCGATGAGCAATGACCAGGGCTGTTCGCGACTGTAGAGCTTGGTCTAAAGCAAGCTGAACAGCGGCTTCATTTGTGGAATCCAACGACGCCGTTGCCTCATCAAGAATCACCGCGTCCGGTGCAGCCACGAGTAGCCTTGCAATAGCCAGGCGTTGTCTTTCCCCTCCTGAAAGTCGATAACCGCGCTCCCCAACGATAGTGTCGAGTCCATCTGGCATCTCTTCTACGACCTCCGCTAAACGGGCGTGCTCTAGAATCTGCCATACCCGCGCATCAGTCACCTCCCGGTGTCCCAGGGTAAGGTTGTCACGAATCGAAGCGTGGAATAAATGGGCGTCCTGTGTGACCATACCGACACGGTTATGGATATCATCAGCAGCAGCATCCCGCAGATCTACACCGTTTAAGGTGATGGAACCGCCCGTAACGTCATACAGCCGAGACACAAGGCTGGCAATCGTTGATTTTCCTGCGCCAGACGAACCCACTAAGGCCACGGTTTGTCCTGGTTCAATAGTGAAGTTGAGCCCGTAAAGTACTTGATCTGATGCTCTGTTATCGAGTACGGCTACCTCTTCTAAACTGGCAAGCGACACATCTGAAGCTGCCGGATACTGGAAATCCACGTCTTTAAATTCAATGCGCACTCCCCCAGCCGCAATGGCCTGTGGCTGTTCTGGGTCAGTGATCATGGGCCTGAGATCAAGCACCTCAAATATGCGCTCAAAAGATACTAAAGCGCTCATGAGTTCCACCCGAGCAGTTGCTAGACCCGTCAGGGGCGCATATAGCCGAGTAAGCAACAGTGCCATCGTTACGACATCGCCTGCATTCAAGGAACCTGTCAGTGCCTGATAGCCACCAATACCGTAGACAGCGGCTAAAGCCAGGGACGACACCAGCGTCAACATGGTCATAAATACTGAAGTCCATATGCTTATCTCCACACCGGAGGAACGCACACTATCGGAACGTGCCGCAAAAATATTGGCTTCGTGGTTCTGTTCACCGAAGAGTTTGACCAGTGTGGCCCCTGGAGCTGAAAAACGCTCGGTCATTTGATCACCCATAGCCGCATTACGCTTGGCGCGTTCGCGAGTCAAACCTGCAATGCGGGTTCCAATGGACCGTGCCGGAAAAAGAAACACCGGCAATAACAACAGAGACACCAGCGTGATCTGCCACGACGTGGTGAGCATAACTACCAGGGTCACACCCAAAGTGACGACATTCATTACTACTGTCGGAAGTGTTCGGGCAATGGCAGTTTGTGCACCAATCACATCATTGTTGAGTCGTGAGACTAACGCGCC
>DEPX01000170.1:2791-2939 GCA_002358975.1 Micrococcaceae bacterium UBA3381 | reverse complement strand
ACGAGCGGCTGGCACACGCCGGGACTATTTATTATTTGCCGGTGATTGATACAGGCCGGCGAGTCGTCGGGGCGGTCAGCTTGCGACAGCTGATCAGTGGCGAGGATTCGCAGCGTGTCCAAGAGCTGATGGAACACACCGGCACCGC
>DEPX01000170.1:0-2660 GCA_002358975.1 Micrococcaceae bacterium UBA3381 | reverse complement strand
GTACGGATTTTGGAGCATGAGGAATCCGAGGACGTCTCCCGTCAGGGTGGTGTGGAACCGCTGCGCCGGCCGTATCTTTCCACCCCGGTATCGCGCCTGGTGCGCAGCCGGATTACCTGGCTGCTGGTGTTGGCTATCGGGGCGACCCTGACCGTGCAGGTGCTGTCCGTCTTTGAAGAAACTTTGGAACAGGTCACGGTGTTGGCATTATTTGTGCCGCTGCTGATTGGTACCGGTGGGAATACGGGGAACCAGGCGGCCACCACGGTCACCAGGGCCTTGGCGTTACACGATATTGAGCCCCGCGATATGTTCCGGGTGCTCACCCGCGAGTTGCGTGCCGGGTTCATGCTGGGACTCTTGCTGGGTGGACTCGGTTTCATCATTACCGCACTGGTATTTGAATTCGACGTCGGGTTGGTGATTGGGCTGACGTTACTGGCGGTTTGTAGTGTGGCGGCTAGTGTTGGTGGGATCATGCCGTTGATTGCTCGGGCCATTAAAGTGGATCCGGCGGTGTTCTCCAACCCATTTATTTCAACGTTCGTGGATGCCACCGGGCTGATCATCTACTTTGTGATCGCCCGCGCCATTTTGCAGATCTAAAAGGAGCGTAATGACCAGCACCAGGCCGTCCGAATCGGATGCCATCCAGGTGGCACGTTATCGTCGTCTGCCACTACCTGATACCGCCCATACCCGGGCGTATGTGGAGATGATGCACGAGGTGACAGCATTCCATGATGCCCTGGTGGCTGCAGATCCCAGCCAGGAGCAGTTGACACAGCTGACGACGACGCTGGCCTCGTTGCGCCAGATGTTGGAAGACCAGGCGGTGGATGAACAGCACCGTATTTATGGTCGCGGCAGTATGGGTGGTTCCAAAACCCAGGCGTTAATGCCCACGATAACCATGGATTATGTTGACGACGATGAGCTGCGGGCCCATACCGTGGCGGGCAATTATTTTGCGGGCATGAATAATGCGATGCACGGCGGGGTGGTGTCGGTGCTCTTCGACACGGTGATGGGCCGGTTGGCGATGGGTACTGAGCTACGCATCTGCCGCACCGCATATTTGACCACCCAGTACCGCAATGTCACCCCGATCGGTGAACGCCTTCAGCTACGCGCCCACGTGGAGTCGACCGAGGGGCGTAAACGCTTTATCACCGGGCAATTGTGGCACGGTGAGACCCTGTGTGCTGAAGCCGATGCCCTATTTATCGAGTTGAAACCGGGCCAAGCTTAGACGCGTTTCCTAGGATGGCACGACCGTGGCGGGCACAATCAAGGCGGTAAAGGCAATGGCCAGCACGATGATCGCGGCCACCACAACCGCATGAATGCGTAGGTGGTCGCGCATCACCGCGATAAACTCGCGGATGACCGCCCCGGGCAGGTAGTACCATGCGGTGGGGGCTCCAACCACGTGGGCTTGCAGGCCGAGGGCCCGGGTTAGTAGAGCAGCACGAAAGACATGGTAGCTAGAGGTCACTACGGTAACCGGTGCGGTGGGCGCGGGCAGTAGTTGCCGGGAATTGATGAGGTTTTCGGCGGTGCTACTGGAGCCCTGTTCCGCAACGATGTCCTCGGGGTCTATATCGTGATCAATCAGATAATCGCGCATTGCGGCACCTTCGGAGCGTGACTCGTCGTCACCCTGGCCTCCCGAGGTGATCAGTATTGGGTGGCCAGGGTCATTGCGATAGGCCGTGATGCCACGCTGCAGTCGACCGGCAAGTAGGGGAGAGACTTGGCCATGAATCAACCCCGAGCCCAGGATAATGATTGCTTGGGCCGGGTGCCGGCTGTGTCGCCAACGGTATGCTACCGAGGCAATAGCAAAGGCACTAAAGCAAAACGCCACGTAGGTTACCAATAAGACCACCCCAACATAGAGCCCGTATTGCAGGTGGTATGACACATCGTTGCGGACTACCTGATCGGGTTCAATCAGGGTCAGGGTGAACGGCAGAAAGAGTAATACCAGTCCGGCCACTAAGGCTAGGAAATTTGCCAGACTGCGCGATTCGCGTCGCAGCGTGGTGAAACCTGCCCAGAGGAGAAACCCAACCAACAGCGGGTAACCCAACAGGTTACCGATGAGCAGCAGCCCAATGGATACCACTAGGGTCAGCGCCAAAAGCCTGGGCTGGCCGCTTTCCAAATACAGTATGGCGCCAAGGCTGAGCAAGGTGGCCCCGAGCCCGACAATGGTATAGGCATAGGCGGCAATGCGACGCGGATCTCGGACGATTCTGCTGATTCCTATTGCCGCAGCGATGACTCCAATTATCCCAATTACCGCGGTGATAACCGTCAAGAACTGCATGCCAAGAGTCTACTCGCCTATGTTCTTATACGGCTGCTGATAGCAGCATTTGCAGGTGCTCGGCTAGGCTCAATAGCTGCTGGTCGGTATGCCGCGGCCCTTGGACGGTCAGCCCGACGGGAAGCTGGTCGGTTGCCACCGGTAGCGGCAATGTCACCATGGGCACACCCAGCATGGTGCCTTGACCGGTGTGCCGGGTATACAGCGGAAAGATCGGTGTCGGCTGACCTAAATGCTCGACTATGCCCTCAGAGCCTAGTAATGGTGCCGGTGCCGGAGTGGCCGGAAATACCAGCGCATCCACATGATGGTCAGCCAGCAGTTG
>DEPX01000138.1 GCA_002358975.1 Micrococcaceae bacterium UBA3381 | reverse complement strand
GTGTCGGATCACTTTGCCAGGCGTACCGTCGTCGCCACCGTTGAGCCCCCACGGTGCGGTGGTCACGCGCGAGGTTCCGGCCACCACCTGGGCCTTGCCGCGGGTTAGGGTCAGCGTGCGGATCAGACCATCACCACCGTGATACTGCCCGGCGCCACCCGTCGAACTGGCAATACGGTAGGCCTCAACTCGTAGCGGATATTCGCGTTCAATAACTTCGCAGGGGGTATTTCGAGTATTTGTCATATGGGTGTGAATAGCTGAGGCGCCGTCCTGATCCGGCATGGCCCCTTGCCCACCACCGTAGGTTTCTACATATGAAAAGTATTGATCGGTAGCATCGTCGTAACCACCGATGGTCATAATTGCCATGGAACCCGATGACGCTGCGGGTACCCGGTCGGCGGCAAATTCATAAAAGGCACCTAGCAGAGCATCTACGATACGTTGGGACGTCTGTATATTTCCATTGGACACTGGAGCTGGAAAGTTGGCCGCTACCAACGAACCGGGCCGGGTCGTGACCTCGATGGGTTCCATTAGACCTGCGTTGGAAGGTAGCGAAGGGTCAGTGAGCAGTTTGATCACGTAGGCGACGCAGCCCTCGGTTAGTGCCCAGGAGCAGTTGACCGCTCCGGATACTTGGTCTGTGGTTTGAGTAAAATCGGCGGTCAGGCGTTCGCCGGATACCGTGACTGTGACGGTAATAGCAAGTGGCGTCTCGTGATTTCCATCGTGTTCTAAATAGTCAGTAAATGTGCCTGTTCCATTCGGGAGTTGTTCGATGGCGGCTCGAGTACGTCGCGCAGCGTAGTCGACCAATGCCGTGGTGGACACTTCGAACCGCTGGGTGCCCCATTCTTCTAGCAACTCGTGGATTCGACGTTCGCCAAGTCTGTTGGCTGCGACTTGGGCCATAATATCGCCACGAGTTTTATCAGCAGTACGGATATTGGTGAGCAGTACGGCTAGAAGTTCGTCATCTAGCTGACCGGTTGAAAAAAGTTTGACCGGCGGGACACGGATACCCTCTTGATATATTTCCGTGGCGTGAGTAGCCATGGAGCCTGGCGTTAGCCCACCAACATCGACGTGGTGAGCCATATTGGCTACCACAGCAATTAAATTGGCTTGCCAAAATACCGGGGTAATCACACAAAAATCTGGCAGATGTGATCCACCCAGGTAGGGGTTGTTGGTAATTAGTACATCTCCCTCAGCCAGGTTGTCCGCGCCATAGGAGCCCAACACGTTTTTAATCAGCGTGGGCATCAGACCTAAATGCAGCGGGATGTGCTCTGCCTGGGAGATCAGCATGCCATCTGGCCCATAAATTCCCGCCGAGCAGTCTCGTCGGTCTTTGATATTGGGTGAGTAGCTAGTCTGGATCAGGGCGGTGCCGACTTCCTCGGAGATGGATTCCAGCCTGTTGCGTGCAACTTCAAGTTCTACCGGGTTCAGTGTTTCTTGATTCATGATTGCTCCTGATCCGTAGTCTGCCGGATGTGTAGAAAATCATAGGTGTCATTAGTAGCAACCTGATCGGGTCGAATATAGACCGTGGAATCAAATTGTTCAATGATGGCCGGCCCCTCGACGACGGTTTCTGGCCCGAAAGTACTTCTGTCATAGATCGGCACTTCACGCCAGGTCTCTTCAATATAAACATCGCGGTATGTATCTGGTGTTACTTCGGAGCTAATCGTTGCAACAGATTCCAGTTCACCGTGTTCGGGCTGCTGAGTCACAACCAGCCGTGCAACCACGATTTCCATGAGTGCATCTGGGTCAGCGAAGCCATAGTTTTGTTCGTGGGTTTGTTCAAAGATCTCGCGTTGCCGTTGCCAGTCAGCGTCCCAGGCGACAGTAAGTTCATACGATTGACCGATATATCGGGCATCTACTAAAAGCTCGAAGTGAGTTTCAGCATGCGGATCATCAAGCTGGGCGACAGCACGATCACGCATATCATCAAACGTATCTTGCAGTCCGGTGAGGCCGTCGGTTGTGCTGATTTCCACGTTGGTTGAATAATCGTGCCGGATTGGCGCATCCAGCATGCCCACCGCCGATGCTATCCCTGGCCGCGGTGGGATCACTGCCGATTTCATATTGAGTTCTCTAGCCAGATCGGCACCGTGTAGTGGTCCGGCCCCACCAAAGGCCATCAGATCGCAGCTGCGTAGATCGATACCGCGTTCTACCGATACTTTACGAATGCCTCGGGCCATGGTTGCCGTAATTACTTGCAGGATGCCCTCCGCCGTCTGTTCGGCAGTAAGCTCCATCGTCTCACCCCATTGGGTCATGGCTGTACGCGCAGCGTCGATATCCAGGCTGAATTCACCGCCCAGCAGTTCGTCACCAAGCCGACCGAGTATGGCATGGGCATCGGTTACCGTCAGTTGTTTTCCACCCCGCTGGTAGCTAATCGGCCCGGGCGCTGCTCCGGCTGAGTGTGGCCCAACCCGTAGTCCACCCCCGGAATCTAGCCAGGCAATTGACCCGCCACCGGCGCCGATAGTATGGACGTCTACGGAGGGTAACGTCAGTGGTAGCCCGGCAATCTCGGAGGCTAGTGTTTCATCGGGTATGCCATCACGAATTAGGGCAATATCTGTTGAGGTCCCGCCAATATCAAACGACACTACCCGTGATAAGCCTAAGTGTTTTGCCCAGTTGGCTGCTCCCACTACTCCCCCAGCAAGCCCAGAGAGTACGGTACGGGCCGGATGCTCGGCTGCATCCGTTGGGTTCAGTAGCCCCCCGGAGGACTGCATGATGCGCCATCCGGTAGTCACACCTGCTGCACTTAAGCCCTGTTCAAGACGTTGGATGTATCCGGAGATTTTTGGGGTGATAAAGGCATTAATGGCAGCCGTGGAGGTACGCTCATATTCACGCATTTCCGCGGCAATTGAGGTAGCCGCTACCACACGCTCCGCGACACCTGATTCGTCTAAGATTTCTACCGCGTGCTGTTCGTGCGCAGAGTTGGCGTAGGCATTCATAAAGGACACGACAACGACGTCTAATTCAAGGTCCCTCAGTGTTTGGGCGGCTTGTTGTAATGCTGCTTCGTCAAGCTCTTCCAAGATGTTGCCATCAGCGTCCATACGCTGTGGGACTTCAACGATATGTTGCCGTGCTATAAGCGGTTCGGGTCGGCGCAGGTGTTGATCATAAATTGATGGTCTGGCCTGATGCGCGATGGCCAGGATGTCCCGGAACCCTTTTGTGGTGACCATCCCAACTCGGGCCCCATCTCGGGTGAGCACAGTGTTGGTAGCTACGGTACTGCCATGTACAAATCTGCTTAGTGCTGCCGGATCCCGCCCGACACGTTCTAGTCCACCTTGTACACCATCCAGTACCGCATCGTCAGGCGCTTCGGGCGTAGACGGTAATTTCCACACAGACAATTCGCCATCTGTGCCACGTACTGCCACGTCTGTGAACGTTCCACCGGTATCGATGGCCATGTGCAATTGATCGTCGGATCGGCCCATAACTGTTGTGTCACACCCTTATCCGTTGCAGGTCGACTCTGTTGTATTCCGATCGTATCGTGGTCTGCGTCCCAGTTATATGGTGGCTTTGCGACGGTATGGTGGACTCGCGTTGTAGGCGTTAAAGTAAAACATCCGCCAGCAAAATGCTGACGGATGTTTCGAAAACTGTAGGCGAATTAACGCTTCGAGTATTGTGGCGCTTTACGAGCCTTCTTGAGACCGGCCTTCTTGCGCTCTACGGCGCGGGCGTCACGAGTGAGGAAGCCTGCTTTTTTCAGCGGGCCACGATTATTCTCGCGGTCAATCTCGTTGAGTGCACGGGCAACGCCCAGGCGAACGGCACCGGCCTGGCCGGAAGGTCCTCCACCGTGAACCAGCGCAACGACGTCGTATGCGCCGTTAAGCTCGAGAACACTAAATGGATCGTTGACTTCCTGCTGGTGCAGTTTATTCGGGAAGTATGAGTCAAGGTCGCGGCCATTGATTTTCCATTCGCCGGTACCTGGGACCAGGCGAACGCGGGCAATGGCGCGCTTGCGACGGCCAACAGCCTGACCGGACTGGGTCAGTGCTGGACGTTCAGTGACTTCTTGAGTGGTGGGTGTAGCTTCAGATTCCGAGGTGTAGCTGGTCAGCTCCTGGTCCTCAGTGATCTCATTGACGTTTTCAGTCATGGGTTCTCCTTGAACTTAGAGTATGACCCTACTGGGCAACCTGATCGATGACGAATTCTTTGGGCTGCTGTGCAGCGTGTGGGTGTTCGGTGCCTTCGTAGACCTTGAGTTTTTTAATAACCTGGTCAGACAAGCGGTTGGACGGCAACATGCCCCTAATTGCTTTTTCGACGGCGCGAACTGGGTTTTTCTCTAGCAGTTCAGCATAAGATGTCGAGGTGAGACCACCCGGATAACCGGAGTGCCGGTAAGCATGCTTCTGTTCGAGTTTGGCGCCAGTCAACGCAACTTTGTCAGCATTGACAACGACGACGTAGTCGCCCATGTCCATGTGAGGTGCAAAAGTGGGCTTGTGCTTGCCGCGCAGCAGCGTTGCCACCTGGCTGGCAAGACGTCCTAGCACCACATCAGTGGCGTCAATGACGTGCCATTGACGATCAACGTCGTCTGGCGTGGGTGTAAACGTACGCACTATGTATTAGCCTTCGTGTGTCGGTGTTCGGTCAGCAAACGCACGCGTAGCCGTGAGAAATAACAACGCGACCTTGCTGTTAAGTTAACAGTGCATCTCCGGTACACCAGGTGAGGGCTGGCGTGAAGCCGGGTCCGTTCTGCCCGGTGCGGCAACGACCCTTCGACGATGCAACTGCGTCGGGTCCTGCTGCGCTTGCGATCCGGGAGGACACGCACAACAGCAACTTATGTTACTACGGATTCAGATGCATCGCAAAACAGTAGATGCTAAGCAATTCTGCGCTAGAGTTGTGTTGGTCGAGCTTGGGTATACCGACCAGAAAGATCGTATCGTGGAATTACGTCAACTCGAATATTTCCTGGCCGTTGCCGAAGAACTTCATTTTGGTCGCGCTGCTGCGCGACTGAATATCTCCCAGCCGCCGCTAACCGTACACATTAAACGGTTGGAGGAAGAACTGGGCTTGACCCTATTTGACCGGACATCTCGCCGTGTTTCACTAACCTCCGAGGGGTCTCGGTTTCGAGATTTAATTCGGCCTATCCTGCAAGACCTCGATGAGGCCGTTGAAGATATTCGGGAGATTAAAGCAGGCCGTCGCGGTCGAGTTCGGGTCGGTTTTGTCTCATCAGCAAGTTATGCCTTGATTCCTGCCGGTGTCCGGGATGTGCGTACACAACATCCCGGAATTCATTTAGAGCTCAACCCCATGGCTACCGGTGAACAAGTGGAAGCACTGTTAGAAAACCGGTTGGATATCGGCATCATGCGTGATGCGCCCCTGCAAGCTGGACTACAGTTCACGACGCTGCTTACAGAACAAATGGTGGTCGTAGTGCCCACAAACCACCAATTAGCTGGCCAAGACGAAGTTTCGCCGGCACAATTAGCCGAAGTGCCTTTGGTACTATTTCCATATCAATCGATGCCTGGCTATGTCACCAATATTATGGAGATCTTCCACCCTATCGGCCAACCGCCTCGGATTGCCCAACGGGCGGTTAATCAAGAGAATGTCATGGGCTTAGTCGCCGCAGGCGTGGGCGCATCCATCTTGCCGGCGTCATTTTCTTCTTTTTCTTTTCCCGGTGTGGTCACCAAGCCGATCACTACCCGCCCGACGACGCGTCTTGAACTTGTCACAGACCAGCAAGAAGTCAGCGCCAATACCGCCGCAGTGGTCACGGTACTAAATGCAGCTGCACAGCGTATTAGTCGTGACCAAAATGCTGCTCATCACGTTTAGCGCGGGTCTGTCGTGCACGCGGGCCCACGGCATCGTCATTGGGATAATCTACGCCGTGCAAAATTAGTCCGTGGGCCGGAGCGAGCACCATATTGGAATCTCGGACAGGATGGAATAACCGGTCCCGCAACCATCCTGGTGGCCTAGTCCCATCCCCCACCTGTAGCAGCGCGCCCACAAGAGCCCGAACCATATGATGACAAAACGCGTCTGCAGCCAGGTGCACGATGACTAGGTCACCGGTTGTTTCCAGCTCAAAATTATGCAGCGTACGGATCGTAGTGGCCCCGGGCCGAGGCTTGCAGAACGCACCGAAATCGTGCAGTCCAGCCAGACCCTGTACTTCAGTAGCCATCCTGACCACATCCACAGGTTTGCGATGATGATAAGTGAAGTGCCGGGTCAGCGGGTCCGGTGTACCAATGTTGATGCGGTACCGGTACCGTCTGGTCAACGGAGAGAATCGAGCATCAAATTCCCGTACTGTTTGTTGGGCACTCAGAATGCGGATGGCACCAGATTCTTTGGCAAGGACACCGTTGAGCTTTGCTACCATTGCCTCTTCTGGTGTTCTGTGAGGTGCATTGCCAACCAGTTTGTGCCAGCGATGCTTGGCAATGTCGAAATGAATGACCTGGTTTGCGGCGTGGACTCCAGCATCAGTACGTCCGGCCACGGTGACTGCTACCGGATGCCGAAAAATGGTCGCCAGCCCTGTTTCTACGGTGTCTTGCACTGTGGGTAGGCCTGGCTGAGTAGCCCAGCCGTGAAAGTTTGTTCCGTCGTAGGCTAGATCAATGCGAACCCGAAGTAACGTGTCGTCGTTCATGAATATCCTGGTCGTACGTTAAAAGTATTCAAGCCCTGCACATAGGTACAGGGCTTGAATACTATGCGTAGCGAAGACTTATTTGTCGTTCTCTTCAGCCTGGTCGGCTTCTTCAGTGACGTCTTCAGTCGCTACGGTATCTTCAGCCGCTTCGGCTGATTGCTCACCGGGCGCAGCGTGTTCAGCTACGCCCTCGGCTTCACTAACAACGGCTTGCTTTGGCGAGACCGGTTCCATAACCAGTTCGATGACGGCCATTGGGGCGTTGTCACCGGCACGGTTGCCGATCTTTGTGATGCGGGTATAACCGCCTTCACGGTTTGCCATGGCTGGGCCAATAACAGTGAACAGTTCGTGCACAACAGACTTGTTAGTGCGTGAGTTACCTGCAATAAGGCCTTGGACTTTACGACGAGCGGTTAAGTCACCCTGTTTTGCGAAGGTGACAAGGCGCTCGGCGTATGGCTGGAGGCGTTTGGCCTTAGTCAGCGTGGTCTTGATGGACTTGTGCTCGAACAGGCTTAGCGACAGGTTAGCCAGCATGTGACGCTGGTGTGCCGGTCCGCCGCCCAGGCGCGGTCCTTTTGTTGGGGTTGGCATGAATACTCCTTGTATGACCTTCGGCTGCAGTGCCGAAGCATCAGTGGTTCAAAATGACTTACAGTCCGTACTCGTCTGACTCCTGGGAGTCAAATGGCGAGTCGAAGCTGCCCGGGCCGCCGTCTTTGAGTGACAGACCAAGGCCTACGAGTTTTTCCTTAACTTCATCAATGGACTTTGCACCGAAGTTACGGATATCCATCAGGTCAGTTTCGGAACGTGCAACGAGTTCACCAACGGTGTTGATGCCTTCGCGCTTCAGGCAGTTATATGACCGTACGGTGAGTTCAAGGTCCTCAACCGGTAGTGCCAAGTCTGCTGCAACGGTGGTATCTACTGGCGACGGGCCGACTTCAATACCTTCGGCTTCGACGTTGAGTTCGCGAGCTAGACCGAACAACTCCACCAAAGTCGAACCCGCAGAGGCAAGGGCATCGCGCGGTGCCATGGACTCTTTGGTTTCGACATCGAAAGTGAGCTTGTCAAAGTCTGTGCGCTGTTCTACACGAGTGGCATCGACTTTGAAAGTTACCACCATGACTGGCGAGTAAATCGAGTCGACCGGAATACGGCCAATCTCGGCGTCCGGGCTCTTGTTTTGTGCAGCGGTGACATAGCCACGGCCACGTTCAATGGTAAGTTCCATATCGAACTTACCTTTTTCATTGAGGGTAGCAATATGCAGATCGGGGTTGTGTACCTCGACACCTGCCGGTGGGGTGATGTCTGCTGCAGTGACTACACCGGGGCCCTGCTTGCGCAGGTACGCTACAACTGGCTCATCATGCTGGGATGATACCGACAGTTGCTTGACGTTCAAGATGACCTCAGTGACGTCTTCTTTTACACCCTGGATAGTGGTGAACTCGTGAAGGACCTGGTCAATACGTACCGAGGTGACAGCAGCACCTGGGATCGATGACAGCAGGGTGCGACGCAGTGAGTTACCAAGGGTGTAGCCGAAGCCCGGTTCTAGTGGTTCGATGACGAACCGGGAACGGGTTTCCGAAACGGGTTCTTCAGTCAACGTGGGGCGCTGTGCAATGAGCACTGACATTTCCTTTCGGCGCGCTATCCGCCATTTGATGCGCGCAGTTGGGGGAAACGATGGAAATTAATTTCTTGGGGATCTACAACCGCAACACGACATGGCTGTTGTGTCATGGCTGTAAGGGTGCTCAAAAGCCTTAGACGCGACGACGCTTTGCCGGGCGCGCACCGTTGTGTGCAACCGGGGTGACGTCCTGGATGGAACCGACCTCCAGGCCAGCAGCCTGCAGTGAACGGATCGCAGTTTCACGTCCGGAACCTGGTCCCTTGACGAAGACGTCAACTTTGCGCAGCCCATGTTCCTGGGCTCGTTTGGCAGCATGTTCAGCCGCGGTTTGAGCAGCAAACGGGGTCGATTTACGGGAACCTTTGAATCCCATCTCTCCGGCTGATGCCCAGGAGATTACGCCACCGGTGGTGTCGGTAATGGAAACGATGGTGTTATTAAAGGTCGATTTGATGTGGGCTTGGCCCTGTGTAATGTTCTTCTTGGAGCGACGTCCCTTACGAGGGGCCGCACCGCGTGCCTTTGCCATAGAATGCTCTCCTACAAAAAGCTTGGATTATCAGCGACTGAGCGAGACGTGAAGTACTTACTTCTTGCGTCCGGCAACAGTCTTCTTCGGGCCCTTACGGGTACGTGCGTTGTTTTTGGTGCGCTGACCGCGGACTGGCAGACCACGGCGGTGGCGCAGACCCTGGTAGGAGCCAATTTCAACTTTGCGACGAATATCTGCCGCAACTTCACGGCGGAGGTCTCCTTCAACCTGAAGGTTGCCTTCAATGTAGTCGCGCAGTTTCACTAGTTCGTCATCCGAAAGATCTTTAACGCGCGTATTTGCGTCAATGCCGGTTTCGTCCAAGACCTGGACCGAGCGGCTTTTGCCAACACCATAAATGTAGGTGAGAGCGATGACGACACGTTTTTCACGTGGAATATCAACGCCTGCTAGACGTGCCATATGGCCGTTCTCCTGTTCTTTATGACAAAGGTCTTCATCAACACGTCCTTGCTCGGGAAAGTTTCCGGCTGACTAGTCCAGTACTAGATGTGAAGAACTCGACACATCCAAGTCACTATTTCCGATCAGCGAGCAAGTCTTCGGCCTTTGTCTTGTCCGAAGGTTGAGTGTTTCCACTCTGTGTTGCTGTGGCCCTATTATGGGCTCATATATCTTTGCGTTAGGGCTTAGCCCTGACGCTGTTTGTGGCGTGGGTTAGAGCAGATCACCATGACGTTGCCGTGGCGGCGAATGACTTTGCAATCATCGCAGATCCGCTTCACGCTTGGCTGAACCTTCACTGGGTTCCTCCTTGAGCGTTCCAGAGGTGGATATTTTTATTTATAGCGGTAGACAATACGACCTCGTTCGAGGTCATATGGGCTAAGCTCGACCACCACACGGTCTTCAGGCAGGATGCGAATATAGTGTTGACGCATTTTGCCGGAAATAGTGGCGAGCACGACGTGGTCGTTATCTAACCGAACCCGAAACATTGCGTTCGGCAATGCCTCCGAAACGGTTCCTTCAACTTCAATGACGCCTTCTTTTCTAGCCATGTCCTCCACAATCTGTTGTCTTTTGTTGCTGCAGTACCGCACAACGATAGGCAACTACAAAAGCATGAGTGTATGCGCTGAGTTTGTCCTTGACCGTCTGGAGAATCGGGCATACCGATAAGCCGAAGGGCACAATCAGCCAAGGAACTATATTAGCGCACGTTTACAAATAATGCCAAATGGTGTTGACAGCGTATTAGTTTTGTGGGATTGGCACGGGTGTGACTCCAAATCGTGCCAACTGGGAGGCTCCCCCATCAGGTGCGGTGATCACCCAGATGCCGCCTTTATGTCGGGCTACGGAGTGTTCCCACTGCGAAGCGGTTTTGCCGTCGATGGTAACTACAGTCCAATCGTCGTCCAGGGTTTTGGTCTCAATGTTCCCACGAACCAACATGGGTTCGATGGCTAGCACCATGCCGGCTTTAATCCGTGGTCCACGCATACCTGAACGGTAGTTAAAAACATCTGGTGCCTGATGCATAGCTGAGCCGATGCCGTGGCCAACATAGTCTTCTAATATCCCCAGTGGTTCACCGTCTTGGGAATGAACATAATCTTCAATGGCATTCCCGATTTCGCCAACGTGTCTTGCTTTTGCAAAAGCAGCAATACCTGCCCACATGGCGTCTTCGGTTATGGTCGAAAGTCGTTTATTAGCCGCAGATACGTTGCCGACCAGTACCGTACGGGCCGAGTCTGAATGCCAACCATCAATGATGGCGCCCGCGTCTACGGAAATAACGTCACCATCTTCAAGGACCCGATCCCCCGGGATGCCATGGACGACCTCGTCATTGACTGAAGCACAGATGGTTGCAGGAAACCCGTAATAGCCTAAGAAGTTTGATGCGGCACCATGTTTGTCCAGCACGGCGCGGAAAACCTGATCCAACTGGTGAGTAGTGACTCCTGGCTTTGCTGCCGTCACGACAGCGTCGAGGCCTTCATGCAAAATGAGCCCTGCTTGGTTCATCTTGGTCAGTTGGGCATTGGTTTTCAGTTCGATCTGACGTGACATGTGGTGTTTGCACCTTTTACAACCCGTTGGGTCACGCCGTGTATGTGACTGGTCGCGACCAAAAATATTGAACGATTTTACAGCGTAGTTCGTTGCCGACAGATTTCCAAGCTAGGCCCACCTCGTAATCGGACAACGAAAAACCGACCCACAAAGTGTGGATCGGTTGTTTCTGGTGTCATTAGTTATCTGTGCGTGGCTTGATAACAGGTAACGTCCCGGTGCGTGCACGAATGTTGTAGATTGTCTGCAGCAGACGTTCCGTAATGTCATCAATGGCACCAGTGCCGTCAACACGACCAACGATACCTTGCTCAACGTAGGACTCTATAAGGTCCGAGGTTTCTTTATGGTAAAGCTCCAGGCGATGTTTAATGACATCTTCGGTGTCATCGGAGCGACCCTCAGTTTCGGCTCTCGCCATGAGCCGTTCAATGATTTCTTCATCCGGGACTTCTAGCACGAGGACAGCCGTCAGCGATTCGCCTTGTTCTTCCAGGATGGTATTTAGAGCGTCTACCTGCCCGGCGGTACGTGGATAGCCATCGAGTAAAAATCCAACGGTGGCGTCGCTTTGATGCAGACGGTCAGCGACCATACGGTTCGTTACTTCATCGGGCACGAAGTTTCCGGCGTCGATATAGGATTTGGCTTCTTTGCCGAGTTCGGTGAGCTCTTTGACGTTATAGCGAAAGATATCTCCGGTGGATATAGCAGGGATGGCCATCTTGTCAGCAATTCGCACTGCCTGGGTGCCTTTACCGGAGCCTGGAGGGCCCATGATGAGCAATCGAGTCATGATCTGTCCTGTTCTTGATTGGTTTCGTGTGGTCTTAGACTCAGCCTAACGCAGCAATCCTTCGTAATGCCGCTGTTCCATCTGTGCGTCGATTTGTTTAATGGTATTCAACGCTACACCAACCATAATCAGAATGGAGGTACCTCCAAATGGGAAATTCTGATCGGCTCCAATCAGTACAAACGCAATGAGTGGGATCATGGCAATGAGACCTAAATAAAGGGAACCGACAAAAGTCACTCGTGAGATCACATATTGCAGGTACTGTACCGTTGGTCGGCCGGCACGAACACCGGGGATGAACCCACCTTGACGTTTCATGTTGTCGGAAACATCTTGTGGGTTGAAGGTGATAGTTACGTAGAAGTAGGTAAAGAAGATCGTCATCAGGAAGAAGACGGCCATGTATACCGGATGCGATCCGCTACCGAAATATTGCTGCAACCATACGACCCATTGGGCGGGCTCGGAGCCATCATTTGGCATATTGAACTGGATAAGTATCTGGGGCAGCATCAGAATTGAGGAAGCAAAAATGACGGGGATGACCCCGGCCATATTGACTTTGATAGGGATGTAGGTTGTGGTTGAGCCTACTGTGCGTCGGCCAATCTGTCGCCGAGCGTATTGTACCGGTATACGCCGCTGCGAGTCTTCGACAAAAACAATAAGCATCATCACAGCAATACCGATGATCATCACGACAATGAAGGTACGCCAGCCTTGAGTTTGCCAGATTGAACCCAGACCAGCAGGAAATCCGGCTGCGATGGATACGAAAATCATCAGCGACATACCGTTGCCAATACCGCGCTCGGTGACCTGCTCAGCCATCCACATGATGACGATGGCACCGACCGCAAGTGTCAGTACTAATACGAGGGTGGCCCAGATCCCGTCGTCGGAGAGCAGCGACATATTGCAGTTCAAAAGTGCCCCGGAACGCGTCAAGGTGGCAATCGTCGTCGCGTTGAGCAATGACAGACCAACGGTCAGATAGCGAGTGTACTGGGTCAGACGGGCTTGGCCCTCTGGTCCTTCTTTTTGTAGCCGTTCAAATGCGGGGATGACCACGCGTAGCAACTGCGTAATGATGGACGCGGTAATATAGGGCATGATGCCCAGAGCGAAGATGGACACTTGCAGCAGCGCCCCACCAGAGAACATGTTCACAAATGAGTAGAGCCCACCGGTGGTTTCACCTTGGGCAAGGCACATTTGGACGTTGCCGTAATCCACGCTCGGGGCTGGAATGAATACACCGATGCGGTAGATAGTGATGACGCCCAGTGTAAACAGGATCTTGGTCCGCAGGTCTGGGGTTTTTAAAACCCTGACTATCGTGCTGAACAAGTGTCCTCCTGACAATAGTGCTTGGCGCACTGTAATGATTTCGGGTAAATACCGAATCTTACGTACACACTCGTACCCATTTTAGGCACGAACTGAATTCTAACGTTAAATGCCACGGCCCTCGATCTGTGACGATACTCGTCAGGATCGAGGGCCGTTGTGCGTGTGCACTGTCCTAGTGTTGGACGGTGCTACGCGGCAGTGGTCGTACCACCGGCAGCCGCGATTTTCTCGACTGCTGATTTGGAGAATGCGTCAGCGGTAATGTTGATGGCCACTGAGATGTCTCCAGAGCCCAATACTTTGACCGGCTGGTTCTTGCGCACCAGGCCCTTGTCCACGAGTTCTGCAACTGTAACGTTGCCCCCGGCTGGGAAAGCTTCGGCGAGTTTATCCAAGTTGACAACTTGGAACTCAACCTTTGCAGGATTGCGGAACCCGCGCAGTTTAGGAAGGCGCATGTATAGCGGAAGCTGGCCACCTTCGAAACCTGCTGGCACAGTATTGCGGGCACGAGTGCCTTTAGTACCGCGGGTAGCGGTTTTACCGCCCTTACCTGATTCACCACGACCATAGCGCAGCTTAGGTTTGTTGGAACCTTTTGCTGGGCGTAGGTCGTGAAGTTTGATGGCGTCTTGTTGTTCTTCAGCCATTAGTCGACCTCCTCGACCTTTACCAAGTGAGACACGGAGTTAACCATGCCTACGGTGACGGCATCGGCCGAACGGGTAACGGTCTTGCCGATACCTTTGAGACCGAGTGACCGCAGGGTTTCACGATGCTGTGGTTTGCGTCCGATGCCCGAGCGTACCTGAGTGATTTTCAAGGTAGCTTCCGATGGCGCAATGTTTTTGGGTGTCGCTGTGAAGTTAGACAACCTTATGCACCTGCCTTTTCTTCGGAGCGCTTTGCACGGTCTTCGGCAATGGTGCGCAGCATGGCAGCTGGTGCAACTTCATCGACTGGCAGGCCACGACGAGCTGCGACCTCTTCTGGGCCTTCTAGCTGACGTAGTGCTTCGATAGTTGCTCGCACAATGTTGATGGCATTTGCCGAACCCATGGATTTGGATAGTACGTCGTTGATGCCTGCAGCCTCAAGCACAGCGCGCACTGGACCACCGGCGATAACACCGGTACCTGGTGAGGCTGGACGCAAGAGTACAACACCGGCGGCATCCTCGCCCTGTGACAGGTGAGGGATGGTGGTACCAACCATGGGGACGCGGAAGAAGTTCTTCTTCGCTTCTT
>DEPX01000093.1:1661-4240 GCA_002358975.1 Micrococcaceae bacterium UBA3381 | reverse complement strand
AACAGTCGTCAGACAGAAGAACTGTAGACCTAACTTATCGTCGTTAAGGTGTCTACTGGCCTAGTACATTATCGTTCTCGGAGTCTTCCTCGTCGTCACCATTATCTGGCTGTGCCGTGGTGCCTTCGTTCTCTACGTAGTCATACCATAGTGCACTGATACGTCCAGAAGCGTCCGTTTTCAGATGTAAATCTACTGGTTCAGCCGTGAGATCTGGTGTGAGCCGTGTAATAGCGTAATTTTCTTGTGGCTCTTCGTAGTCTGAGGGCACATACGGCATTGAGGGCCGCAGCTCTGTATTAAGCGTTCCGACCAATGAATCGACTGGTATATCTTCACTCATCTCTGCTGAAACGCGTGGGTACCAGTCCTGCTTGTTAATGGCGTTCGAACCGTTAATCTGGTCGAGCACCCATCGCGATGTCTGTCCAACTTCGGTGTCAGGAAATGTAATTTCTTCAACATGCGTGGGCGCAGAACCGCCGTCGGGCTGATTGTCGGTGACTTCTGGATCAGCGACACAGCCGGTTATTGACAGGGCGACCACGGTGATGGCGGTAAGGAGTATGGTTCGTGGCGTTGTTCGTTGCATAGTTATGGTGCGGTGACCATGCCGCCCATGAGTGGTTCGCCAACAAATGGATCGATAGCCAGCGCGACAAATATCAAAGTGAGATAGGTGATTGATAGGTGGAATACTCGCATGGCTTTTTTGTCGGTAAAGTCTGGTCGTTGCGAGTCCCGGTAGAGCTTGTGGGCTTCGTAGATAAACCAGCCGCCGCCTACTGCTGCCGTAGCCGTGTACACAATACCGGCCCAGCCCATGGGAGCTAGTAATAGTGAAAAGATCACTGTCGCCCAAGTATAGAGCACGACTTGTGACGAAACCCGACGTGAGGTTGCGACAGCCCCCAGCATGGGTACATCAACTTCTTGGTAGTCTTCTTTATATTTTAGCGATAGCGGCCAGTAATGCGGTGGGGTCCAAAGAAAGATAACAACAAAGAGTACTACTGCAGGCCACTCGACAGTGCCCCGTACAGCAGCCCAGGCAATCAGTACTGGAAAAGCTCCAGCCAAACCGCCCCAGATAATATTTTGTTGGGTGCGACGTTTTAAGATCAGTGAGTAAATAACGACATAGAAAATGATGGCAGCGATGCCAAAGGCGGTGGCTAACCAGTTGGTGCCCAACGCAAGTACGCTGACCGAAGCCAGGGTCAAAACCCAGGAGAATACCAATGCTTCACGCGGAGATAGTTCACCAGTAACCAGGGGACGATTAACCGTCCGTTTCATATGTCGATCGATATCGCGGTCGATATAACAGTTAAACGAGCCCGAAGCGCCAGCGGCCAATGCACCACCGACCATCGTTGCTAATACGGTCCATAGATCTGGCCAACCGCGATATGCGAAAATCATGGTTGGTAGCGTAGTGACCAACAGCAATTCAATAACGCGCGGTTTTGTTAGTGCAAGATAGGCTTTCGCCTTACGACGGAAACCGATCTTTTGTTGAGTCGGCTCCGGGGCTGTGCTGGGCGAAATGCCCTGGCTGGCGGCGGACTCTAACGATGTTGACATCAATGCTCTCGAGTTCTACGTAACAAGGAAGTAAGTTGCTAGCCACCGATACATGTCGATGCGCCACTATATAGTGTAACTGTTGTGTATCGTTTCGCGTGCAAATCTTAGCTCATGGAAGGTTTTGCCCGATAAGCTTAGAATGAGTCCCGGAACTATATCTGAGAACAACATAAGTCCCACTCCCTTTCAGGAAGGCAATTCGTGGTCCCCTCTTCTACCAACGCTACTGCTTCGACTACAGTGCTCAATCGTCATCTTCCAGCACGAGAGTATGTCTATTCGGACCAAGATCAACGCATCGTCGACACTCTCAGGGTTCTTGCTGCCGACGCCGTAGAAAAAGTCGGTTCGGGGCATCCAGGGACCGCATTTTCACTTTCACCAGTAGCGTGGCAGCTGTTTCAAAACGTCATGCATTTTGATCCCACAGATCAGCATTGGCAAGGGCGGGATCGTTTTATCCTCTCCCCCGGCCACACGTCTTTAACCTTGTATCTACAGTTATTTGCCGCGGGAGCCGGCCTGGAAATGGAAGACCTCAAAGCGTTGCGTACCTGGGGATCAAAAACCCCGGGACATCCTGAATACGGGGATACCGATCACGTTGAGATTACCACCGGTCCCCTGGGCCAAGGTTTGGCTTCAGCGGTTGGGTTCGCATTTGATCAGCGTCGCGTTCGTGGTCTGATGGATCCTGATGCTCCAGTAGGTACATCACCGTTTGATCATCATATCTTTGTGATCGCTTCTGACGGTGACCTTCAAGAAGGAGTCACCTCGGAAGCGTCCTCACTTGCAGGCACCCAAGAGCTGGGAAACCTGATCGTCATTTGGGATGACAATAAAATCTCTATCGAAGACGATACCGATATTGCCTTTACCGAAAACGTCGAGGAGCGCTATGAGGCGTATGGTTGGCACGTCCAACGTATCGACTGGCTCCAAACTGGTGACTACGTAGAAGATACAAAAGCGCTTTACGAAGCGAT
>DEPX01000093.1:0-1583 GCA_002358975.1 Micrococcaceae bacterium UBA3381 | reverse complement strand
ATCGGTTGGCCATCCCCCACTAAGCAGGACACCGGGAGCATTCACGGGGCCAAACTAGGTGCAGAGGAACTTGCGGGGCTAAAAGACGTGCTGGGATTCGACCCCCAGGAGCATTTCGTCATGGATGAAGACCTGCTCGAGCATGCCCGCACGGTTGCAGAACGCAGCGTAGCTTATCGCAAAATCTGGGATGAGTCGTACCAGTCCTGGCGCGCAAACAATCCACAGCGAGCCGAACTTTATGACCGGCTTGTGGCCGGAAAATTGCCAGCAGACTTTGAGAGTGCTTTCCCAACTTTCTCGCCTCAAGATGGCAATATGGCCACTCGCGCTGCTTCAGGTAAAGTGCTCAACGCGCTGGCCGATGTGATGCCAGAACTGTGGGGCGGTTCAGCTGATTTAGCTGGATCCAACAACACCACGATGTCCGGAGAACCTTCTTTCTTGCCGGTAGAACGTCAGACGCAAACCTGGTCTGGTCACCCGTATGGTCGTACACTGCACTTCGGCATTCGTGAGCATGCTTCCAGTTCGATTATCAATGGCATAACCCTTGGTGGTTTGACTCGAGGTTATTCAGGAACATTTCTAATCTTTTCTGATTACATGCGCCCAGCAGTGCGCTTATCGGCACTTATGGGTGTTCCCTCAATCTTTGTTTGGACCCACGATTCAATCGGTTTAGGCGAAGACGGGCCAACACATCAACCGATCGAGCACTTAGCAGCCCTGCGTGCCATTCCAAACTTAGATATTGTGCGTCCAGCTGACGCCAATGAGGTTGCTGTGGCGTGGAAGATGATTTTATCGCAACGCCAACGCCCTTCGGGTCTGGTTCTATCCCGTCAGGGTTTACCAATATTTGACCGTAGTCAAGATGCGTTCCGCTCTGCCGAAGGTGTAGCCCGCGGCGCTTACACATTGGTGGAAGCTGCCAACGATGATGGTGAAACCGTTCCGGATGTTGTACTTATCGGCACTGGATCCGAAGTGCAGCTGGCCGTTGAGGCACGTGAAACATTGCAAAGCCAAGGTATAGCAACCCGCGTCGTTTCCGCGCCGAGTTTGGAGTGGTTTGACGCCCAGGACGAGTCCTACCGCTGTGATGTGCTGCCAGAGCATGTATTGACCGTGTCGATCGAAGCCGGTGTAGAACAAGGCTGGGAGAAATATACTGGCAGTCACGGGCGTTCAGTTTCATTAGAACACTACGGTGCATCGGCGGACTACCAAACGCTTTTCAGCAAATTTGGTGTTACTGCAGATGCGTTAGTTTCAAAAGTCCAAAGCCTATACAACGCCTAAGGATTGTACGTGACTCAAAACAAATATACCCAGGCCCTGGAAGCAGCCGGCGTATCGCTCTGGTTGGACGACTTATCGCGAGAGCGCGTTACTTCAGGAGACTTGCAAGAGCTTATCGACACTAAATCCATTTCCGGTGTCACCACAAATCCATCTATTTTTGCCAAAGCTCTTAGCAATGGAGAAGCTTATAATCAGCAGTTGGCAGGGTTGGCTGCCAACGGGGCCGATGTACAAAAAGCTGTGGTGGCTACGACCACCGATGATGTGCGTGCCGC
>DEPX01000018.1 GCA_002358975.1 Micrococcaceae bacterium UBA3381 | reverse complement strand
TGGCGGCTGCAACAGTAATGATAGCTCCGGCAGTGAAAAAGCTGGCCGCACCGGAAGCTATCCGGTACGGCCAGCTTATGGTCCTAGACACTAGTCATTGTCTCCTGCGGAGTCGTCCTCTTCGGAGGACTCATCTGAGTCATCGTCATCCGAAGCATCATCGGAATCGCTATTGGAATCGCTATCGGAATCTGAATCATCATCATCATCAGAGGAGCTACTGCTGTTGCCCTCTTTACTCGGATCGCCGGTTGGTCCGTCGAATTCTGGGAAAGACTCAGTTTCATATTTCGGTCCGGCGGTTTTCATATAATCGACCCACATGGGACCCGCGATGATTGAACCCCATACGTCGTCATAGTAGCGGCCGCCAATAGTGGAGCCTTCTAGCGTTTCGTTAATATTGGTGTAACGGCCCATCCAGGAAGCGGTTGCGAGCTCTGACGTGTAGCCAACGAACCATGTTGAAGTGGACTCGTTGTTGGTACCGGTTTTGCCAGCTATTGGAAAATCAAGCTCACCTTCGGAGATGCGCTCATCGGCTATGGCCTCCAACGTGTTGTTGAGTTCTTTAATGTTGTCAGGATTGAGCGCCCCAGGATCACATTGGACGGGAGGAACCGTATATTCCTCCCCTTCAGCATCGACGATTGATTCGATTGCTCTTGGCTCACAATAGGTTCCGCCAGAACCTAGAGTCGAATAGGCCGAGGCCATAGTTAGTGGCGACACTTCCTGTGCACCTAAAACAAACGACGGGTTCGAAGCATCGAGCGGTTCCCCAGTTTCTGCCCCAGTGATTCCGGCAGCAGAAGTGATATCAGTTATAGAACATAAGTCGGTTTCGTATGCGGCTGCGATGGTTGCGGTGTTGATCGACCAGTATAAGCCGTAGTCCATTCGCATGGGTTTGTACATATCAGCGATCGCATTTTTGGGTCGCCAACCATCGCTACCGATTTTGGCCTGACCGCCGTCAAGGCAGTATGCGGGGAATTTGGCACCCGTGTAGTTGTTGCGAGAGGCATCTACCGTATCGCGCATGGAATTTCCTGCACCCATCCATGCCATAGCAACGAAAGGTTTAAGCGTGGATCCAGCTTGAAACCCGCCGCTATTGCCCCATTCGTGATCGACACTGAAGTTAATGGTTGACGAACCACGTTCTTCTTCCACCGAATATTCGGTGTTTTGCGCCATGGCTTTAATATTGCCGGTATCCTGTTGCACCGTAACCAGGGCAGCCCCGATCCCTTCGTTTTCATTAGCAGGAACATTAGTCTTGGCAGTTTCAACAGCGGCACGCTGTAATTCAGAGTCCAACGTCGTGGTAATTTCCAAACCACCACGGTCCAGCATGCGCTGACGGGAATCTTTATCGGGCCCGAAGGCGGGGTCAGCTAGAACCAGGCGTTGGACATAATCACAGAAGTAGCCAAAACCTTCTTCGGCATGCAGGCATCCAGATGGTAGTTGGTTCATGTCCAAGTTGATGTCAGTTTCGACTGCCTCATCGTATTCGTCCTTGGTGATGAAACCCTCACGATGCATATTGCCTAACACCAGATCCCGGCGTTTTTTGGCACCTTCTGGATTGGACTCAGGGTTGAGAGCATTAGGGGATTGAACCAAGCCGGCAAGGAGAGCTGACTCAGGAACATTAAGATCAGCGGCTGATTTATCGAAGAATAACCGAGCGGCCGCTTCCACACCATAAGTGCGCCCTGAAAACAGCACAATATTCAGGTAGCCTTCAAGGATTTCTTCTTTCGACATGTCCTTTTCGACAGCCACTGCTAGCTTCATTTCGCGCAGTTTGTCCGGGATTTCTTTAGTACCCGACACTGTCGTGCGCAGGCCATTGAGGTTCTGGTAGTTGACCAGCACGTTATTAACATACTGCTGAGTCAGCGTAGAAGCACCCTGCTGGGTGTCAGAAACAGCGTTATGTACTGCTGCACGAGCGACACCCTGCCCGTCCACGCCACCGTGCTCGTAAAAGCGTTCATCTTCAATGGCGATGATCGCATCAACCATATGATCGGAAATGTCATCAAGGTCTACAGGAGTGCGATCTTCGGCATAGAACGTCGCGATCTCGTTACCATCCTCATCTTGGATGACGGATGGAGTAGACATGGGTTCTTCGTTTAATTCTGCTGGCAGCTGATCCAGCATCTCAGTGCCGACTTGGGAAGCCGCGCCGGTCAACATACCCGCGGGCAACATCATACCCGCGCCTATGGCTCCCAATAGAGCAGAGATACCGAAAAAGGCGAGTAGTTTCGACAGCACTGAGTTGCTTTTGAGCACACCAGAACCTGAGGAAGTCGTTTTGGCCATGCGGGCATTCTACCGGATAAGACCGGACCAAATCTGTCCCAATACTTTCGAACCAAGATACGGTTAAGACATGAGTGATATACAAAAGTGGGAGTACTCCACAATTCCGTTGGTGATTCATGCGACAAAACAAATTCTCGACCAGTGGGGTGATGACGGCTGGGAGCTTGTCACGGTCATTCCAGGCCCGGATGGTAACGCTCCGGTAGCTTATTTGAAGCGACCAAAAGCCTAACGAAGGAGAGTTATATGTCCGCGATTGAACAACGTCTTGAACAAGCCGGATACACGTTGCCGGAGGTTGGGAAACCCTTGGCAGCATATGTGCCGACGATCCGCGATGGTGACCATGTCTATACGTCTGGTCAGCTTCCGTTAGTCGACGGCAAACTTGCTGCCACCGGGAAAGTCGGCGAGGCTGTGAGCGTCGAGGACGCTGCCGTCTACGCACGGACTTGTGTGCTCAACGCATTGGCCGCAATTAAGGCCGAAATCGGTCAGCTGGATAGCATTACCCAGATTACTAAGGTCGTGGGGTTCATTTCCTCTGCGGCAGATTTTGACCAGCAACACGTGGTGCTTAATGGTGCCTCAGAATTTCTTGGCGAAATTTTCCAAGACCGCGGCAACCATGCTCGGTCGGCTGTGGGTGTCACTATGTTGCCAATGAATGCGCCGGTAGAAGTCGAGATGATTGTTAAGGTCGCGGACTAGCTAACGTTGTAACAATAATTAAAAAACACGGGCTAAAACTACGAAAGTTTTAGCCCGTGTTTTTATATCAGTAGGTGGTATTTAGCGTGCGCGCTGACGCAACCGCTGGAGATCCAAGACGATCACAGCGCGGTTTTCCAAGCGGAGCCAGTCGCGCTGGACAAATTCGGCAAGCGCCTTGTTGACCGTTTCGCGAGACGCACCGACCAGCTGGGCCAGCTCTTCTTGCGTCAGATCGTGGGCGACGAGCAAACCATCGGCGGTTGGACGACCGAAACGGTCAGCCAAATCCAGAAGTGCCTTAGCTACACGGCCTGGAACATCGGAGAATACGAGGTCGGCCAGCGATTCGTTAGTACGTGATAGTCGGCGGGCCAAAGCGCCAAGCAGCTGCATGGAGACTTCTGGCGACGAGTAGATGACTTTGCGAAGGTTTTCGTGGCGCAGCCCGGCCAAGCTAGTTGCAGACACTGCGGTGGCTGAGGCTGAGCGAGGCGCCGGGTTGAATAGGGCCATTTCACCGAAGACTTCGCCCGGTCCGAGGATAGCTAGCAGGTTTTCACGACCATCTGGTGCGGTGCGGCCGAGTTTGATCTTGCCCGACAAGATGACGTATAGCTGATCTCCATCATCACCTTCGTGAAATACCGAGGCCCCACGGGAAAGCTCAACTTCGGTTAGCTCCGCGGTCAGAGCGCTGAACACCTCATCATCGAGGTGTGTGAAGAGCGGTGCATTGCGCAATACGTCTAAATCCATTGTTTTGTAGCTTTCCTTACTGGCCTCGTGGGCCGAACTAAAACTCTTGCCGAAACTTGGTTACTTATGTGTACTGCCGATAAATACCGGTTAGAGCACATAAATACTAGTGCGTTTCAAAGTAGGCTTCCAAGTGATTCTACCGAATGTAGAAGCCCATGTGGAAATCGTCACAACCACGGGCGAGGATATTCTTCCACGATAAACTAAAATCCAACCGAAATACTACGCTATTGGCAAGGCGATTCCGCCCAAAACCTAAATAAGGTTACGCTTAGAAGACTGTAACCACCCCAAAGAACGGCTGAATGGGACGGTGGGTCATTATAGGGTTCTCCTGGCTTGACTGGGCGCTAGTGCTCGTGTTGCTCATCATAATCAGCATCGGCTTTCGCCGGGGTTTTTGGGTTTCGATGGGTACGATCACCGGCGCGATTGCCGGGGTGCTCGGTGGCTTAGTGTTGATGCCAGTTATTGTTGAACTGGTGCCTGCCGGTGTCGTACGTATCGTGGCTATGGTTGCTGTTACAGCAGTGCTCATCTGGTTTGGTATGTGGTTGGGGCATAAGATCGGTCGCCGGTTACGGCTACAGATCAGCCACCCCACCATGCGTACTATCGATAAATTCCTA
>DEPX01000036.1 GCA_002358975.1 Micrococcaceae bacterium UBA3381 | reverse complement strand
AGGCCACCACACGGGTATACCCGCGTTTACACACCTGAACCTAGTTCATAGGGTCAACGTATCGATTCTTGTCCCTTGGAGACGAGGGCAGCGCCTATTAGTTACTTTGGCTTTTATTTCTGAGACTCTTGGGAAGAATCTTTTTCTTCCGTACTGCTAGTTGGTAGTGACCAGAGTCGGAACCCATTGTGGCTTTTCTTGTTTGCAAGAGGTCTGCTAAATACTCTCTGTGCAAACTCTTTCCGCAAGGGTGCTGCGTCTGCTTCGTTCATCTGGCTCAAGAATGGGTGAATAGCATTCAGATCGAGTTGAGTGCGCTTTGCGTCTCGTTCTTCTTTACGGTGTGCTCCAGCTTCGCTGCCCATATATCCCGCGACGGCTAACAGTACGAGCGTCACACTGGATTTCCAAATAGTCTGTGAAACTGTCATAGCCTCGATGTTGCCTATACCTTGGACAAGTACCCATAAACCAGCCAAAGCTACTGCCACAGCACCGAGGCTCCACCCCAGCGCGGCTCTACGTTCTGTGTTGGCCCGAGCGCCGTATTCGGCGGAGATCGTTCCTTTTGCGGTGGATTCCACTAATCGGCTTGCTTGGTCTTCGTATTCGGTGAGCTGATCGACAATCGCCTTAGCCTGCTCCTCGATTCGCTGCCGTTGCTGGGACGATTGTTTTTCAGCTTCCTGCCGCAGTTCCGCATGTTTTTCCTCTGCGGCTTCAACCTGAGCCGACGATTTTTCGGAAAAAGCGTTTAAAGCTTCATCCAGCCGGGTTTTCTGCGTCTCAATAGTTTCTTTGATCTCATCTACCGTTGCTTGGAGGCCGGATAACTGCTGCCCTAACTCCTCTTGACGCTTCTCAAACCTCTCGTCAATCTGTTCTTGTTTCTCATTAACACGTCGTTCGTAGTCTTCGAGCAGCGCATCAGCTTCATTATTCTTCTCTCTTAAGTGATCAGCAGTCGAGGCAAGAGTGTTCACGAAATTTTGCGCTGACTGTTCATACTTGTCTAGCCCTGCATCATTGTGGAAGTTAACTGGCAGGGCAAGAAGTGTCGTTGCCATCTCTTGGGAATACTCTGACAACTGCTGCACAACCTCAGTTTCATCCTCCAAACCGGTGACGACCGTTTGGGAGATTCCTTTGGCTGTTTCAGTAAGTTGGTTGAGTTTTTCCTCGGCAACAAAAATAGGTGGAACGCCTTTCAGCGTTTCCGCAACAGTAATACTGCGAAGAATCTCAAATGCCGGAGGAACTTCTGTCCCTATAACGTTCTTGGCTAGACCTTCAAGCTGTAGTCTGGCGTTGTCTAACGCATCCCATACCGGGTGCTGACTGATCCCTTCGCTGTGCATTTTCCAACTTTCTCTTGAGCCCTAGGCTGACGTGTCTCACCACCAGAGTAGGATACTCGCAAGATTCACGCGGCTTTCGCCGTCAGTAGCTCACCCCGTGGGTGGTGTAGTGGTGCATTTGGGTAGCAACACGAGAAATAACGGACAGACCGCCAAATGAAGCTGCGAAAAGCCGCCAAACGAAGTTAACAGGCACACCCACATCTATTCGCCTACACGCCGTAGGCAGCCTTGGCCCTCGAAGTGGTGCATTTAGGTATCAACAGGTCCAGTGACGGGCAGGGCGCCATATGAAGCCGCGAAACCCCGCCAAACGAAGTTAACAGTCACACCTTGGAGTATTCTCATAAGGCAGTTATCTTGATGGCATGGATCACAACGTTTATGCCCTGCTTGAAGTCCGCGATATTGGCACAGATGATGCGGTAGTGGATTTATATGCTATCTGCCCCTCCTACGAAGATGCTCTGGATGTTTACCGAGAAAAAGTTGGTGAGCCAAAGAGCATCACACAACTAGAATCCGACCCGCTTTCCAGGACGTGGGTACTTGATGAGGATTCATCAGGTGGTGCGTATATTACGAGGTATACGCTGCATGGGCCATTAGAGCCTGCTGAAGGTCTATCACCAAGCAATGATTCTGCGAAAAGCCAGGAGCAAAGATCGATGGATACGAATAACGTATTTGTGGACCAAGATTGGGGTTCAATTGTCGAGAAGAAACGTGCATTTTATTCTCGCTTTGATCTTGGTGATTTCCAGCGCAGCGTCGAAAAATTTTGGTCCGAACCGCTATCGAAGGACCCCAGAGCTGTAGCCGAAGAAGTCAAAGATTTAGTCAGCATAAGAGATGAATTTTGCTTCGGGTTTAGTTGGGACGAGTATCCACCGGGCACTGATTTTTGGCGCGCCCGAAAAGTCAGTGCAGATACTATGCGAAATGGCCTAACAAGAGGAGATCTCTGGGAAGCTCCGAAAAAGTTTGTCCGTGCGGGGCGGCTTAACCAGCCCGAGCAACCGCTGTTGTATACGTGTATGGGAAATCCCCTGGCCCCGATGCGTGAAGCAGGGTTAGAACCAGACGATATCTTTATCCTTGTCTGGTATCGACTTCATACGCCTATTCGATTCAAAAGAATCGGTATTACTAATACTGATACAGCGCTGACAGCACATGAGCAGAATATCGAAGAAGCTCTGAGCACATTCATTCGCGATGTTCTCACGATTCCAGCTTCACACGAACATGATGATCTTTACTCGCTAACTCAGCAAGTACTGGAATCGTTCTTTCCCATTGATCACGTGAATGATGGTTGGATTTTTAAATCCACACTCATACCCAATGCAGATAATGCCGTGATCGCTCCAGATAATGCACATACGAAACTATCGGTAAAGAATGTACTGGCAGGGCAATTCATCTCAGCTGACGATGAAGGGATAACCGCCGTGTATCGCGCATTTTCTGATGGGGTGGAAAGCGTAGGCGACAAAATCGGACTTCAAGAGATCCCCCAAGATCGCTTTAACGACTTCCAAGAAATGTTGGACTGGGTAGACCAGTACTGAAAACATCTAAATCCGATGGCCCCTCCGGGTAGAGGCCATTTGGTCAGAGATGCTCAGCACTTGTTCCATGCCGTGCTGCTTGGTGGCGGATTCAGCAAAACTCCATGGAATAGACCAGCTGGTCTATGATTTCGCGTTCTTCTTCCGCCGGGATACACAAGGTCCCACGCAATCCCAGCAGGGTATACCCGATTAGACACTAGGCGGGCTTTGATATTTGACAGCTTCACTATCAGAAAGCACCTGGCGCGAAGGGCCTTAAGCCACTTTAAGATCCAAAACGATATCAACTATGAACTCAGTACGATCTCTCACTGAACTGCTAAACAAATAGTAAGTGACTTATGATTGTGATCGATTTAGAAATCAATTGTAGTGAAAGTATTGAGGGGTTGTGCGTGGGATCATTTTCTGAGCGGTACGGATATAAATCAGTAAGGGCGATCGTTCAGCGTGAAAGCCTGGATCCTGAGACGCGTGTTGAGCTCTGGAACCTTCTCGTGAAACTGCAGGGCATATTTAGTGATGCAAGAAATAGGTTCTATCAATATGATGTCGAAGACAGAATTGTCGAAAGCATCTGGAGATGGTATTTCAGAGAGCCTCTAGATGATAAACCTCAGAACCACCATATTTGGGAACGCATTAAAACCGTCACTACTAAAGGTGATTGGAACGAAGTTTTTGATTTTCTAGAAATGTTAATCCAAGAATGGTCAGCACACGAAGAAGGCCCCCTAGAAGGTGTATTCACGCAGTTCCCTAATGCTCTAAACAGCATTTTCGAAGAACATCTTGTCGGCTATCGGATGATCGGACACGAGATAGCACCCATAGATTCAAGTGTTGAGACTGAGGCGGTAAGTTCAGCTCTTGAGAGTGTGCGGCAGATTGAAGGGGCTAAACGTTCACTTGAGCGAGCCGTTGAATTTCTTTCCGATCGAGATGCTCCAAATTATTTGAGCTCAATTCACCAATCCATCATGGCAGTTGAAGCTACCTTACGAACTTTAACTGGAAAAAGAACTGTATTTGATGGTTTGAAACATCTAGAAAATGTTGGGCTAATACTTCACCCCGCCTTAGAACAGGCCTGGATAAAAATGTACGGCTGGGCTTCCGATGAGGCTAACATTCGCCACGCTGGTGTTGAGGAAGCAGAGATTGACCAGACGCTTGCAAAGTACACTCTAGTAACGTGCTCTGCATTTGTTTCGTACCTATTTGAGGAAGCTCGAAAATTAGAATTACTCAAAGAATGACCTACAAAGCTAACAGCGTCTCATACTGTCCATGTGGAGATACCCGGTTTTACGCGCTAGAGTGGCTTTCGCGAACATTAAATAGAGAGCCGCCAGGTCGAAGGCTGACCGAGTTTCTCACACGAAACAGCTAACGATCACTCTGTTAGACACAGAGCAATAAAAGTTTCAGAATTATCCACGCTCGTCAACTTAAGGCTCCTACGGTTATACCATGCAGGAAGCCGGGCCCCTTTACACCATTCGACTTGCACATGTATATCACCGATCTGATAAGGAAAGACCAGCGCAGCGAAGTCACCCTCTTGTGTATAACTTTGCACATTACGAATGCCAACAATATTTAAAGCATCATCAACAGATAATAGATTTCGCAGCCGAGTTGCTTTGGTGCTCACGCCGAGGGTGAAGCCAATTGAGAGAGAGTGCTCAGCACCATTCAGGAAGTCGATCATTTCTCCGGGCACTTGTAGCCTTTGGGTGGCGAGCATGCATCCCAGTTGTTTCGCAAAATAGCGGGCTAAGTCTTTGGACTGCTCGCGATATTCTTTGCCGTACACGTCCGACCATCTCAGTCGTGACTTTCGACTGATTTCGTCGTGATGACCAACCACGTATTGCTCAAATGCTTCGTATGCTTTGTCATAGGGCTGACTCGTAGCGTTGTTGCACTTTCCGCATAAGTTCGCCGGCCACCGGATTTGTGCTCCTTTATCAATACTCTTTAAGGGAGCGTGGTAGTCACTACTTTTCTTGAAAACATTCTGAGGAGTAATAGTCCCATTAGATGAAGTGGCAATCCGCTTTAGGGTAGTTCTTTTGAACCGATGCTCAGCAGAAGTGGCTACGTCACCACACCACCAACATAAATTGGTCGGATTGAGGCGGAATTTATCTAGCGCTGGGTCCATTCCCATTGGTCCGTGCCGTTTGAAATCCTGACTCATAAGCATCCCCACGCGAAACTAGTTTTTACAAATAGTTTACTGACGCGGTTCTTTTCGTTACAGTCACTTATGCTGTGGCCTGAGTTTTGCTTCTGAGCAACTAAGATGAGGTGGCTGGTTAATTTCACGCAATTAGTCGTGGCTGCACTATGGGTAGTTCACATGTAGAGGAGAAAAACCGTGTCTAGGCTGACAGATCTACTTCGTCAAGTTCGTCAATCCGATACGCAACTTGCCAGAGATCTCGAAGCCGAAATAACTGAGCTCACCAACCGACGCACCTTTGGCCTGGTGTTTGAAGCGCATCAGCCCGAAGCTGTTGAACTGCCTGGTCGCGCTATCCGTCGTGGCGATAAAGTACGAATCCTCGCTCCCCGGGGCGCGACGAAAGCTAAGGATGACAGGCTATGGCGCGTTCAGCGGGTGGAGCGTGTAGAAGGCCAACGGATGGCACATCTTTCTGAGCTAGAACCTCACGAGCCAGAAACTCACGTAGCCTCAACTGATGATCTAATTGTTGTCGCTGAATTTAACGACCGCATTTACCCAGGGTTGGTAGAAACGGGCCGCGTAGAACGGAGTGACGACAAACCCTTTCATACCGTCATCAACGCTGAGAACTACCATGCCTTAGAGATGCTGACTTACACTCATCGGCATTCCATCGACGCGATTTATATTGACCCCCCGTATAACACCGGCGCAAAAGACTGGAAATATAACAACAACTACGTCGAGAGTGACGATGACTATCGGCACTCGAAATGGTTGGCATTCATGGAACGACGACTAAAGATCGCTCGTGAGCTGCTCAATCCTGAGGACTCAGTATTAATCGTCACTATTGATGAGAAAGAGTACCTTCGCCTTGGCCTTCTATTAGAACAAACCTTCCCCGAGGCCAAAATACAAATGGTTACCAGCGTGGTCAACCCGATGGGATCTCGACGTGCAGGAGAGTTTTCCAGAGTTGAAGAATATCTTTATTTCCTAATGCTTGGTGACGCTTCCATTCCAAACTCAGCCTCAAATATGTTGAGCCCTAAACGGGAATCGAAACGTAAAGAGATTCGTTGGACACCCTTGAACCGTGACGGTAGTGGGTGGGAACGCAGCGCTAGACCAAATCTGTTTTATCCGATTTATATAAATAGCGAATCCATGCTTATTGAAGAGATCGGTGAGCCCATCCCTCTAGATGTAGGTGTAGATACTGTCGAAGGTAAACCAGGATGCGTAACTGTATGGCCAAAAAAGAGGGGATTGGAATCTCGATGGCAAGTTGGACCTGAAACTGCACGTCAGCTCCTTAAAGATGGGTTTCTCACGGTGAGAAGCATTGACGCAGCTGAATCTACGGCAACGATTCGATATTTAACTTCTGGAGCCCAGGCCAAGGTACTGAATGGCGATTATGTGGTTCAGGGAGTTCGCGCAGATGGATCGAAAATTGTGGTCGATTCAGGAGGCTCACATGAACGGCCACGAAGTGTGTGGAATTTGCCCTCACATTCTGCCAGAGATCACGGGACGTCACTGCTTAGGGCGATACTGCCAGACAGAACGTTTCCATTTCCCAAATCGCTTTATGCCGTTGAGGATGCGCTTAGCTTCGCAGTACAAGATAAGCCCGAGGCAAAGATTCTCGATTTCTTTTCAGGGTCGGGCACGACGGCGCATGCTGTGATGCGTTTGAATAAACAAGATGGTGGGCGTCGTCAGTCTATCTCGGTAACGAATAATGAGGTGTCGGCTGAGGAACAGCGCAAGCTCCGCAAAGCCGGATTACGGCCGGGTGATCCTGAGTGGGAGGCTCTCGGCATCTGTGACTGTGTCACGAAGCCACGGGTGACGGCCGCGATCACCGGTATAACGCCTGATGGTGAACCGATTAAGGGCAATTATCGGTTCACGGATGAGTTTCCGATGGCCGATGGGTTTGACGAGAATGCTGTATTTTTCACGTTAACGTATGAGACCCCGTTGTCGGTGCGGCATCATCGCGCGTTCGAACGCATTGCGCCAATGCTGTGGTTGAAAGCTGGGTCACGGGGTCGGATGATTTGTGACTTGGGAACTCAGGGGTGGGATGTCGCTGAAGCCTATGCGGTACTAGAAAAGTTTGATCGAGCGGGTGAATTCATGGCAGTGCTCAGACAACGATCAGATGAGCTAGTGGTGTATTTGATTACCGATGATGATGCGGCGTTTCAGATGGCCTGCCGAGAATTAGCGGACCACCATACACCGGTGCGGTTATATGAGTCGTATCTTCATAATTTCCAGCTGAATATCGAAGGGACTGTGTAGATGCGGTATACGCTCAAGGATTATCAGGCTGATGCTGTCCGTGACGTGTTGCAGAATTTGGTGCGTGCCCGGCACCAGTACCGTGAATGGGAGTCGCTGTCGCAGTTTTCCCTGGCGGCCACGACGGGTGCCGGCAAAACCGTGATGGCGGCTGCCGTCATTGAGGCCCTGTTTTTCGGGAGCGATGAATTCGATATTGAACCAGACCCGGGTGCGGTGGTGTTGTGGTTTTCTGATGATCCCTCACTCAATGACCAGTCCCGAGCGAGGATACACGCTGCTTCCAGTGAACTGGATGCGCGGTTGAGGGTCGTGCCCACGACGTTTGCGGAACCCAGGTTCCGCCCCCGCAACGTGTACTTTCTGAATACGCAGAAGCTCAGCCGAACCTCACGGTTGGTGCGTGGGGTACCCGAGCCAGGTCAAGAGTTCGTGCCTGGGGTGCAGCTGCGCCCGGATACCGCGCAAACCAATATCTACGACACTATTACGAACACGATCAACACCGAGGGTCTGACCCTGTATTTGATTTTGGATGAGGCCCATCGAGGGATGGGCACCCGCTCGACGGAACGTGACACGATTGTTCAGCGGCTTATTAATGGGCATGGAAGTGTCCCTGCGATTCCGGTGGTGTTTGGGATTTCTGCGACCGTGGAGCGGTTTGATGAGGCCATGAAAGATGCTGAGGGCCGCGATGCCATGCCATCGGTGACGGTGGATGCCAGTCTGGTGCAGGCTTCCGGGCTACTCAAAGACGATATTACGCTGTCCATCCCGGATGAAGATGGCGAGTTTGATACCGTTTTGCTCACCGAAGCGGTGGAGCAGATCAAAGCGTCCACGGCAGCGTGGGAGCACTACGCGCTCGATCAAGGTGATCCTGAGCCGGTGAAGCCGTTATTAGTCGTCCAAGTGGGGGACAAACCCTCTCAAGAGACCTTAGTGCGTACCTTGGATACCATCTATGCGGCCTGGCCAGACCTGCCGCCGGGGTCGGTGGCCAATGTCTTTGGTGAACGCAAAGAGCTGACCATTGGCTTGGAAAAAGTCGCTTATATCGAGCCGCAGCGGGTCCAGGACGCTACCCATATTCGGGTCTTGCTGGCGAAAAGTGCGATTTCCACCGGTTGGGATTGTCCTCGGGCCGAAGTGCTCGTTTCCTTCCGTCCTGCTAAGGATCGCACGCATATCACCCAGTTATTAGGTCGTATGATGAGGACCCCACTGGCACGGCGTATCCCAGGTAATGAACTACTCAATTCTGTTAGATGTTATCTGCCGTTATTTGACCGTGAAACGGCCACCAGTGTTGCCAAACTGCTCATGACCGGGGCCACCAGCAAGGACCGCGAGGATGGTGCCGATGCTGGCGGTGGCATTGGGCGACGTGTCCTGTTCGATCCGGTCCGCTTGTATCCGAATCCCGACATTGCTGCTGATGTGTGGGACCGGTTTGCGACCATTCCCTCTGTGACGATCCCGAAACAGCACGTCAAGCCCATCAAACGGCTCACAGCTCTGGCTACCGCATTATCCAAAGATAGGCTTGTCCAAGATGCTGTGGCTATCGCTCACGACCACTTGCATCGCGCGTTAGATGGCCGCGCCCTCCAATACCAAGAAGACGTCGACCAGGCCCGAGACGATGTAGTCACGATGCGTGGTCAGCAACTCCACGCAAGGGTTGGCGGTGGCCTGAAGGTGCTGCCCTTTGCCGTCAGTGCCGACCCTCGGGCCATTGAAGACTACTACCGAGCCGCCACCCGCGTACTCAGCCCAGCAGTGTGCAGCACCTATGTGGACCATCTCACCGGAAAGGACTCGGATGATGACGACCTCCTGGACGCTAATATCACAGTGGCGGCACTGAGTCGAGTGGCTGAGATCGTCCAAGGGGTCGAAGCTGAAGCCGACGCTCTGGCCCGGAAATGGCTCACCGACACCCGAATTGCTCGGAAGAACCTCACCGATGAACGCCAAGCCGAATACGATCGGTTAGAAAGCATGTCCACCCAGCCGGAACGTCTCACCCTCACAGCGCCGATCATCGCCCAGTCTGACACCAAAGTTCGTCACCCTGATGGCAGTGAAGAACCTCTCCCCACCCGGCGACTCCACCTGTTAGCGGCAGAAGATGGCACCGTCCCGGTGGATTTCGACAGCAGCTGGGAACTGCAAGTCCTCGACACCGAAACCTCCCAGCCAGGGTTCATCGGCTGGTACCGCAACCCAAATCGCGGGGTCAAAGAATCCCTCGCGGTGGCCTACCAACCAGAACCCGGCCAATGGCAGGCCCTACGGCCAGACTTCATCTTCTTTAGTCGCCGCCAAGACGGACAACTTGCCGTCAATCTGGTAGACCCCCACGGCCACCACCTAGCAGATGCTCTACCCAAACTCCGCGGTCTGGCTAAGTTTGCCGAACAGTTCTCCACCGAGTTCCACCGGATCGAATCCATCGCTGAGACCAACGGCAAACTCCGCGTGTTGGACCTGACTCGCCACAGCGTACGAGAAGCTCTGCAAACAGCCCACAGTGCCAAGGCGCTCTATGAATCGGATCTAGCTGATAATTACTGACATCCTAGGCAGCTTTGACTGTGAGTAGTTCGTCCCAGTGGGTGGTGTAGCGCTGAGACATCATGGTGCGGCGCATTTGCCAGGCGGGGCCTTCGCGTAGTCCGGCTCTGCCGAGTCCGATTGCTGCGGTGCCGTGTTCGTTTTTGATCTGTTCTAACAGTGGCCCGATGTGTTTGGCCTCGTGCGGCGAAACGAATTCCTCGAACATTGGTTGCGCCCCGACCGGGCGCAGGTCGGTCACCACGATTCCGGCTCTGGCGTAGCGTACACCGTGCCGGATTTTGGGTAACAGCTGCTTCGCGGCCTTGGTGAGTACCACCGGATCAGCGCTATAGCCTGGTAGCGCCACGGCCGCGGCAGGTTGGTGTGATTGTTGGTCGTTGAAGTGGCTCGTCATGGCCCAGGCGGTGAGCACTTTGGCTTCGCGCTGGTGCCGGTGTAACCGGGTAGCGGCCATTTGTGCATAAATACTCAAGACTTGTTCCATGCCGTCCCGGTCAGCGACCGGTTCGGAAAAACTGCGAGAGTAGATCAGTTGGTCTTTGATTTCGCGTTCTTCTTCCAACGGGATACACGCTGTACCGCGCAGCTCTAGGAGGGTGCGCATTTGTACGATGGAAAATTTATTGCGGATATGCACCGCATCAGCATCACGAAAGTCTGTGACACTCCATATCCCCATCGCGTTGAGCCGCTTGGTGACGCGGGGGCCGATGCCCCAGACTTCGACTACCGGTAAGCGACTAAGTACCCGTTCTCGGGTTGGGGTTGGTACGCGATCCCAGACGCAGACACCGTGGAGTTGGTCTACTTTTTTCGCGGCCTCATTCGCGAGTTTGGCGAGGGTTTTGGTTTTGGCGATCCCCACGCAGACCGGTAGGCCGGTCAGGCGCAGTATTTCGTGTTTGATTTTGGACCCGAGGGCGTGCAGCTCGTCGAGGGTACCGCGGAGACCAAGGAAGGCTTCGTCGATACTGTAAACCTCGATCCAGGCTGCAAAGCGCGACAGTATGCC
>DEPX01000049.1 GCA_002358975.1 Micrococcaceae bacterium UBA3381 | reverse complement strand
GATCTGGCGGGTAGGCAGCCGCCAGAGTGTCGAAACGGGTGGGCTTATACAGATTGGCTTGGTATTGAGAGAACAGCCGGAAACTCTCATAGCCACCCCAGCAACCAAAACCTGCCGTACCGGTGGCATTATGCGGTAGCGATGGCAACGCTGACTGCAATACGGTGGCGTTCATCGTGGCTGTACCGGCGTTGATACGCTGCATAAAATCGCGGCGGATACGACGGCGTTCCGAAAACCCGTAGGCGGCCGGAGCGGTCGGCATGGAGTTGGCCAGCTCTATGGCTTCGTCATAGGTGTCGACGATGAGTATCGGCAGGATTGGGCCAAGGATTTGTTCCTGCATGATCGCTGAGTTGGGGTGAACCTCTGCCAGCACAGTTGGTGCTAGATAAGCGGAGTCGATGTTGTATTTACCACCGTGGACTAGCCGTGCCGGTGTGGCTCCAACGGCACCTTTGATGGTGGCTTGTAACAGCTGGACCAAATGTTGGGTGTGTTCTGGGGTGATGATGCGGCCAAATTGGTTGGTTTCACCCGGGTTTTCACCGTAGAATTCTGCTACTGCGGCAATGACTGCATCTTGTGTTTTGGCAGCGACGTCGTAACCGACGGCAATCAAATAGTCTGGGCTGGTGAGGTTTTGACCGGCATTGCTAAATTTGCCGTAGGCGATGCGACGTCCAATGGTTTTCCAGTCTCTGCCATCGGCGACAATGACCGGTGATTTGCCGCCCAATTGTAAGGTGACGGGGGTCAGCTGCGCGGCGGCTAACTGGTAGATGCGTCGTCCTATGTCTGTCGAACCAGAATAAAACAAGTGGTCTAGAGGTTGGCTGGCGAGCTCTTCTAAGGCTGCTTCACCGCCGGTGACAGTAACAATGGAGCGCGGATTGAGGTATTCCGGCAGGATGGTGTCCAGGAGTTTGGCGGTTTTTGGTGCACGCATCGATGGCTTGAGTATCACGCAGTTACCTGCGGCGATGGCGCCAACCAGTGGGGCGAGCAGCGTGTAAAAGGGCTGGGCCCAGTGGCCGATAATACCCACGGTACCCAGTGGTCTAGCTCTAACCCTGGCCCGGGCCGGGCGCAGCGCAACAGGTATCGCGCGGGGTTCGGGTTCCATCCAGTCGGTCAAATGCAACATGGCATAGGCAATTTCGTCTTTGACCGGGGCGAATTCTGTTTGATCGGTTTGTGCCGCGGATTTGCCGATGTCCTGCCATAGCGCATTTTGGATATCGGTGGCGTAATCTTCGAAGAGCTCGCGAAGGGCTTTGAGCTGGTCCATCCGAAACGACCGCGTATGCGTAGCCCGGGTTGCGGCGAAGGCCCGCAACTGTTGTATCCGGGTGGTCATAGTCTCGTGTGCGCCAGGGGTCATGGGTACCACCGTACGACAATTTGGTCATCCGATATTGACGCCACCCTGAAACCCGTCGGCTAGACTTTGCGGCATGGCTGCAACTTCACGACGAAAAACCTTATGGGTGTGGGTCGTGGTGGTAACGCTTTTTGCTGGTGCGGTCGGGGTTGCTGTCAGCACGATTCATTCTAGCTTGCAGCCGTTGGCCATCGTCGATGATCCGTTTCCGGATGAAGCCAACCGCCCGGAAACTTCAGACGATGATCGTGGTGCCGTGAATTTTTTGGTGTTTGGGCAGGTGGAATCCGACAGTAAGACCCTGTCTATTTTTCATTTAGCTTCCGGACGACGTCGGGTAGAGGTGCTAAATTTTCCTGCCGGAGCCGCAGCGGTCGCGAACCTGAATCATGTTGCCGACACGGTTGCCGAGGTCGAGGAGCTCACCGGTGCCCGAATGGATCATGTGTTGCAGTGGGATTTGTCGTCGGTGGCTGAATTAGAGGGTACACAGGTAAGTTCCGATACGTTACTGGCGGATCCGGAAGTCTTGCAACGAGAAGATATTTGGGCTTCGGTACTCAAAAATGCGTTAGATACCCGCGATCCAGGACAGTTGCAGACCATCGGCGACACTCTGACCCCGTATATTGCTGCTGATCGTGGGCTCAATACCGGGCGGATCACAGAACTGGCCCGTTCCTTGCGACACGTGTCGGCCGAAAATATTAGCTCATGCACGCTACCCGAAGACTTCTCGGCATCGCAGCAGGCAGATTTGGCCCAGTATTTTGCTACCGGTCAACCGGCCCGATGTGCCGAAGTGTTCTAACTATTCCGGCAGGGTCATCAGGTGTTCGACCATCTCAGCTACCCCATCGTCGTCACAGGCCGGGGCAATCACATCGGCTTGTTCTAATAGACCCGGATGCCCGGACTCTAGAGCATAGCCGGTGCCTGCCCAACGCAGCATTTGTTCGTCGTTGCGTTGATCGCCGAAGGCTACGACGTCGTTGGCGTGCACACCCAGACTTTCGGCGTAATCGGCCAGTGTGGCGGCCTTATGCACATCGCCACGCGAAATTTCTAGCATGGACACTCCCGGGGCGGAGTGGGTGACTTGAACCAGTGTGCCAAAATGTGCCCGGACGTTGAGCAACAAATCATCAGGGTCGTGGCCATTGACTTTGATCATCAGTTTGACCACTTCGGGGTGTTGGGCCAGCTCATAAGTGATGTTCGTGGTTTCGATCCAGCGCGAGGAACGTACTGCTACCGAATCGGTTGGTTCCTGGGTGGCTGATGCCGATTGGCCGCGGTGCGCTTGGGCGCGTGCCGTAGACGAAATAAAGTGTGGTTCCATTATAAAACCGGTCAGTGTTTCGGCACCAAAGATCGCCCCGGAATAGATACTGCGCAGCTCGTTGGCGACATCGGCGACCAAGTGTTGGTCCATCGGGTGGGCTTCCAGCACGGTGTCGGTGTTCATGTTGTAGATGATGGCCCCGTTGGAGACAATGGCTGGTCCCATCGGCCCGAGGATGGGGGCCAGTGC
>DEPX01000053.1:12700-17778 GCA_002358975.1 Micrococcaceae bacterium UBA3381 | reverse complement strand
AGTGACACGCTGAGGTAGTCTTGGGCTACGGATTGGACCCATTCATCAAGTTGTACCACGGCATTTTTAACATCTTCAGCGTTCGCATCAAGCTCTGTCGATATTGGGAACCAGCAATACCCTCCAAAATGTTCGGGCAATTTTTTCGGTGCCTGCACGCTAGCGATCGTGAATCGGTCGTCAAAGTAGTTGCCCAGTGGAAACAGGTCATTTTCATCTGCCCCGAATCCGTGTAGGAATACCAACAGATCGGAATCTGGGCGGGGTGCTTCGTGCGACCAGCGAATATGCATACGTTTAAAGTCCTAGTGTTGTTGTCATAGCATCAGCGACCTGGTGGAGATCGGTCAGGAATCCGTCGTGGCCGATAGGTGAATCAATCATGTTTACCGGCGTTTGAGCACCGAAATCTGCCGCCAATTGGTAACTTTGTTCTGGAAAATATAGCCTATCTGACTTCACTGCGACGATGAAAGGTGTGGCCGATATTCTTGCAATGGCAGCAGCTTGCCCTCCACGGCCCCGACCCACATCATGTGACATCAACGCTTCGGTCAGAGCGATATAAGAATTGGCATCGAATCTCGTCGCCATATCTTTAGCCTTATAGTCGAGGTAAGACTCCACTTGGTAACGGCCAGTACGTTGGGTCATTGCAGAATTCAGTGGGTTTTCATCGCCTTGAAACTTTCGGCCAAAACGAGCGTTCAGCTCTGGTTCAGAACGATAATTAATGTGCGCGATTCTACGTGCGATGCCCAGCCCTTGGGTTGGTTCCGGGCCATCATAGTAGTCGCCGCCGTTGAAGTGCGGGTCGAGACGAATTGCTTCAACCTGCGCTTGAGCGAAAGCAATCTGCTCGGCTGTGGATTGTCCACCACATGCGACAACCCCAACACCGGCAACTCGGTCAGGGTACATGATGGACCACTCCAAGGCGCGCCCACCGCCCATAGAGCCACCAATCACAGCGTGGAAGCGTTCGATTCCAAGTAGATCGGCAAGTTTGGCTTCGGCATGCACTGAGTCCCGAAGAGTCACAAAAGGAAAGCGGGAGCCATAGGCCAGCTGGTTTTGATCCAGTGAAGACGGCCCTGTCGACCCATAGCAACCACCAATCATGTTGGTTGCAATAACAAACCATTTTCTCGTGTCGATTGGTTTGCCTGGACCAACCAGGTATTCCCACCAGCCGGGCTCTGGTAGCTGATGGGATGAGGCAACGTGACTATCCCCGGTCAGTGCATGTTGGATAAGCACCGCATTGGATTTGTCGGCCGCAAGTGTACCCCACGTTTCAAAAGCGATTTCGACGTGCGGTAAATAACCGCCTGTTTCAAAATATAGTTCGCCGATATTTGCTGTTTGTAGGGCAGCATCTGCCACGTATGTTGCCGGGCCGGTCACTGTTTCAAAATCCAATGACATGACCTTCAACTCCTTGTTAAACGGTTGCAGCGGCTGCAAAGCCAGACTGCAGGTCGTCCAAAATGTCTGAGATATCTTCCAGGCCTACCGATAGACGAACCAGGCCTGGATGCACACCAGCTGCTAGTTGCTCGGCTTCGGAAAGCTGGGCATGAGTCGTCGTGGCCGGATGTACCACAAGTGAGCGCACATCGCCCAGATTGGCCACGAGTTTGTGCAGTGTTAATGATTCAGCGAACTTCTGTCCCGCCTTGGCACCGCCGACGATATTAAATGAGACGATACCCGAAGTACCCTGCGGCAGTAGCTGCTGTGCACGCTCGTAGTACGGCGAGGATTCTAGTCCGGCGTACTGCACTTTTTCGACTTGTGGATGGGCTTCTAACCACTCGGCTACTCGTTGTGCGTTGGCTAGGTGGCGTTCCATTCGCAGCGACAACGTTTCTAAGCCGATGTTCACCAGATAAGAGTTAAAGGGTGAGGCAGTATTACCCATGTCTCGCAGCAGTTGGGTGCGGATACGCATGATATACGACAAGTTGGCGCCCAGTGGACCATGCGGTCCAAAGTCTGTGCCAAAAACGACTCCATGATACGACTCATCAGGCTCATTGAACCAGGGAAACTTTTCTGGGTCAGCTGTCCAGTCAAACTTACCCGAGTCAACGATGACGCCACCCAACACAGCAGCGTGGCCACTCAAGTATTTCGTTGTCGAATGCACAACGATGTCAGCGCCGTGTTCAAATGGGCGAAATACGCTTGGTGGCGTCAGCGTAGAATCAATAATTACCGGAATACCAGCCTCGTGAGCGATTTCAGCAACCGCAGGTAAATCGAGAACATCAGCCTTTGGGTTACCGAGCACTTCACCAAAGATTGCCTTGGTGTTGGGTTTAATTGCATTGCGCCATTCATCCAAATCGTTTGGATCCTGCACAAAAATGGTCTCAATGCCTAGTCGTGGAAGTGTATGTTTGAACAAATTTTGTGTTCCGCCATATAGCGATGTCGAGACGACGACGGAATCTCCCGATCCGGCAACGTTGAGCACACTCAAGGTAGTTGCAGACTGCCCGGACGATAAAACGACGGCACCAACGCCGCCTTCTAGAGCGGCAATCTTATTCTCAACGGCATCATTTGTCGGATTTGTCAGCCGAGTGTAGATCGGTCCTAGTTCTGATAAGGCAAAACGCCCAGCAGCTGCCGACGTATCAGGAAAGTTAAAACTTGTGGTCTGGTAAATGGGCAGCTGCGTCGCCCCATAGTCTGAATCTTCAACCATTCCAGAATGGATCTGACGGGTCGTAAGTCCCCACGTGGACTGGTCAGTGATATCGCGTTGTGCCAATGCAAAGACTCCTTATAAAACTAAAGGGGTCTTCTCAACGCCCGTCTACCGCGCAGGCTATATGACGTGCGCGAAGACCCGCGCTTGTCCCAATTTGTCATGAGACCTGGTCCTCACCCGGGGCACCCCACCGCGGTGGAGGGTTGCCGGTCAGTAAGCCGGGGCATTACTACTGACACTCGTGACCAACACCCACTACTATGCCAGAAATTGCAGCAAATGGCGACTTGAAAAACCACCCGGTGAAAACATCGTCTTGTTTTCACCGAGTAGCCGGGGTTTGGGGTTTTGAACCCTGCAAAACCCTAGATACACGTTGTATTGTTGATGCATGGAACAACTCGGATACTTTGATGACATCACAGCTGATGATCTGAAGGCCATGGCTGCAGCCACTGGTCCTAAGGTCACTATTTTTCTGCCAACCGCGCCCCCACAGCATCAACCTCAGGATACCGCTACACGGGTGAAGTCACTGGTCAATGAGGCCCGCCGCAAATTAGTTAATGCTGGTGTCCCGGAATCGGATGCAAAAGATATGCTGGCGTCCTTTGATGCTATTGCCACTGATGCACCGTTTCTTCGGCAACAGGGTGAGTCTCTGGCGCTGTTTGGCGCACGGGGACTCAACCTGGTTTATCGCTTGGGCGTACCGGTTTCTGAGCACACGCAAATAGCAGAACATTTTGTACTGCGTCCAATTTCTGAGGCTCTTACAAAGTCCCACGCCTTTTATATTCTAGGGGTCTCTAAGAACAAGGTTCGACTCTTGGATGCCACCAAAGATTCCGTTGTCCAACTTGATTTACAAGACATTGTGCCTGAGTCGATCGAAGATGTCGTCAACACCGACGATCGTCAAGCACAGTTACAAAACCGGTCAGTCGGCACTAACGGGACGATGTTCCACGGACATGGTGGTGCTGCCGACGCGCAAACAACCGAAGCCCAACAATACTTGTACGAAGTTGGGGCAACACTGGGTGACCTACTCGGTCGGGCCCGGTCTCAACCTATGGTACTTGCTACGGTTTCCGAAGCGGTACCCACGTTGAAAGCCTCCTCGTCTTATCCAGTTATCGCCGAAGATTTTATTGCTGGAAATCCAGATGCATCGACCAATCGCGATCTACAAAATGCCGGCTGGGATGTAGTTCGACCACGTTTTGCTTCAAACGACGACGCTGCCTTCGAACGCTTTGCAGATGTTTCAGGTACCGGGTTGGGCGAAGTCCAGCCTGACCTCATTCGCGAAGCAGCCGTTGCTGGCCGCGTGGATACGCTATTTATTAATCCGTCGTTGAACGCGTCTGACGGAACAGGCGATGTCAACACCGCTATCCTGCACACGAAACTCAACTCTGGCGATATCGTCATCATCTCTGACGGCCGGGTTGAAAACGTTGCCGCCCTAATGCGTTACTAATACTAGAGCAGCACTGCTAGCCCCTTGGTACTTGATACCGAGGGGCTAGATTTTTCTAAAACAGCTTCATAAAAAGCCCCAGAAGCCGCATTTTGTGACTTATTTCAAAGCCTGAGCACAAAACATGAAAAGCTGATGATTATGCGCTTGGATCACATTTCTTATGCTGTAGGCCCCGAAGGACTCGTTGCTACCGCTGACAAAATGAGTCAGAAATTAGGTATCGACTGGGTTAATGGTGGTATCCATCCACGCTTCGGGACACGTAATGTATTTTTTCCGATGGAAAACCGTCAATACTTTGAAATAGTCGAGGTTCTAGAACACCCGGCCGCCGAAAAGGCGCCATTCGGGCAGGCTGTTCGCGCCCGGTCGAATATGGGCGGTGGATGGATGGGCTGGGTCGTCTCCGTTGACGATATGGCTCCCTTCGAGCAGCGTCTGGACCGGCGAGCGGTCCCGGGAGGACGTACTTTCCCAGACGGGCGGACATTGGAATGGGAGCAAATAGGCATCAAGGGACTTATCGCAGACCCACAGGTACCATATATTCTCCGGTGGTTTGAAGGCACCGAAGCCTTACATCCATCTCAGGCAGAGCCGGCACAGGCCTCGATCAATTCCATTACTATCGCAGGCAACCGGCCACGAGTCCGCGATTGGTTGGGGCTCGGCGACACAGAAGAACTCGTCGAGGATCTCAACATCAAATATGTCTCCCCGTCTGGTACACCTGGTATCGCAGAAGTAACTTTTTCAACACCCAAGGGTACAGTCACGATTTAACGGTATCCCCAGCCTGGAACCGGTATTATGCATGGGCTGGCACAGTGCAGGGATCAAACACAACTCGCATCCACCTGAACCAGC
>DEPX01000053.1:12343-12627 GCA_002358975.1 Micrococcaceae bacterium UBA3381 | reverse complement strand
TCTATCATCGTGTCATAATTATTCAACTGGGCTAATTCACCTGGGCTAAAGAGATGGTCGTAGGCAAACTCACCCATCTCCCATAGCACGGCGATGAAAGCCTTAATGGCCAGTAGGACAAAAACTTCAAACCACAGAGGAAACCTAATACTGTACCGTTGCGAGGTTGCACTCAGCACTACCAAAATCATAAAAGTAACAACAAATCCCGAATATGTGTGGACCAGAGTATCCCAGATTGGCCAGGCATCGTAACGGTTTAATACCCCACCGGTATATGGCCC
>DEPX01000053.1:187-12266 GCA_002358975.1 Micrococcaceae bacterium UBA3381 | reverse complement strand
GATGGGAAGAATGATCGCCGGCAATAAAGCCACCGGGATGATCGCAAGCCCCCATTTTTGTTGTGTCAGCAGTACTAGTGCGGTGCCAATGAAAATTCCCACTGAGATGACTATGGGGAAAAAACGTTTTATCAAGGTACGTGCCATGTGCCCAGAGTATCGTCGGCGTTCTAACCACGTAAGGAGAGGGATACGCTGGTTTGTCTCGGACACTTAGACACTGTCCCGGGATGGAGCGTTTTATACTTCAAGCTATGTACGCCAAGCACGCTAGTAAACTGACTCACCAATTATTGGGCTCTGTTCCAGTCGAGTTAGCGGAGCAGCTCCAATCCTTTGAGTGGAGCCAGGCGAGAGTTGTCGAGCGCGGCAAAGACCATGTTATTTTGATCGCAGGGCAGTTAGCCGTCGCGCGTTTATCACGGTTTGACGATCAGGACTTGGCGCGACAGGTACGCTTGCTTGAACAGCTTCGTCTTCCCTGGCGTGTACCTACTGCCCTATCCCAGGTAGATCAAGGGGTGCTCCAACGCTACATTCCTGGGACTGCCCATCCACATAATTCTGGGGACGTCACAACATTGTCCCATGTCGTAGAAGTTCTCGAAAATTACGATACTACCGGGCTAGCTCTGGCAGACCCATTCGCCCAGCGCGGCAGGTTCACCGAAGAGATGTTAACCCGGCTGGATACGATAGTCGAAAATAATATGGCGCGTACTATTTCTGAGTATGTCCACGGATGGACTGACGACGGTGTTGGCGCTGGGCTAGTACACGGTGACCTAGCAGGCCACAATATGCATTGGATTGATGGCCAGCTGATTGGCATCCTCGATTGGGATTACGCTGCGCTATGGGACACAGCATTGAATGCGACCTACCTAAGCCTCTGGCACGGTGTGCCCCTTGAAGATATTAGTCCAACGCCCTATCGGGCTCGAGTATGGTCGGGAGCCCTTGGACTCTACGCCCTAGCCGATGCGCTAACCTGGGATATCTCACCGGCAGGTTGGCGGCGACTCAATAGGAAGGTTCAGCCGCGTATTTTAGAGGCCTATCACTCTTTGGCTTATGCTGAGCCCTAGCGGAACCGACTAACCGCTAACTCACGTACCGATTGTGAACCAACCCAGTCCCCTGCCGAACCCTCACAAAGTAGGTCAGCTCCAAGCCGAGCGAAACCCAGAGAAGTTTGGAAACCGTACCCAGATTGCCCGGCCAACCAGAAAAAACCTGGATGCTCATCGAAACCAACCACTGGAACACCATCGGATGACTCAGTGCGCAACCCCGTCCAAGAACTACGCACGCCGGTGATATTTAACGTAGTGTCGGCATGGATTTGGTCAATCATGGCATCGATATCTGAACGATGGGGTTGTGCATCCTCGGCAATTGATGGCACGGAATCCTGTGGTGAGGCCAAAATGGCCGACGCATCCTCGTACCGATAATAATATCCACCGATTTTCATTACCATGCAACGATCCGGTGCGATCGGAGTGTCAGTTTCCAAAATTGCCGCCGTGCGACGTAACGGTACAAGTCCTAACGGCGCAACACCGAAAAGTTCGGCCACTGGGTCAGCCCATGCGCCCGCGGCATTGACAACAACCGATGCAGCATATCGGCCCTGCGATGTCTTGACGTGCCAGAGGCCGTCCACAAAGTGCGCGTCAATCACACGTTCAGCACGCCGGATCGCCAGATTCGGTGCGTCTTCAACGAGCCAGTTAATCATTGCTGAAGCATCAATTCGCAGTGAACGCTCATCCAACGAACCGGCGGTAAATCTTTCGGGGCGCAGTTCGCTAACGGTGGCATGCAGAGTATGAAAATCCTGTCGAAGCTGGCCCGGGAAGGCTTCAGCATCAACCTCTTGGTCTGTTCCAACCATCATGAACGACGACGGCCACACTACGGATTGGGCAAGTTCTTGCTGCTGACGCTGAAACATTGCCACCGTAATATCGGTCAGCTCCCGTACAGCAGCCGGGCCATATCCCAGCACTAATTGTTGGGCTGACCGGCCAGAGGTGTGATAGGCAAGCTGGTTCTCTGCTTCTAGAAGGGTCACGGACTGTCCACGTTGGGATAGCTCCCTGCCCAGCGATATCCCGGCAATACCGCCACCAATAATAAGAATCACGTTCGACACCTATCTTTACTCATAGGCTGGTGCAAATTTATCCGCTGCGCTGGCTTGCAACGGGCAGCAGATGCTGCCCGTCGCAAAATCAAAGAGTTTAGCCAATCTTCTCTAGGATGATTTCCTTAACGCGACCGGCATCTGCTTGGCCCTTTGTCGCCTTCATGACCGGACCAATCAAGGCGCCAACAGCTTTCATGTGGCCACCTTTGATCCGTTCGACAACATCCGGGTTGGCTGCCATGGCGTCTTCGACTGCATTAGTCAGTGCGCCTTCATCGGAGACGACTGCTAGCGAACGTGCTTGGACAACTTCACTTGGACGGCCCTCCCCCTCAGCAATGTGTCCGACGACCTGGCGTGCGATCTTATCGTTGATGGTGCTGTCTGCAATCAGAGATTCAAGTTCCACCACGTCAGCCGGTGTGATGCCCAGGGCTTCTGGTGCGATTCCTTTTTCGTTGGCGATACGTGCGATCTCACCCATCCACCATTTGCGAGCAGCTTCTGGTGTGGCTCCAGCGCTCACGGTAGCTTCAATTTCATCAAGTAGCCCCGCGGCAACCACATCACGAAATTCTGTTTCGCTATAGGGCCACTGCTGACGTAACCGATGGCGCCGTTGAAGCGGATTTTCTGGCAGTTCAGCACGCAAACGTTCGATCCAAGCCTCGTCGGTGACTACGGGCACTAGGTCCGGGTCTGGGAAGTAACGATAGTCATCAGCATCGGATTTTGGTCGGCCTGAGCGTGTCGAGCGTGCCTCTTCATCCCAGTGTCGTGTCTCTTGGGTGATCGTATCGCCAGTATCGAGCACTTTGGCTTGACGGATAATTTCAGACTCCACGGCTGCAGCTACAGCACGGGTGGAGTTTACGTTTTTGGTTTCGGTACGTGTACCGAAAGCTTGTGCACCAATGGGCATCAGCGAGACGTTAGCATCGCAACGAATGTTGCCACGTTCCATCCGGGCATCTGAGACGCCCAGTGCTTTGACGATATCACGAATGGTTGCCAAATAGGCGCGCGCTAATTCCGGTGCCCGTTCTCCAGCGCCGGTGATTGGCCTGGACACGATTTCTACTAGTGGTACACCTGCACGGTTGTAATCCACCAGTGAAGCTGAGGCATCATGGATGCGTCCAGTTGAGCCAATGTGGGTGAGTTTTCCGGCGTCTTCTTCTAGGTGGGCCCGTTCAATTTCGACCCGGAAAATTTCACCGTCATCAAGTTCCACATCAACATATCCGTCGTAGGCGATAGCTGGTTCAGCCTGCGAGGTTTGGTAGTTTTTACCTAGATCTGGGTAAAAGTATTGTTTGCGTGAAAACCGCGATTCTGGCGCAATGGTGCAATTCAACGCCAATCCGAGTTTGATACCGTACTCAATTCCGGTGGCGTTTATTGCTGGCAATGTACCGGGCATACCGAGATCGGACGCGGTGACATTGGAGTTGGGCTGGTCTCCAAAAGCGTTGGTTGCGGTAGAAAACATCTTGGTAGCGGTGTTGAGTTCTACGTGAACCTCAAAACCGAGGACGGGTTCATATTTTTGCAATGCGGATTTCATTTTGTTGCTCCTGCCGTGGTTTCAACGACGGCGCTGATGCGGTAAACCAGTTCGTCTGCGTAAGTAGGTGCACAGATATGCATGCCTGCCACACTGACAGCAGGCAGCCCGGCCAGAGATGCTCCGACTCCCGGGTTGGTCGAGTCGTATTCTTCGCCCTGTTCCAGGGTTGCTGGTACGGCAATGGCATCTACGGTTTCAAAGGCTGTTTTGTAGTCGTTGATGATTTCGGTGCGAACTTTTTGTGCCGGGAAGAAATGGGTATTGATTGTGCCAGCCGATAATAGGTGGGTGCCGATAATAATGCGGCGTTTTGTCGCATATCCGAATCCGGCACCACGTGAGGCAACGATGACGTCTTCAACGGTTGCGTTGTCTGGGGTTACCCGGTTTCCGAACCGGATGCCATCGAATTTGGCTAGGTTCGCAGAAAATTCTGCGGCACCAATAATATGAGCAGCCTGGCGAGCCTGTGCCAACGCTTCAAGGCTAACCTGCATGGTTTGTACACCGGCAGATTGTAGTGCGGTGATACCGGTCTGGTACTGCGCCCAAGCGGCGTCAGAGACATCTGCTGGTTGGGAAAGGATGGTCCCAACGGTTAACCCGGAGATCTGAGTTGAGTTACCAAAATCCCAGTCGTGGTCCAAGCTAGTGGGATCAAGCTCATCGGGGCCCAACAAAATCTGATGTAGAGCTAAGACATCATCGGTGGTGCGGCCAATTGGGGTAACAGTATCCATAGATGACACTGCAGCAACCAGACCGTACCGTGAAATAGCACCATAGGTTGGTTTGACTGCTATTACACCGGTTTGAGCGGCAATATGCCGTGCCGTGCCTGCGGTGTCGGATACTACGGCAAAGGGGGCTTGGCGGTCAGCCACAGCTTGATGGGCACCAGAATCTGGTCCCATACCGAATTCAGAAACGTTAGCCTTAGCCAAAATCGGCAAGCCTGCCGCCCGAAGTTTCGATACTGCAGTCGCAGCATAGGGGGCAATCCAGCCCTTTAGATAAGCAGAGCCGGCAGCAGTTGGCATGGTGTCTGTGACAAAGACATCGGAAATGACCACGGGAACACCGGCCATTGGGTGAGTATATTCGCCAGCGTCAACGGCTTCTGCAACAGCTAGAGCGTCGTCAGCGTTGACATATGCGTAGGCGTCGTCGCCGGCATCCAAGTGGGCTTGGAGTAACTGCACGGCAGTCGTTTCTCCAGCGCGCAGCTTTGTAGCCATTTCTGTGGCGGTAAGTTGTGTGAGATCCATTATTCTCCATCCAGGATTGCAGGGACCATAAATTGTCCATCTTGGGCCTCAGGTGCCCCCGATAGCGCCTGGTCATTGGTGAGCTCATGTGCCGCAACATCAGCACGGAACTTGTTGTTGACGGGCAGCGGATTGACGGTGGCGGGCAATTGCTCATCTGCGGTGACCGTCAGGGAGGCGATAATGGGATCGAATTCTGCTGTCATACGTTGGCGCTCATCCTCGGTCAGTGCGATATGGGCGGTCGCTGCTATCTTGTCAACCATGAATCTCCTTCACTAGGTTTCTTTAGTTTAAAGGATGGACATAGACCAAAAAGGTTTCGAGTCCTTCTTGGTGGTCCACTATGCCTGCGGTGTATAAGTTCCAATCCCGGTGCGGTGCACGCTGAAATCCCATAGTGTGGTACATCGTCTGGGCGGTGGTCATCGATGGCATGGTGGTAATAACCACACCCGTTCGATGCTCGGCGCGGGCAAAATCTATTACGTATTGTACGAGACTGCGGCCGATACCGCGGCCTTGGGCTCTCGGATCGACAGCCAGCATACGAAATTCCAGTTCGTTATCGAAGGCTACTTCTGCGGCTTCTGAATGCGGTGGTGCAATGTTGAGGCTTCCCACGACCTTGCCATCGAGTTCTGCAGCATAGAGATGCTGCGCGCGGCCAGCAATATCGGTTAGTGGTGCTACATAAGGATCAGTAGGACTAATGTGGCCACATGTTACATAGGCGGCGTAAGTCAGTTCACGGATGGCTTGGTAATCTGTCTTGACCGCAGGTCGGATCCTTACCAACGTACCGCTGCCAAACGTTGTTCAAGGGTATGCACCCCGTCTGCTGGCCCGGTAGCTGTCACGCTCACTACGCCGTCACCAACTGCACAGTCAACGCTAAAATCGCCAACTGGTATGTGCGTGTGCTCTGCTGGACTGGAGTCTTGTATTGAAGCAATCCAGCCGGCCGGGTCCTTGGTTTCTACGGTCCCGTTCAGTACGGTACGGCCCACCGGGTGTTGCTGATCGACATCTAGCTCCTGGTGGTCTAACCCGAGGTCACCAGCTAGTGTCCAATCCGGGGTTTTGTCGGACTGTTGCCATGCAGGACGACGCACAGCCACACCAGCCTCTTGGGCAATAAGTGCTCCTGCTGCCCAGTCATATTCCTGCAGGCCGTATTCTGCGTAGGCATCAAGGGTGCCGTCGGCTACCATGCACAAATCTAGGGCTGCAGAGCCGGCGCGACGCACGTCAGCAAAATCACCTGCTATTAAGATGCGCTGCAGTTGTTCGTATTGAAAACCCCGTCTCGAAGGATCATAAGAAAATCCGGATGCTATGAGCCGACCTGAGCGGCTAAGTACTGGCCCGTAGAGTTTTACCGGCTCGGTTGGTGTAGTTGTCAGCCCTACATCAAGTGGTCCGTCTACGGAAGTAAACGCTCCTTCACCAGCACTGGCCCACCAGGATCGTCCCAAGGCTGGTGCTACGATGGCTGCTGCTAACCATTGGTCTTGGTAGTGTACTGCCACCGAGGAACAGTAGTGCGGTAGACCACGAATAAAGTTCGTGGTGCCATCCAATGGGTCGATAGACCAACGGTATCCGGTAGGATGTTCTACCCGGGTCGCGCCATACTCCTCGCCGTAGATTTCGTCGTGGGGTCGATAGGAGTGCAACACGAACCGAATGGCCTCTTCGGCCCGGCGGTCAAAGTTGGTAACCCAGTCAGATCCCGAGGATTTTGTCTCTGCACCCAATTCTTCTAGACCTAGCGGTGTCAAAGAGGTGGGGCGTTGGGCCAACTGGGCGGCGCCGGCCTGTGCTGCCGCACGCGCGACCGCTAAAAATGCGTTCATCGTTCTCCTGCTAGCAGTTCAGTAAAACCTTGTTCATCTAATATTGTCACGCCCAATTCCTCAGCGCGTGTGAGTTTCGAGCCGGCATTAGCACCAGCAACGAGATAGTCGGTGTTTTTCGAAACGGAGCCGGTTGCTTTACCACCGCGGGCCAGAATCGCTTCCTTAGCCGAATCCCGAGTGTAATTTTCCATCGTTCCGGTCACCACAATAGTGACACCTTCTAATAAATTAGAGGACTCGTCACGTTCATCAGCCATGACCACGCCGGCTTGCTGCCAGGCTTCTACAATGGCTAAGCGCCACTCGGTGGAGAAAAATTCTATTACAGCCGTAGCGATCACCTCACCTACGCCGTCCACATAAGTGAACCGGTCATAGTCTTGGTTTAGTGCTGCTGTACGCAACGCCTCCATTGAACCAAAGGACGTTGCTAATGCCCGGGCTGCAGTGGGACCGACATGACGAATGGATAATGCCACCAATACCCGCCATAGTGGTTGAGTTTTTGCTTTTTCTAACTCTTCAAAGAGCCGTAGCGTGTTCGCGGTTGGGTTGCCATCGCGGGTGTAAAAATACGGGACTTGTTCCCATACTCCGGTGGGCTGGCCTTGGGATCGTTTCTGTCGCCACACATATACGTCGGCAAGTTTGGCTTTTAGCTGGGCATCGCCGTTGGTAGCCAAATCAAAAAGTTGTGCGTCGGAAGTCAGCACGCCAGAGCCGCTAGGTTCTACCACACCAGAGTTTTCTGCCGGATTCGGCCCGGGTCCGTTGGTGAGCCAGGTGGCGGCTTCTTCGCCTAATGACTCAATATCAAATGCGCCACGTGATCCTGCATGTTCGATGCGCCCGGTAAGCTGCGCCGGACAGCTTTGTGCGTTGGGGCACCGCAGATCAACATCGCCTTCCTTCATGGAACGCAACTGGGTACCACACGCCGGGCAGTGGGATGGCATCACAAAGTCTTTGACGTCGTCGCCACGCAGGGGCAATACCGGGCCAACAATTTCTGGAATGACATCACCGGCTTTACGAAGCACTACGGTATCGCCAATTTTGACATTTTTGGCTTTGACGACGTCCTGATTATGCAATGTGGCCATCGATACGGTTGATCCTGCCACAAGTACCGGTTCCATCAGCCCAAAGGGTGTGACCCGTCCAGTGCGCCCGACGTTTACCAGAATGTCGAGTAATTTTGTATGTACTTCTTCGGGTGGATATTTATAGGCTACAGACCAGCGGGGTGTCCGCGATGTGTAACCGAGTTGCCGTTGATAAGCGACGTCATCGACTTTGACTACGATGCCATCGATCTGGTGCACCAAATCATGGCGCTTGTCGCCATATTCAGCGATGTAATCACTGACCTGTTGAACCGCTTGGCTAGGTGCACCTTGAATAAATTTGGTATAGGGCGAAACGGGTAGGCCCCATTGTTTTAACAGCTCATAGGCATGGTGCTGTGAGGTAATGGTGGTTCCGGTAACCGTACCCAGACCGTGCACAAACATGGCCAGCGGACGTTTGGCGGTTTCAGCCGGGTCTTTTTGCCGCAGTGACCCAGCAGCAGCATTACGGGGATTGGCAAACGGGATGCCGCCTGCTGCCACACGGGTTTCGTTGAACTCGGCAAAATCCTTGCCGGGCATAAAGACTTCGCCGCGGACTTCTAGTTCGTCTGGGATATCTTCGCCCACCAATCGGTTGGGAATCCCGTCAATGGTCAACACGTTACGGGTGACGTCTTCGCCGACCATGCCGTCACCGCGGGTGGCAGCTCGAAATAGCGACCCGTTTCGGTACACCAGGTTAATGGCAAGACCATCAATTTTGACTTCGACCAACCAATTCACGCCGTCGTCGACCCCGATTCGTGCCAGTCCCCCACCAATGCGCTCAAACCATTCCTCTAACTCACTAAGCGAGAATACATCTTCAAGCGAGTACATTTGGCTCGGGTGTTCTACTGGAGAAAAAACAGCGTCGCCGCCGACTTCCTGGGTAGGGGAATCGCCCGTGACAATCTGGGGATGTAGAGCTTCTAAATCTTCAAGTTCACGGAACAATTCATCAAAAGCGGCATCTGAGATTTCTGGGGCATCATTGACATAGTAGGCCCGGCGATGGTGCCGTACCTGGTCTTTGAGGTCGGCGTATTTTTCCAGCAGATCAGGATCAACAGTGTTCACGTTAGCCATTGTACTGTCAGTGGTCGGTGACTTCAGCGACCAATACCGTCACGTTATCGGAGCCATCCGTTTCTAAAGCAAGATCGACAAGTTGGTCTGAGGCCTCTTGCACGGTAGCGGCTGAGCCGAGAATTAAGCCGATTTCTTGATCGTCTACTTCACCGGTTAGTCCATCGGTACAAAGTAAAAACCGGTCCCCTACCTCAGCTTCCAATAACAGCACATCAGCCAACAGCCGCAACCCTGATCCTACGGCACGGGTAATAACGTTGCGAGCCGGATGATCGCGAGCTTCGTCAGGGGTCAGTTCTCCCAAGCGAACCATTTCAGCCACCGCTGAATGGTCCTGGGTCAGTTGGATAAACGCCTCGTCGTTTACCCGGTACCGATACGTCCGAGAGTCGCCTACGTTGGCTACCACTAATTGGGCTCTGTCTTGATGCCACACATTGGTCAGCAAGGTAAGTGTCGTTCCAGCTCGCCCTTGGGAGATGTCATAAACTTCCCGGTTGGCCTGCGCCAGCCAAGCTTTAAGATCGGCAAGCTCCATCGGTGCAGAATGTTCTTGCCAGGCTTGTCGGAACGTATCAACTACCGCGGCAGAGGCTAGCTCTCCGCCATCATGGCCGCCCATGCCGTCGGCGACCAAGAACAAACCATCTCGCACTAGATAGGAATCCTCGTTGAGGTCCCGCACATAACCTATGTCGGTGGCGGCCGCAGCCGTGAAACTATACATTAATCGACCTCGATCCCGTCGCCGGCGCCGCGTAACAGCATCGAGGGGTTAATCGGACCGAAGCCGCGTACGGATTGGGGCGGTTGCGGAATGAGAATATAACGCTCATCTTCGGCCAAGACATTAGCAGTGAGTTGATCGACTAGCACCGTACCTGGGTCCGCTAGGGCGGTTAACCGGGCGGCCAGATTCACAGTGGGCCCATAGATGTCGCCCAACCGGGACAACACCCGACCCCACACCACCGAGACACGCGCCGATGGCAGTACTGGATCGTCACTGAGCGCCTGAGAAAGTGCCAGGGCGATATCGGCACCGGCCTCCGGGGTTTCGGCGTTAAATAACACTTCATCGCCTACGGTTTTTACCAAGTGCCCTCCACCCACAGCGATAATCTCGGCGCAGGTTTGTTCAAAACGTTGCACCATTTGGGCTAACGTGCGTTCACTCATGGTGCGAGATAGCGCGGTGTAGGAGACCATGTCGGCAAATCCGACAGCACGTGCTAAGGGCAGTGGTGCGTCGTCCTCGGTACCATCGCGGCCTTCCTCTGATGCTGCCAAGCCAGCCTCAACGCGCACCGTCAACCGCTGCAATGCCGAGTTGAGTTGGCGTCGATACGAATAATTTACAACATCTTCAAGCGACTCGATGACCGAGGGCAGCAGACGGACCACTTCACGGCGGGCATCCGGATCAGAGTAGTGCTCAGTGCTGACTTTATCTTCCACTAGCGCTTCGATCTGCCAGACCACCATGCGGTCAGTCATTTGGCCGATTGAACGGGCAATGGAGATCGCGGTTTCTTCGTTGAGTACGTCTTCGCGGACGAGCTCCACCATGGTTGCCATGGCGGCAACGTCTTGCTGGGTGAATACTTTTTCGTTTGCTTTGATATTGGGAAAACCCATCGCTCGCCAAATTTTGCGCGCAGACACCACTGAGATACCCAGCTCTTTGGCAAGGTCTCTGGACGTCAGAAGACGTGGACCACCGATCAATTCTTCATCCAGTACCTTGATAGCCTGCGTCCAAGTTTCGGAAAAAGGTTCAGCGTCGCCGAGGTCAGCTGGTGTTGGGTTACTCGGTTGAATGATATCTAAGGGCCTGGTGGGCGTGGGATCTGTGTTGTTCTCACCGGTTGAATTATTACTCACATGCCCCTGCTTTCACTAAGCGAACCATTAGCGTAACGACCATAGGAACCGAATCGTTCCATATCTACTAACATTTTAAATTCTGAAATCTCTGGGATATCGTGCAACACCCAGGTTTGGCCCCGGGAGTTCATCAGATGTAAATCGCCTGAACCGCGTCGCCGTTGGCGACGCGACTGTTGAATTTGCAACGAGACCAGCGAATGCAAAGCCACCCAGTGACGTTTCACAGCCAGCGCGCCTAGCTTATGAGCTATTCGATGGGTGGTGATTTCATAACGTGAGACGAACCACTGCCAGACTGGACGAAGGACGGTGAGAAACACGCCGATTGCGACCAGCCCTGAACCAATGGCGGTTAGCGTGGCGGCAAAGTCGCGCAGGAATTGTGGCAGTGCATAACTGGCAAGCACCCCGGAGAAAAAGCCCGTTGCGGTCGCCCAGAGCACCAGATTCCAGGCAGGCCTGATCAGCACTGATGGGTGCGCTCGAGTGCGCACCAGCAGGTGCTCGCCGGTCACATAATGTGAACGCATGGCCCTCCTCGAATTGGCTGTCGTTAACTCAGGCCGGTCGCAAATGAACGATATCTGCAGCTAGAACTTCGTGATCTATATCGCCTCGTATTAATAGGCTACCCGTTGACCCTAACCCCACCGCGGTGCCAATGATATCGTTCCCATCTGGCATAATTGCTCGCACGCGCTGACCCAGTGTCGTCATAGTCGATTCCAGCCGTTTAGCATCCGGGTCGGCAACAAACGTCTCCACGGCTTCCAAGAGCTTTCTTCGAGCAGTTATCACATAATCTTGTGGGTCTAATTGCACACCGTAATCAGCCAGTGATCCAGCAGTAGTGACCGGTGCAGCGTCATCAAATTTGAGGTTTGTTCCGATACCAATGACCACCGCATTCGTTTCGGGTAACCACTGAGCTAAAATACCACAGAGTTTTCTGGTATCCGGGCCTTGCACGTCGTTGGGCCATTTTACACCGGCAGCCACTCCAACACTGCGGAACCAGTGCACTAAACCATCGGCCACCACCAAGGTCAAAATACCTAAGAGATCCGGCCGTAGTTTGGGCCGCAGCATCAGGGACATGGCCGCAGCGCTACCGGCTGGCGTGGTCCATG
>DEPX01000053.1:0-173 GCA_002358975.1 Micrococcaceae bacterium UBA3381 | reverse complement strand
ATGTGCGGTCGGCTCTGCCACGTCCGTGAGTTTGGTTACCGGTGGCAATAACCTCACCGTGCACCAGATCGTGTTGCGCAACTATCGCTGCATCTTGCGTCGACCCCACTGTGTCTAACCAATACACCCCTGGAGCGATTTGGTTATGTATCACTTGCGCCACGTACTACAAC
>DEPX01000044.1 GCA_002358975.1 Micrococcaceae bacterium UBA3381 | reverse complement strand
TGAGTTTGCTTTTGCGCACTTTCCCATTTTCGGTATACGGCAGTTCATCCATCACGCGTATGAAGCGCGGGATAGCAAACGATGCAAGCAACGGTTCACAAAACCGGACGAGTTCTTCAAATTCGACGCTTTCTCGAACTACCAAGGCGGCCATGACTTCGTCCTCCCCCAGTTCAGACTCCACCGGATACACTGCAACATCAGCGATACTCGGATGTTTGCGTAGCGCACTTTCAACTTCAACCGAAGAGATATTCTCACCGCGGCGGCGAATGACATCCTTAATTCGGTCAACAAACCGGTACCAGCCGTCTTCGTCAGCGACGATCCGGTCTCCGGTATGAAACCAGAGGTCTCGCCAGGCCTTGACCGTAGCTTCGGGCATTTTATAATAACCGGTCGCCACCGCATGCGGTTGGGTGCTGCGTACTAAGAGCTCTCCGGGTGTTCCCACTGGTACGTCAAACCCAGCTTCATCGACAATCCGGATGTCAAACCCCGGGCGGAGTTTACCCATTGTGCCGGTTTTCCATTGCCGAGGTGTTGACCCAATAACAGAGTTAGTTTCCGTTGAACCATAGCCATCCAGTAATAGGACCCCGAAACGTTCTCTGAATTGCTGGTGCAGTATCTCCGGTGTCGCAGGAGACAGAGCAACTCGAACACTATGTCGTCGATCCCATGAACCTGGCTCGCGCCTATTGAGAATACTGACCATTGCACCCAGCAGATAGGTAACGGTCGCTCCAACTTCGCGTAGGTTTTGCCAAAACTTAGAGGCCGAAAACTTTGGTCCTAGAACATAGAAACTCCCGCTATAGACAGCCTGCATGAAGGCATTGAGCGCATTGGTGTGGAAAAGTGGCAGATTAGTGTACAACACGTCGTGTTCTGTCAGTTCTAACTGCTCCGACATATTTCGACCCCACCAATAAAACTGACCATGTGGACATTCCACACCTTTCGATACACCGGTGGTCCCTGAAGTATAGAGAATTGCCGCGGTGTCGGAAGGCTGGGACCGATACGGCTCCAGCCAGGTGGACGGTCTATCGGGTGCAGCAGCAATCGTGATCTGCCCGGAACCGCCCGAGTCCGTAGTATTTTCTCCATCGAGCAGCCATATGTAGTGCACGTCGGTGGTATCAGCGACACCAAGAATGTGCGGCACAAACTCTGGCTCACTGATGACCAGATGTGCCCCACAGTTTTGCAGAACGTGGCGTAGTTGTTCGCCTCGACTGGCCGCATTGATTGGCACGGCAACGGCACCCATCCAGGCACACCCCAGAATATAGTCGAGCAGTTCTAACCGATTATTCGACATCAACGCCACTGTGTCACCCGGTTCGATACCTTCGGATGTAAGCAAATCTGCCGTAGCGGCAACGATCTCTAACATCTGTTGACCGTTCCGTTGTATCTGTCCGCACTGGACCAGTGGGTCAAAGGGCTGCTCATGTGCGCGCTGTATCAACATATTTGGGATTGTCATAGGCAGCGTTGCTGTAGTCATGAGAGTTTGGCTGGGTATTTCTAGTGTCACGCGGGGTCTCCTCGGGTAGCAAAGTTCTGAATTTACTGGAGTAGTTCCTGTGTAGGAACATAGGCTTGACCGGGTGCGATATTGGCGTGGTCGATTAGCTCAACCTGGTCATCAACTCGCGTCGTTGGGTCCACCCGGGCGATCACGCTTAGGTCATTGCCGACACGAATTGTTGCCAGCGCGGAACCGTCTGCAAGCCTTGTCTGATTTTCGACCAGGGCCCTGGCGGCACCCACAACGCGAAAATTGTTATCCGAACAGGTTCTGCAGAGCAGTCTTGCGGGAAAATACCTTGTTAAACAGGTGATACATTCTTGGATGTTGATGCTCATCATGCCCTTTCTAAAACGCTAATCGTGGCGCAGGCGCCGTAGCGGTAGAGGACCATGCCGTAGCCGGTGACCACACCGAATCGTGCATCGACCTGCCGCTGTCCCGCCTTGCCCATAAGTTGTCGTGCCGTTTCGACCATGCCGTGCATGCCCCCTGCGGCCCCTGCTTGACCGGCGGATAGTTGCCCGCCCGAGGTGTTAACCGGGAGTGCGTGGGTGGCGATATGCTGCGAAATGAAATCCGAAGCTGTTTCATTTGGCGGTATAAGCCCCAGATCACGTAGTTGGCTTACCACCATGGCGGGATAATCGTCATAGACGCTGACCACGCCGATGTCTCCAGGTCCAATACCCGCGGTATTCCACGCTGCATTAGCGATAGTAGCGATCCCAGTAGTAGTCCCGTCGCCTGCTTGCTGGTCAAAGTTATATGAGGCCTTATTGGTCAAAACCCTGGCAGCTGGTAAACCTCCAGGCTGAGCGGAGATGATGATGGCATCACCGCCGCTAACCGGTGGCACGCAGTCGTATCGACGCAACGGCTCTGAGACCAGCGGTGCCGCGAGATACTCGTCCATGGTCAATTCGCTGCGATACACTGCACCCGGGTTTAGTGCAGCCCACTTGCGTTGGGCGATTGCAATATTTCCGTAATCCTGTGGGACAAGAGCAAGACGGTCCATTTGCCGTTGCGTCAACATGGCAAACGATGGGTTGGGGCCCCGCATAGGCAGGGGCGCCAGGTGTTGATATGTTGCGACGTTATAGCGTTCCACCAGGTTGGCGAACGCTTCAGGCGGCATGTGGTCTCCGGCAACAAGTAGAATATTTTTTGCCTCTCCGGCCTCCACAGCATGTACGGCATGTTGCAACAATGTGCCTGCGCTTGCACCACCGTTGGTATCTTCCATAAGCCAATTCGCCGATATGCCGAGCTTCCATGCCAGATCAATGGCGTGATCGGGGTTCAACGTAAAACTGGCAACGCCCAACCCATCAATGTCTGTCACAGTGAGGTCAGCATCGGCCAGGGCGGCTTTGGTCGCCTGAGCTAGGATCTTTTCGGTAGTAGTCTCAGCGGGAGGTTTTCTGGTATAGGCAGATTGCCCGGTGCCGATAATGTATGCGGTCAAAGCTACTTTCCTCCAATGTGTTGAGTGACAACAACTGACTGTGCTGAGGCGTCTTGCTTCGTGACCGTGACGGTTGATGCTTTGGCGTCTTTTTTAAGCCCTTTACTCGCCAGTACTGCCAGCAGAGTGATCGTGCAGAGACCGATGAGATAAAGGGCAATCGGTGTCGCAGAGTCAAAGCGCATCAACAGTGCAGTTGCGATCATCGGTGCCAGACCACCGGCAAATACGGCGGCAATTTCATGGGCAATCGACATTGCAGAATAACGCACTTCGGCCGGGAACAGTTCGTGAAAGAACGACGGCTGGGTGCCAATCATCGCGCCGTGACAGATACCGTTGGCAATCATGAATGCCGCGATGATGACAAATGGGGAGTGCGAATCGATCATCCAGAAGAACGGGAAAGCCATCAAGGCCATCATCACCGATCCTACGCCATAGACTTTCCGGCGGCCCACCAAATCTGACATGTGCCCGAAAAACAGGTACGTAAAGAAGGAGAACGCCATGGATATAGCAACACCGAGCAACAGCAGGCCTTGGTCAACGCCTACGTGCACTCCGTAGACAACGGAGAACGAAAGGAAGATGTAAGAGCCACCGTTTTCTGCAATGCGCAATCCCATCGCGGTGAGAATTTCCTTCGGATACGTGCGGATCGCCTGGAGCATTGGAAGCTTGTGATACCCCTCTTTTGCGCCCGGATCAGCAGCGGGACGATTTTCTTCCGGTAAGTGCATACG
>DEPX01000199.1 GCA_002358975.1 Micrococcaceae bacterium UBA3381 | reverse complement strand
CGCCGGTGACACGAATAACTCGCACACGACGTCTGATATGCCCGCCCTAACAGAACAGACTAGACATAAACGAAGGCCTGCAGCTCAGCGCAAGGCTGCCAAGGCGATCGCTAAGCTGACCGGCAACGGGCGACCACACCGCACTTACCAACACCCACGACCCACCCTATGGTTTGTGGTGCGACGAACCTGGGGCCGTGTCATAGCCATGCAGGTGTGGGATATCGCGGCGACGATGACTTTCTACCTTGTGTTATCTCTACTGCCCGGACTTATTGCACTGTCATCCATCGTGGCATTAGTGGACTTCACTGAAGAAACCTTGTGGACGATAGGAGAACTAGTCAATGAGCTCATTCCAGCACTGAAGGCTTCGGCCGTTGTAGATACTCTGATGAGTCTCATCGATACTCCCGGCGGCCTAACAGCTCTGATACTGAGCCTAGTTGGTTCGTTATATTCAGCTTCGAACGTTGTTGCGGCATTCCACCGTGCGATGAACCGCATTTATGACACGCGCCAGGGCAGACCTTTCGTTTACTTCCGGTTTGTAGTGTTTATCGAAACAGTGATCTTAATGACTGCGTCTTTGGCGTTATTAGTGTTTATTATCTTGGGCGGCGACTTTTCCGTACGGTTGGGTAAAATGCTGGGCCTAACTCAAGAAACTGTGACGGCTTGGAACATTTTAAAATGGCCACTTATCCTGGCTGTCCTAACGTTTCTGGTCTCGCAGGCATTTTACCGCGGACCCAATGTGCAGCGTCCCCGCTATCGCTTGATCACGACGGGGGCTGCGATTGCCGTCGTCCTGTTATTTACCGGATTGGCCCTAACCGGTTGGTTGCTTGAACATGTGACGCTCTTCGAAAAACAATTATTTACCGTCCACGGGATTTTGTACGTGATTCTTCTCGTGTGGGTGGCATTTATTGTCATGTTGGCAGCAGCCTCCTGGGATGCCGAAATGCTGCGTGCACGCCAATTGGCATCTGGATATGAGGCCGGCCATGAACTTCAACTTGCCACAGTACATACCTGGGTGTTGCGCCGGTTAGATGCTGAGGCAGAAAATCGTCGGCGGATCTCCGACATTATTGTGCAAAATTATAGCGATGGGAAGGCGGTGAGCACAGCCAAGACTCCGCAATTGTCCGAGGTTGGATCGTTTTGGGCAATAAAAGAACCCAGCTACCGTCCTTCAACGGGTGCCCCGTTCCATGCGACGGTGACGCCGTCGTCAGTACAACACCACATTGAGGATTACCCGCCTGGTACAACGGGTGATCCACGGTAGCCGGGTCGCGGCAACGCGTGGTGGCCTGAGCCCGAGGTCAGGCCACCGTAAAATTCGACCCTACTGGTTAGTTTTCTGAGCCTCTTTGCGTGCAGTTTTAGCGGCCTTGCGGGCGGCTTTCCGCTCCTGATGGGCGGCTTCACGCGCACCTTCCAGCGCCTTTTGCTGCTCGTCGCGGGCTGTGTGGATGGCTTCAACTTTCTCGTCTTTAGCGTGATGAATCTTCGCGACGCGACGCTTGGTGGCTTTCTTGCGGCGCGATGTGGTGTTGATTAGGGAATCAACTACCATACTGACGCCGGCGCCAAGCATCCACACGTCCTTGGCAACAGCAGTACCATCCGAACTTGGGCGAACCCCGTCGTCCTGAGTCATGCCCGGAGTGTTCAAGTACATGTTGAGCAATCCGGCCGAAAAAGCGCTCAATGCCGAACCGGCGAGCCAGCCCGGGATTTTTGGGATCAACTGTGCGGCACCGACACTGATCTCTGTGACGGCGATAACGCGACGAAAAGCGGCAGGTGACATATCTGCCAATACCGGCACACCGTTTGCAGCCATTTGTTGCAAACCTTCAGCCTCTTCATCCGAGATGCTGAGCTTTCCGATACCTGAATTGAGTACGAAAGCACCGGTAGTTAAACGTATCGGCAACTGAGCCAAGCTCATAAGTCTTCCTTCCATTCGGGACTCGTCATCCTTAACTGTAATACTTTCGCTACCAATTCCAATACGTCCCACTTGCGACGCCTGGTGCATTACTATTGCCATGATGTCTGCTGCTAATCGTTCTAATCGCCAAACCACTCCAAGCCACGACACGGTGCCATCTGGCTACCAAAAAATCGAAACGGCCGAGGGCACCAAAATTGTTCGAGACAGTCCTGTATCGTTTGTGCGCCGTGAGTTGAATATGTCGCCCAATCGACAGCGTCTGTGGGAACAACATATGGGCACAACGATTCTTCCGGTGTCGCGAAATTTTGCCGACACCTCGGTAGCCCCACATTCTCAACTGGACGTAGCACAGGTATGGGACCAAGACGGCCCGTTGATTGTAGACATCGGTGTTGGGCATGGCGAATCAACCTTTGCAGGTGCAGTAGCCTATCCACAGTCCAATTTTCTGGCCGTGGAGGTATATCGGCCTGGGCTAGCTAAATTATTGGATCGTACAGTTTCAGAAGACATCACGAATATTCGAATGGTTGAGGCCAACGCACCGGAAGTGCTTGACCATATGTTGGCTGCAGCATCAGTAGCTGAGGTTTGGATTTTCTTTTCGGATCCGTGGCCCAAGAATCGTTATCATAAACGCCGCCTCATCCAGCCCAAGTTCCTGGATCGAGTCGCCCGGGTACTTAAGGTCGGTGGGATGTTACGCCTAGCAACCGATTGGGCCCATTATGCCGTTCAAATGCGCGACACCCTAGATGCCCATCCGGGGTTCGCCAATTGTCATCCGGGACGCTTGGCTGGCGAGGAGTCTCCGCTGACGTTAGCGCGGTTCTACGGTACCGACGATGATAAACCGCTGGCATTACCAGAAGCGCTCGATCCCGTTGGGGGCTGGGCTCCGCGGTTTGCTACGCGACCATTAACGAGTTTTGAGGCCAAAGCTCAGCGGGCTGGACGGTATATCTTTGATCTCGCTTTCCAACGCAGGCAATAGCTACGTGTAGTAATCGCAACAGGCCAATATTGTTGCCCAAACATAAAGGGGTACATTTCCAAGGAGGGGTGTGAGAGTATGGCCTCATGGTTGGAAAGGCTAAATCACAAGGCCCACATCGCCGTCAATGGGACTTAGAAGATGTCACGGTAGCCGATCTGTCCAGTATGCGCCGTTCGGTAACAGCCACTGCCGTAGGTAATTTCATGGAGTGGTACGACTTCGGGTTATACGCCTACCTGGCCACGGTGATATCACAGGTGTTCTTTCCCAGCGGCTCTTCCAGCACGGCCGGGATGCTTGGTACGTTCGTTATCCTTGCAGCCTCGTTTATAGCCCGTCCATTTGGCGGGCTGGTTTTTGGTCCGCTTGGTGACCGCATCGGTCGGCGCAAAGTTTTAGCGGTGACGATCTTGACGATGGCCGTAGCTACAACCGTAACGGGTTTACTGCCCGGATATACCGATGGCGGCATGTGGAGCGACGGAATAGGCGTGTGGGCAGTCGTTGCACTGTTAGTAACCCGCTTGGTCCAAGGTTTTTCTACCGGTGGCGAGTATGTCGGGGCAATGATTTATCTGTCGGAACACGCCCCGGACCGTCGTCGCGGCATGCTGGGCGGATTTCTGCCGTTGGGCACTCTACTTGGCTATGTGGTCGGTGCAGCTGTGGTCACAGGGCTAACAGCCGGTTTGTCTGAGTCAGCGATGGTTTCGTGGGGATGGCGCATCCCCTTTCTGATCGGCGGACCGTTGGGAATCATCGCACTGTATATGCGGCTGCGTATGGAAGAGACACCTGCCTTCGAAAAAATGAACGAAGAGCAGCAAGATGATAAGCAGAGCCGAAGCCAACAGTTCCGAGAAACTATTATCCAACAATGGCCA
>DEPX01000083.1:26518-27935 GCA_002358975.1 Micrococcaceae bacterium UBA3381 | reverse complement strand
GTTGAAAACGCTGACGTGGTTTTCACTATGTTGCCAAAAGGCGAGCAGGTGAGGGCTGTTTTTGATGAGGCCGAGGGGATCTGCGCCCACGCTAGTATGCAAACCTTACTGGTAGATAGCTCTACAGTTGATGTGGAGACTTCTCAGTATTGCCATGATTTAAGCGCTAGGTTAGGGTTCAGTTTCGTCGATGCCCCTGTTTCGGGAGGTGTTTCGGGGGCTGAAGCTGCTAGCTTGGCTTTCATGGTCGGTGGGCAACAGGACTCAGTTACACGGGCTTTTGAATATATAAAGCCAATGGCTGGAAAGACGATTGCAGCAGGGGGACCGACCGCAGGCATCGCAGCGAAAATCTGTAATAATATGATGGTATTTATCAATTTGTTGGGTGCGGCGGAGGGCTCTCAACTCGCCGATCGTCTTGGATTAGACCCTAAAGTCTTCTGGGAAATTGTTTCGGCTTCATCAGGTCGTTCATGGGCGCAACAGACGTGGTATCCCATGCCAGATATTATCGAGACTGCGGCGGCGAATAAAAACTATGAGGCTATCTTTCGTGCCGACCTTGCTCTTAAAGACGTCACGTTGGCTCTTGAGGCTGGCGCCCACGCTGGGCTCTCCTTGGAAGCAGCGGAATTAGCACAACACAGGTTCGCTCAACTTGTAGACGAAGGTCTGGCAGAAAAGGATTGCTCGCTGATAAGCAAGCTCGTTTCGCCAGATGGGACTGCACCTGGCTTCAATGGCGTAGAACCAGTTACCGGGTCAGAAGCGGATACCAAGAATATCAAGGACTAGATTACAGGCGCTTTCAGTTAATGACGAACGCGATTAGTTATTGTTCAGGTGGGTTGGTTGCCACATAGCTAAGGTCGTATCGAGTACGACAACGTTAGGGCCATCGGCGGTCCAAGACTCGCTGAGGGCAGCTTCGAGGCCATCTGCATCGGTGGACACCGCGGGAATACCGAAGGATTCAACAAGGGCTACGAAGTCCGGGCGGGCAAGCTCGGTGGCAGTTGCCTGCCCAAAGTTTGCTTCCATGTATTCGCGAAGGATGCCGTAACCGCCGTCATCGATGATTAACCAGGTGACCGGTACGTTGTGCTGTTTAGCAGCGGCAAGTTCGGCGATGGAATACATGGCAGAACCATCACCGGAAACGGCCAGGACGCGTTTTTCTCGTCCAATAGCACCACCTAGGGCGGCTGCGAAAGCGTACCCGATGCCGCCGGCACCCTGGCCCGAATGCATCGCGCCGGAGCGTGCATCCCACGTGTTCCAAGCCCAATAGCCGGCGATGGTCATATCCCAGTAAGTCACCGCATCATCGGAGACGGCATTGCGAATGGCGGTCATAACTGCTTGTTCGTGCTCAAGGTCTTGGCCCGCCAGTCGGTCCGCAATTTGCTTTTTG
>DEPX01000083.1:17715-26443 GCA_002358975.1 Micrococcaceae bacterium UBA3381 | reverse complement strand
GTGGCGTTGATAGCTTGCAGGGCAATGCTGGCGTCCGAGCGGATACCCAGTCCAGGATAATTTGATTCCAGTACGCGAACATGAGCGTCTATTTGTACGATTTCTCCGCGCGGTGCCATGGTGTAGTAGTTCGAAGCCACTTCGCCAAGCGAGGTTCCTACGGCAAGGAGTACATCTGCGTCTTCGAGTAGTTCGGTGACATAGCGATCTTCAATCCAGCCACCCAGCGATAATGGGTGGTCGTAAGGGAATGCTGAGTTGCCTCCCGGAGTGCAGATCACCGGCGCTTCGATCGTTTCAGCGAGGTCCTGCAGGTATTCCTGAGCTGTTTCCCCTGAGCGTCGAACGCCTCCACCGGCGACAATTACCGGACGGGAGGCCTCAGTGAGTAGTCGGGCAGCAGTTTCGACGGAACCGGTACGAGGTTGTGGCTGGTGCAGCTGTACTTCGGTAATGCCCGGTTGAGGTAAGGATGTTTCTGCGAGCAAAACATCTTCCGGAATTTCCAGCCATGCAGGACCCTGAGGAGCGGTTAGCGCGGTCCGCCAGGCATCTTCGATGGCATAAGGAATCGCTGAGGGTTTGTGAACGGTCTGCTGCGATTTCGTGACGTTACGCGCCGATTCTTTCTGCTCATCCAGCTGGTGCAGCATACCCTTGCGACGTCCACCCAGCCCGGCTTCCGGGATTTGAGAGGATACAACGACCATCGGTACCCCGGAAGCGTACGCTTCCTGTATTCCCGCCAACGCCGTGAGCGCACCAGGACCGGTCGATACAAATAGCACCCCTGGTCTGTCGGTGGCTCGGGCGTATCCATCGGCTGCAAACGCAGCGTTATTCTCCACTCGAGAGGAGATGAACTCCAGTTTGCTACGGGTCAGGGCATCAAAAAGGCCCAGGGCATGCTGCCCAGGAATTCCAAAGACCGTTGTAGCGCCCAGTGCGGATAGCATTTCAACAACGAGATCGCCACCGTTTCTCATGATTCTCTCCTGCCTTAGTACGTGCTGTGCTTAGTTATGCGTTTGCGCGAAGGTCGGCCATGAGGGTGAGCAGATCGTAGCATACGTGAGCTGCCGCAATGCCGGTCAGTTCTGCATGATCATAACCGGGTAGCACTTCAACTACGTCGGCGCCAACCAGATTTAGGCCGCGCAGCCCGCGTAGAATTTCTAGCATTTCGCGACTGGTTACACCGCCGGCCTCCGGTGTACCGGTACCTGGGGCGTGTGCCGGATCCAGCACGTCGATGTCCAGTGAAATGTACAGGGGACGGTTGCCGATGCGTTCACGCAGCATGGTGATGACTTCTTTGACGCCTTTATGGAAAATATCGGCGCTGGTGACGATACCAAAACCAAAGGCCTCATCATCGTCAAGATCTTTTTTGCCATAGAGCGGTCCTCGTGTGCCCACGTGGCACAGCGCGGAAGCGTCGATGATGCCTTCCTCAGCGGCTCGGCGGAAAGGTGTGCCATGAGTGTAGTCGGCGCCGAAATAGGTATCCCAGGTGTCAAGGTGAGCATCAAAGTGGAGTAATGCCACTGGTTCACCTGCGCGTTGCGAAGCGGCACGTAACAGCGGCAGTGCGATGGTGTGATCCCCACCGATCGTCAAAATCGAAGAACCATCTTCGGTCAGCGCTAACGCATCTTGTTCAATTGTTGAAATCGCTTCGTCAATGTTGAACGGATTGATGGCCATGTCGCCGGCGTCGGCAACTTGAACTTGTGCAAATGGTGAGGTTCCGGTGGCCGGGTTGTAGGGACGCAACAGGCGCGAGGATTGGCGCACATGAGCCGGGCCGAAACGTGCGCCGGGGCGGTATGAGACGCCGGTGTCAAACGGTGCGCCAATGATCTTTAGATCAGCGGAACGACCTTCGGCTTGAAGATCACGCAAGCGAGGTAGTAGCGCAAAGGTTGACTCGCCACTATAACGGGGCACGAGAGCTGAGTTAACCGGTCCAATATTTCCGTTATCTACAACACGAGGTGTCTCAAGCATGATGGATGTCCTTTTCTACATTCTTTATGTTGCCGTTTGAGCAGTTCCAGTGAGAATCCAAAGTACTTTGGTTGTCTGGTCACTGGGGTTATACCAGCTGTGAGGCTCTGATCCGGGGAAGGTTGTGGTGTCTCCTTGATGCATGTGAAATTCTCCGCCCGAAGTTCTGAGTACAAATTTGCCTTGAAGGATATGCAAAGATTCACTAATGCAATCCATGGTGTACAGCTCTTCTTCGCCACGACCGCCAGCCTCAACGACGGTATGAATGATCTGTACATTGCGTTGCCCCGGAGGGGTCAAGAGTTTTTCAGTAATACCTTCGCCGCCTAAGTTCACTGAAGGTGCCTCATCAATGGCAATGAGTTGCGTTTCCGGAGCTTCCAGCAATTGACCAGGGGGTACTCCAAGTACCTGGCAAACCGTAACTAAGCTGGATACTGACGGACTGGTGAGATCACGTTCAACACGGGAAAGGAATCCTTTGGAAAGCCCCGTATAGCTAGCTACCTGATCGATTGTTAGCCGACGCTGTTCTCGGACCGCACGTAACCGGCGGCCAAGTGCCCTTGGGGTTTGCATCGGCTCGATGGGTAGGGACTTCACGGTAAACCTTTCACGTTGACTCAGCGGCTCTGAGCTTTATCGTGGCATCTTTGTGCCCCCTCATTTCACGTATTTGCTTATAAGTCGTGGCCGGAGTTTCGTAGTCCAGCACACAACAAACCATAAATTGCTGTTGCCTAATTGGCAACTTAAGTTTATCGTAGGTGTACTTACTGTGATCTGCAATACCGCCTCGGGTGATGTGCAGCAGAACGGAAAGCACTGTCAGCTAACAAAAGGAAGCCGATATGGAGTGGCTCAACCCAGCAGTAATCGTGGTCTATCTTGTAGCCATGGTGATGTTCGGTTTTTGGGGAAAGCGCAAAACCAAAAACGTTTCGGATTATCTTGTCGCAGGGCGACGATTGGGGCCAATATTTTATACCGCCACCCTCGTTACTGTCGTTTTGGGTGGTGCATCAGCCATTGGTGGTGTTGGGCTCGGCTACGAGCACGGTATCTCCGGAATGTGGATGGTTGCGGCAATCGGCATCGGCATTATCGTTTTGAGTCTGGCCTTCGCGCCCATATTGCAAAAACTCAAAATTTACACCGTAGTCCAGATGCTCACACTGCGCTATGGTCACGAAACGACCCAGGGGGCCTCAATTGTTATGTTGGCCTACACGTTGATGATTTGCGCGACCTCAACCGGGGCATACGCCTCAATTTTTGTAGTCCTTTTTGACTGGGAACGCTGGGTATCAGTACTCGTCGGAGGATCTGTTGTACTGATCTATTCTGTGGTCGGTGGGATGTTTTCCATCACGCTGGCCGATGTGGTGCAGTTTGTTGTAATGACCATCGGATTATTTTTCCTGATGGTTCCCTATGGCTTGACCGAAGCCGGTGGCTGGAGCGGCATGCAGGCTCGGCTCGATGCCGAATTCTTTGCTATCGATGGCATCGGGCTGCAATCAATTATTACCTACTTCGTTGTGTATACCCTGGGTATTTTGATTGGACAGGACATTTGGCAGCGGGTGTTCACCGGACGGACTCCCGGCATTACTCGCTGGGGCGGTTTCACAGCTGGCATTTACATTCTGGCCTTCGGGGTGGCGGGTGCCGTTGTTGGTATGACCGTTGCATCGTTGGAACCTGGCATCGAAAACCGTGACGACGTCTTTTCAATTGTGGCAACGGATATGCTGCCGTACGGCTTGGGTGGAATAGCGATGGCCGGCGGTATTGCCGCTATGATGTCTACAGCTTCTGGGGGCCTTATCGCAGCTGCTACTGTGGCACGAACTGACGTAGTGCCGCTGGTCAAAACCGTTCTGTCTGGGAAGCGACCCGGACAGTTAAGCGCCCAACAAGCAGCCCAGATGGCGCATGACAATGTGGAGCGGGCTGACGATTACGAAGCGGACGTAGCCTCTAACCGTCGCTGGGTACTGGGGCTGGGCCTTGCGGTGATGGTATTGGCATTGATAGTGCCAGATGTCGTCGCAGCGCTAACTATTGCTTACGCAATTCTAGTAGGTGGGCTCCTCGTGCCGATTATCGGAGCCATGGTCTGGCGTCGTAGCACTGGTATCGGTGCTGCGTCCTCCATGCTGGCAGGTACCGTCGCCACCTTGGGAACGATGATCTATTTGGAGATTACCGCCGAAAATACACTCGATGGGGTTTTTGCGAATGAACCTATTTATTTCGGTCTGTTAGCTTCCGCCGTCGTGTTTATTGTGGTGTCGTTGTTGAGCAAGCCTACCCCTGATGATGTGTGGCGCGCTTGGCAGCATCGGTCAAAACATGGTGTGGAGGATACACAGCATCAGGCAGCTATCGCTGAGCAATATGTCATATAGTTTGCGTGGTCTGCGCGCCGCTCCGGGCTCACATCGTGCTTGTCAACGTAGGCCGAATGTTTGTGGTTGACGGAAGTTCGCGCATTGCCACTCGAGTGAGCTTTATGAGTGGCGCTCTCCGGTGAGCATGGTTAATAACAAAATATTGATATTTTCGGCGTCTTGCGGGCAGAAAACCTCATGTACGACCATGGCCCGCAGATGTACTACTGTTCCTGGTGTCAAGCTGATGTCACCATCGTCAGTAGTCAATACCAAACTTCCGCTAATAGTCTGCAAGGTAATTGGATGTGCAGCGGTATGGGAGCGCAAGACCTGTCCTGGCGTAAATGTCATCACGATGAGATTTGCCCCGTCGCCTTCTAATTTGCGACGCATTGCTGGTGGTGTGCCAGTGCGTGGTTCGGGCGCATCAGCAGGTTGGATTATCGTAATGTCCGCGTTGGGGTCGGCTTGTGCTGGTCCGAAAGCCTTGGGTGAAAGATTGAAGGGTTTTCTCGTCATGAGTTTGGCCTCCGATGATGCGTTAGCCGTTGGTGGAGGGGGCTGTACTTAGCCTACCGAAGGCTAACCGGCTTTGGAGCTGCTCTCAACGCCAAAACCGGTTGCGACGTGGCCGCCGGTCTGGATCAAGATAGGGTGCCGGAGTAAACCAAGCAACGCCGTCGGTAAGGTGTATTGTCCACATACCGGCGTGGACGGTGTGGTGATGATGTGAACACAACAGCACGGCATTGGCTACCGATGTGGAGCCACCGGCCTTCCACGGTATGACGTGGTGAGCATCGCACCAGGATGCTGGGATAGTACAGCTGGGGGCTGTGCACCCGCGGTCTCGTGCAATGAGTGCTCTGCGTTGATCAGGGCTGAAGAGCCGGGCTTTTCTGCCCATATCTAGTACGACACTTTCGGATCCTAATACCGCTGGGATGAGCTCGGCCTCGCAAGACAACGGGCGAATAGTAGATGGTGAAATTGGACCAGTAAACAGTGCTTGCGAAATAAAGTTTGTGGCATGTGGACGTGGTGGTGCGCTAATCGTACAGCCGTAGGACAGTTGATCGTAGAGGGTCTCGTAGTCCATGATGACGCTCAACTGTGCAGGTAACCCGCCGATCGTGGGAAATGTCGTGGACGCTAATGACATGCCGGTATCGAGTACTGCAGTGATACCGTCTAAGAGTTTTTGCTCTCGACTCCGCTCATCCGACGTATTAACGGGGTCGCCGATCTCGTCTTCGCTAAAGAGCACTTGTTGCTCAGGGTGAGATTGCCTCTTGGCAGGCGCCGGGCTCGTGAACTTGGGTAGTCTGGTGCCAAATAGCTTTTCTAGTAATTGTTTTAAAGGTTCAAAGGACGGGTCGGGGCTATTGACCACGGATGCAAGAACCCGCAAACGTTCATGAAATAGACCGTCTACACGTAGCATCCAGTTGTGTAAGCCTTGTACTTGACCTCGATAGAAAGCGCCACGTTTGCGAGCTAGTACCTCATCATCGGGCTGTGATGCTTCTTCAAGTGAATGCAATAAGAATTCAGACCACCGTTTAGCCACCTGGCGTAAACCGTCCGGGTCCAGGGCGGTGGCTTGTTCGGTCAAATGTGTCTGACCGTCCTCAAGCTGATCTACCACTGCTGGTGTCAGTGCTTTGGCCTGTGTTGCGGCACGTTCAACCTGTTGGATTGTATCGACTATAATTTCGGCCGATATCGGGTTGATAGTTGTACCAAAGAATCGTTGGGCAACTTCTGGGTACCGTGGCTCTGGTATGTGACCGCCATCCAAGCTTGGTATCGGAGCTAAGTCTCGGGAGAGCTTTACCCGGGTTTTAGCCTGCCGTAACGGGATTTTTAGTGCATCTCGCAGGTATTCGGCGATGTTGCGAAACGCTGTTTTGCCAGTGGGCATACCAAATAGCTCGGCTCGCTCAATTTCTGAATAATAAGCCGTAGAGGCAAAACCAGCCATGAGTATTTGTAGGGCCGTTACCTTACGGGATAGCGCTTCTATATTCCGTAGAAGTACAGGAAACGGCATATCCGGGGGTTGGTGCCAATCGGTGGCAGGTAAATTACCTGTTCCCCATACTGTTCCCCAGTCAATGGAAGCCTGATCAACACTGAACCGGTCCAGTTGTGAATACGCATCCGGCTGACGGTATGCGGTGACTGCATTTCCTATTAATTGGTGTGCTTTTTCTATCAGTAGTGCCGGGCTCACCCCGGTTTCGACTTGTGCCATAGCAAAACCTCAGCACCTTGTGGTCTGGTTCGAGCCAGGCTTACCAAAAATGTGGATAACACACGGTTTGGCGGCAAGTTGGGGATTGCCAACAGTGCGGAAGTGCTTTGGCACGCCAGACACGAAAAGCAGTAGAATGCCTACGTTTGCATGCCTTTTTGGCAGCGCCAGTATGAAACTCATTTTCACTTTTGAACCCAGAGGTGTTCTATGCCCGCGGCCATGGTTACTCCCGCCCAGCGTCAATCCGTTCGACAGGCTTTTAGACGTCCGGCTTGGCTGCGTACGGAAATTCTTGCTGGGCTGGTTGTTGCCCTAGCGCTTATTCCAGAGGCGATTGCCTTTGCGCTGATTGCAGATGTTGATCCGAAAGTTGGTCTCTATGCTGCGGCTGTAATGGCGATGTCTATTGCTTTTGTTGGTGGACGTCCTGCGATGATCTCGGCTGCAACCGCGGCCACTGCGTTAGTTATAGCCCCCATAGTTGCCTCCCACGGTTTGCAATACTTGTTTGCAACCGTCATTCTCGCCGGGATATTACAAATTTTGTTCGGGGTTGTCGGGGTGGCCAAGCTCATGCGCTTTATCCCGCAATCCGTTATGACAGGGTTCGTCAATTCTCTGGCTATTCTCATTTTTATTGCTCAATTGCCTGATCTCATCGACGTTCCCTGGGCCGTATACCCTCTGTTTGCACTGAGCCTAGTGATTATCTTTTTATGGCCCAAAGTTACTGCAGCAATTCCTGCACCACTTGTTGCGATTGTGGTTGTCACGTTGGTTGTGATTATCTTTAGTATTAATGTTCCTACGGTGGCAGATAAGGGCGAACTACCCAACGAGTTACCCATCTTTACGCTTCCTGATGTGCCTTTCACCATCGACACTTTGCGCATCATTCTGCCTGCAGCGTTGGCCATGGCAGTCGTCGGGCTATTGGAATCATTGATGACCGCCCAACTGGTCGACAACATTACTGATACGACTTCGTCAAAAACTCGGGAATCTATAGGGCAGGGCACCTCTAACATTCTGGCAGCGCTATTCGGTGGGATGGGCGGTTGTGCCATGATCGGTCAAACCATGATCAATGTGCGTGCATCCGGCGCACGCACCAGAATTTCGACTTTCGTTGCTGGTTTATTTCTGATGATTCTTGCTGTGGGGCTCGGCGATATCGTGGGCATGATGCCCATGGCGGTGCTGGTGGCAGTCATGGTGTATGTCGCATATGCAACCTTCGAATGGCACTCCATTGCCCCGCGGACACTCAAAAACTTGCCGGTATCCGAAACCGTCATCATGCTGATCACCGTAATTCCCACCGTGATTAGCGGCAACCTTGCCGTGGGTGTTGGGTTAGGTGTCTTAGCAGCAATGATCGCTTTCGTGCGTCAAGTGTCGCACTTTGCATGGGTCTCGCGAAGCGTTGATGCAGACGAAACTCAAGCGACGTACCTGGTAACCGGCCAACTATTTTTCGCCTCATCACACGATCTTGCCAATCAATTTGAATACGCGCTTGATCCAGATACCGTGGTCATTGACCTCCGGCAGGCCAATATTTGGGATCAGTCCACTGCGGCCGCCCTGGATGCTATTCACGAACGTTACATCGAACGTGGCAAGACGGTGGAGTTTTTGGGACTACGCGCACCCTTTCCACTGGGGCGTAAATCTAGCCAGTCTGCTGGATAGCCGCCACCATGTCGGTCAGTGTTTCCTCGGTGACAAAGCCGTCATCTTTATCAACGGTAATGTCTAAGTGGTAGCTGATACCGTCACCGGCTAATAGGGCAAGCTTAGCCAGTGTTGGATCGCCAAGTGCCTCGAGTAATACTGCATACCAAGAGTCTCGAGCCCAACGCAGCGTTTCGGTAGCTTCGCTATTTCCGGACTGGCCCAACCGGTTTATTGCGACTACCAATTGTTCCAGTTCAGAATCATAATCAAGTGACGACGTGAAGTAATAAGACACCGCTGATGATAAATCGGCTGACATCAGTTCAAGGTCTTGGCGAATGAGTTCGCGCAAACGTTGAATCAGTGCTTCATCCAG
>DEPX01000083.1:15420-17630 GCA_002358975.1 Micrococcaceae bacterium UBA3381 | reverse complement strand
GCCGTGCTGATTCAGTAGGCCCGTATAGGCAGTGAGGATCTGGTGTTTTTTATCTGTGGTCATTTGTGATTCTGCATTAGGGCTCGGGGACGAGTACGGGGGTGTCTTCGTTTAGCGATTCGCCGGCAAAATACGCTTTGGCGCCGGGGAATTTCGACCAAATATACATGACCACAACACCCAGTGCTAGGGCTCCCACACCCATGACAAATGTACCGCTGACGCCCCAAATGGTGGTCTCGCCATAATCGGGGTCCAGCATGAAGACACAGGACAAAATGAATACGATCGTCATCATGACGCCGCCGATTAGTGGCAGTAGAAAGCGCATGACGAAGTTGCGCCCGGTGTCGAACAGGTTCTTGCGGAAATACCAGATACAGGCAAATGACGTGATGGCATAGTACATCGCCACAGCCAGTGACGTAGATTCGATAGTGTCCTGCAGGATGTTATACGAAATGATGGTCATACCAACGTAGAAGATCAGTGACGCTGTCCCGGTGAAAATTGTGGAATAAGTCGGGGTCTGGAACCGCTGGTTGACCACTGCGAACCGTTTCGGCAGAGCGTTATACACGCCCATTGATAGTGTGCCACGCGCAGTCGGCAAAATTGTGGTTTGGCAGGTCGATAAGGCTGATACGGCCACGGCCAGAATCAGTATCCAACCCCATTCGCCTAACGCATCGACCCGCAAATCATAAAACACATCTTCGGCAATATCTGGATTGCCTAATCCTTGGCCTTTGTCGCCAATCCCCGCATACATCATGGTCAAAACACTGATACCGATATAGGTGATCAGCAAAATGGTAGTGGAAAGGAGTGCAGCTAATCCGGGAGTACGCCGCGGGTTTTTAGTCTCTTCGGCCAGTGCCAGGCAGGTGTCCCAACCCCAGTAGATAAAAATCCCTAGCAAGATTGCCTGAATAAAACCGGCCGGGTTATCTGCTGCGAAAGGATTGAACCACTGCCACGAAAACTCCAGACCCAACGTAGGGGCTTCCTTGATAGCAAAGAATAGGCCAATGCAAAACAAAATGATCGCGATGTACTGGACCGCCATCAGCAGATATTGCGTCCAAGCCCCGGCCTCCACGTTGCGGTAGGAAATCCAGGTCATAGCGATAATAATGATGGCGCCAAAGGCCGTGACGAGTATTTTGTTTTCATGGAGATCAGAGCCCAGCAGCATAAGTAAATATTTGGAGGCGATCTCGGTCTGTGACGCCATGATGATAATCCCGGCAGCCAGTACACCCCAACCGGCCATCCACCCGGTTTTTGGGCCGAACGCCTTGGCACCCCAGGTAAATGCGGTACCGGAATCCGGCACGGCCGTGTTGAGTTCCTTATAAGCAAAAGCCGTCAGGCACATGGGAACAAAAGCGCAAATGAGAGCGGCCGGGGCTTGAGCGCCGGTGGCCATCACAATGAAACCCAGGGTAGCGGCCAACGAAAATAATGGCGCAGTTGATGCCAAACCAATGACTGTCGATGGTAGTAACCCCAGTTTGCCTGCCGCCAACCCCTTATCGACTGGCGCCGCAGGCGCCTTGAGCGTATCTAACACTGTCCACAACCTCCCAAGAAACTAACCAACCAGTTGGTTTGCTGTAGACAATCATGGCGGTCTTGGTCTTGTGAGTCAAGTAACAGTTTTAGAGCCCGACGACGAACATGCGATAAATGATGCAGGCTACGGCTGCTATTCCAGCAATGGTGACGAAGACATTGGATGCTTTGCCGCGGTATTGTTTGAGTGCATCAAAGCGGTGGATGGCATACATCGGCATAAGGTAGAGCACCATTGCGATGACAGGCCCCACTAGGGTCTCGATCATGTCCAGGATGCCGACATCAAGGATCGCTACTCCCCAGGTAGCTAGGAAAATAAAGATGGCCACGCCGGTGCGGATACCTTTTTCCGGAAGCGTCTTGCCGGCGGCTTCTGCGGCGGAGCGAATAATGCCTGCGGCACCTTCGGCGGCCCCGAGGTAGTGGCCGAAAAACGATGAACCGATGGCCGCGATGGCAATTGCCGGGCCAACGTAGGCGACGATCGGGTTATTCAGGGTTTGGGCGAGATACGACAGGATCGGAAGGTTTGAGTCGCGAGCTTCATTTAAGCCGTTACCGCCAAGGGCAAGCACGCACGACCATACGAAGCCCATGGTGAAGATAACCAGCAAAATCGTAGCTCGGCG
>DEPX01000083.1:8203-15257 GCA_002358975.1 Micrococcaceae bacterium UBA3381 | reverse complement strand
AATGATTGGGTGGTTTCGGTCGCGAAGCTCAGATCCCAGTATGGGATAAGAAACAGCGTCATTCCTAGCAGGGCAGCAATGAGTGGATAGACCAGCCACTGCATTGCCACCAGCATGATGCGTTGGCCAAGTACCATCACCAGCATCATCAAGGCAATGAGTACTCCGGACAGTAGCCAGCGTGGTGGGGAGGTGACGTTGAGTTGCTGGGTTAGGAGCTCGTCGACGGTGTTGGTGATGGCTATACCGTAAATCATCACGATCGGAAAGATCGCCAGGAAATACAGGATAGTAACTACTTGGCCGGCGAATTCACCGAACAGCCCGCGAGCGACAATCGTAATATCCTCGCCCGGATTTTGTGATGCCGAGACAAAACGTGACAGGCCGCGGTGGGCCAGAAACGTCATCGGTCCGATCAGCAGCGTGGCGATAATCAGGGGCCACATCCCACCGGCGCCGGCGTTCATGGGCAGAAAGAGGATGCCGGCACCCACGGCTGTGCCAAATAGAGACAGCATCCAGCTGGATTCAAAAAGGCCGCGGCTCTGGTGGGAGGTATCCGCTCCAGCTGGGGTCTGGCTGGTGGCTTCGTTTGGGCCCGTCATTTCCTGTGGCATGTGAACACTCCACTTCTTCGCGGCTACTGAGCATGATGTGACGTTCGTGGCCCACCTTATATGACTCCTTGCCGTGAAGTGAGGTGCCTCATAGCGTTGCGGCGCAACCACTATTGAACAGCAACGCGGTCAACAAAGGCTAGTACCAACCAGTTGGTTGGTTTTTGAGTTATACTGGCGCATATATGGCGTGAGCCAAATAACAGTTTAAGGCCGAATGCAGCGCAGAATGGGGTCCGCAGCTATGAAACCTGACCAGCAACTGACCTTTGATCTTTACGAAAAGAACGTTCCCAAACAACTCATTGATCAAGCGCTGGCAGATACGAAATATACGCCGTATTGGCTAGACACAGCCCAACGCCCTGCGGCGACAGCAGGCTTGCACGGCCACATCGAAGCCGACCTGCTTGTGGTTGGCGGTGGTTACACGGGCTTATGGACTGCGTTGCAGGCCAAAGAACGTGACCCGCAACGAAACGTGGTGTTGGTTGAAGGCCAACGCATCGGCTGGGCGGCGTCAGGTCGAAATGGTGGGTTTTGTGAATATTCGCTTGTCCACGGGGAAGCGAATGGTGAGAATCATCTGCCCGACGAAAACGCTCACCTAAGTGAACTAGGACTACAAAATCTTGCCGAATTCCGCGAGACCGTATCGCGTTACACGATGGATGTTGACTTAGAAACTGACGGCGCGCTGATTGTGGCAACCGAGCCGCATCAGGTGGCATGGTTGCGTGACGATGAAGATTTTCTAGATGCTGAAGCGACCCGCCAGCTAATCAATTCCTCAGATTTCTTGGCTGGTGCACGCGACCATGACGGAACCATGCTAGTCAATCCCGCAAAACTTGCGTGGGAATTGGCCCGCGTTTGCCGCCAGCTCGGTGTCCATATTTATGAATACACCCAGGCTGAAGAGCTGGTAGAAGAAAGTGGACAACTGAAGGTGTTGACCGCCGACGGTCAAATTGTTGCTGGTCAGATTGCCTTGGCCACCAACGTGTTTCCATCCTTACTCAAGCGTCACCGGCTCTTTACCCTGCCAATTTATGATTACGCGTTGATGACAGAACCGTTGACCGCTAGCCAACGTGAAGCGATCGGCTGGGATGAAATGATTGGTCTATCGGATCTGAATAATCGGTTTCATTATGCTCGTCCGACTATCGACGAAAATGGCGAATTCCGTATTCTATGGGGCGGTTATGATGCAATTTATCATTACGGGGGCGATATCCGTTCTGACTATGATTACCGGCAGGAAACCTTTGACAAACTTGTTGCCCACTTCTACGGGACCTTCCCACAACTAGAAGGTATCAAGTTCTCGCATGCTTGGGGCGGAGCCATCGATACCTGTTCGCGCTTCTTTTCGTTCTTTGACGTGTCACATCGCGGCCGGGTTGCCTATTCTGCCGGCTATACGGGACTGGGAGTCGGTGCCACTCGTTTCGGGGCCAAGGTGCTATTGGATCTGTTATCCGGTGAAGAAACAGAGCTTACCCAATTGGAACTGGTGAAAAAGAAACCCATCCCGTTCCCGCCAGAACCGGCTGCCTGGGCGGGAGTTCAAGTGATGATGCGTCACATGATCCGTGCTGACCATAACGAAGGAAAGCGCTCGTTGTTGCTACGAACCATGGATAAAATTGGGATGGGATTTGATTCGTAATGAAAACCAGCAAGACAGGACTGCAGTATACAGACGCCTCACGGCTGACAATTCACCATGAGTCGATCGAAACGCAACAGGTTGTCGACGGCGACGTAGGCGTTCACGCCGTGACAACTGGTTTTTCCCAGCTGAGCCAGATGAACGGTTGTGACATCGGTATCTGGGAAATGAGCGTAGGCACTATGACAGATATTGAAACCGACGAGTACTTTGTCGTGCTTTCTGGTCGTGGCACGGTAGACGTGCTTGCAAAAAATGGTTTTGCCCCGCAGACCCAAAAACTAGCTGCCGGTGCGATGGTGCGTTTACATGCTGGTATGCATACGGTTTGGACAGTTGACGAGACACTGCGCAAAGTATATTTCGCACCATCTGAGTAATAGGTGGTAGGCACTTCACGGCATGTGATCTCTGCAGTAGTCTGCCTACAACACCTCTCCGTCGAATGATGATTAAGGGACGTACATGAGCCTCCACGTTGCTGTCATCCAGTACGCGCCGACCACTGATAAAGCCGAAAACATTGCCACGATCAAAAAACTGGTCTCCTCAGCGGCAGATCAGGGTGCGCAGCTGGCCGTCTTACCTGAATACGCTACGTTTACTAATCCGGTGTTTGATCGAACATTTGTTGACAATGCTGAAGAACTCGATGGTGAGTCAGTCACTGCTCTGCGGGAGCTCAGTGCGACTAAAAACATAGTGCTCATCGCCGGGGTTAACGAACCAGCCGGTGACGGGAAGATCTTTAATACTCTGGTTGGCATTCAGGACGGTGAGATTGTCACTACCTATCGTAAAGTGCATCTCTATGATGCCTTTGGCAATCAAGAATCCCAATGGGTCACACCCGGTGAAATTGAATCCCCACAGCTGTTAGAACTCAACGGCCTCAAGATTGGCATGCAAACATGCTATGATCTACGCTTCCCCGAGGTTTCTCGGGCGTTGATCGATGCGGGTGCAGATGTGCTTGCCCTGCCAGCTGAATGGGTGCCCGGGCCGCTGAAAGAGTTTCATTGGACGACGTTGCTGCAGGCACGGGCCATTGAGAATACCGCTTATGTTGTTGCAGCGGGACAGAATGCGCCAACGGGTGTGGGCCGTAGCGCCATCATTGATCCGATGGGTATTGCCGTGGCGACCATCGGTGAAGAAACTGGTATTGCTCAAGCACAGCTAAAACTAGAACGCATCGATGAGGTGCGTTCCACAAATCCGGCACTGTCGATGCGTCGGTTTAAGGTTTCGCCGCGTCAATAACTCCTGGTCAGCTAGGGGTGTGAGTGCCTTGTTAAAGATATGCCCGTTTCTGCATAGGGATGGACCTAGAAACCTGCTTTTGTGCAACGTAGGGTGAAACCACCAAAACCGGTCACGCGATGCTCCAGGAGGGCCGATGAAAGCTGTACGTTTGCACCGTTATCACGAAGATCCAGTAATCGAAGACGTGCCGGAACCAAAAATCAACGGACCATGGGATGTCATTGTTGATGTTGGGGCAGCTGGACTTTGCCGCACTGATTTGCACGTTATTGAAGGCCAGTGGGAACCAATACAAAAACCAAAGCTGCCATACATTCTGGGCCATGAAAATGCTGGTTGGGTGCGCGAAGTGGGCAGCGCCGTCACCAACGTGAGCCCTGGCGACACCGTCATCATGCACCCTTTGACCAGTTGTGGGCTGTGTGCGGCATGCCGCATTGGCGAAGACTCACACTGTGAAAATGCCACTTTTCCGGGGCTCAACGTAGATGGCGGGATGGCCGAACAACTGCTCACCAATGCCCGTGCGGTGGTTAAACTTGATCGCGGTACCGATCCGAAAGCCGTTGCTGCACTGGCTGATGCCGGGCTGACGGCCTATCATGCGGTGCGCAAAGCTGCCGGGATGCTGTTTCCAGGCACTCACGCCGTGGTTATCGGCGCCGGCGGGCTGGGTCATATCGGCATCCAGACGCTTAGGGCACTTACAGCCGCAGAGATTACGGTGATCGATCTCAACGAAGAAGCCCTAGACGTTGCAAAGAAAATCGGTGCACACCATACAGTCCAGGCAGGTCAAACTGCAGACCATTCTGACGTCACCAAACACATCTTGGACATAACAAACGGTGGAGCACACATTGTCTTCGACTTTGTTGGTGAACAAGGAATGGAAAATCTGTCCCCAGACCTATTGCGACCACGCGGATCGCACTATGTGATTGGTTATGGGGGAGCCATCCAACGCGATACGATCGATATTATTTCTCGCGAGATCAACGTTGTTGGCAACCTAGTCGGCACCTACAACGACCTGGTAGAACTGATGGACTTAAACGCTGCAGGACAAGTCGAGCTACGGACCAAAGAATACCCGCTAGACGCCACCATTGAAGCCATGCACGATTTGGACAATGGCAAGCTAGCTGGTACCAGAGGCATCCTGGTGCCGTGACAGCCTTGTTGGCGCCGGGGCCGAGTGCTAGCGTCACACATATGACCGCTGAACCCAACATGCAGGCAGCATTTATTCGCGCCATCGGCGGCACTGAACAGATTGAAGTCGGCGGCCTTCCCGTTCCCGAACCCGGTCCCACCGATGTACTGGTGCAAATGGAAGCCACCACGGTTAACCACGTCGACCTTTTCGTACGCTCCGGTGCGTACCCTACCCATCTGCCGTTTCCGTTTATTCTTGGCCGCGACCTAGTCGGCACCGTTGTTGGAACCGGCTCCGGGGTTGCCGGGTTCAACGAAGGTGACCGGGTTTGGGCGAACAGTCTAGGTTATGACGGACGTCAGGGATCATGTGCACAATACGCGCTGGTCAGCGTCGACCGGTTGTATCGTCTGCCAGATACGGTGCAACCGGTGGAGGCGGCTCCGGTATTGCATACCGCAGCAACCGCGTACTTCGGGCTGCGCCGTGAAGCGCAATTGCGTCCCGGTGAAACGCTATTTGTTGCCGGTGGTGCTGGGGGAGTGGGAAGTTGTGTCATTCAACTGGCCACAGCAATGGGAGCACGCGTGATCACTTCTGCCTCGGCACGTGATCATGACTGGTGCCGCAGCCTCGGTGCAGATGTCGTTTTAGACTACCGCGACGATCAGATGTATCAGAAACTTGCGGCCGCAACACCGGAAGGCATCGATATCTGGTGGGATACATCCGGGCACCATGATTTCCAAACCACCTTGAGGCTATCGAATAAGGGAGCACGGGTACTGGTGATGGCCGGAATGCACGCCACCCCGGTGCTTCCGATAGGACAGCTATATACTCAAGACATCAGGTTGTGCGGGTTTGCTATGAGCAATGCCAGCGTTGCCGACTTGGCCGAAGCCGCTGAGACCATCAATGCGTTGTTGCAGCGCTCGCAGCTACAAGCCCGGCTGGGTGCAACCTACCGATTAGACGAGGTTGCCGAAGCGCATAAGGCTATGGAAGATCACACGGTGCACGGCCGCATTCTTATAGTCCCATAATTAGGAATACCGACGCTGTGGACGATAATATGACGTGAGTCATATATTCATGCTGCAAGTCAGGAGAATGCCGGGCCTATGAAGTTTCCTATATTTAATATCGACAATCCGGAAACCCTTGAGGGTTTCGAGCTCGATCACGCGTTGGCTCGCAGGACATCAGTCGGAGATATTCCTACCCGGGCGGCCCGTGCCTATGGCGATCGGCGGGCTTTGGTCGATGAACGTGGGGAGCTTACCTATCGGCAGCTTGAAACGCAGGCGAATCGTTTTGCTCACGCAATGGTTGGGCTCGGCGTTGAAGCCCGTGAAGCAATTGCTGTGTTAGCACCAAACTGCAAGGAATATATGGTGGCCTACTTTGGTATTACCAAAATGGGTGCAGCAGCCACTCTGGTGAACATGCTAGGTGGCGAACACCATCTGGTTTATGCTCTTGAGCAAACTAGACCGAAAGTCGCAGTGATCCATGCCGATGTGCTGCCACTGCTGAAATCGGCCGCGACGCGTATTTCGTTTGTTGAGCATGTCATTGTGATAGGCGCTGATACGGACGCGCTTACCGAGGGGTTTCCCACTGCACAACTCCATGATTTCGAAAAGTTCATAGCAAACGCAGACAATTTGGCTCCAGAGGGTGCTGAAATTGAAAGTCCACTGGAGATCGCGATCGCAGACCGGCAGATTGCCCAATGCCTCTTCTCATCAGGCTCAACATCCGAGCCTAAAGGCATCATGACGTCTCATCTGACCGTAATCATATCGGGGCTATCCAGTGCCACAACGTTGAACATCCAACGTCGGCAGATCCAGCCCGCAACTACTATTGCCTTACCTGTTTTTCACACTGCAGCGTTGAATATGATTGTTATCCCGTTTCTGATGATGGGTGGCCGGGTACACCTGCTGGCCGGGTTCGATCCCGAAGAGTTTGGGCGTACAGTACAGCAGTCGAAGTCAACTCATGGTCTGGGATTGCCCCTTATGTTGGAAGCGATTCATGACTATTCGGTACATACCGGAGATAGGATGCAACATCTGCAGATGCTTGGGTATGGGATGGCACCGGTCCCTGAAAGTTTATATCAGGCTTTAATCCAACGCTTTCCACACGCAGAGCTGATTATGGCATCCGGGATGACAGAAGCAACGCCTGGCACAATCTGCCAATGGCCCGGTTACGATGAAAATAAACGATTTACTTGGGGAACAGTCACCGCGCACACAGACGCTGGTATTTTCGACCCTGCAACTCATGAACGGCTTCCTGCAGGAGTGGACGGGG
>DEPX01000083.1:1503-8180 GCA_002358975.1 Micrococcaceae bacterium UBA3381 | reverse complement strand
TGGCCCTGCCGTCATGGAAGGTTATCTCAAGCCGATCAATGAAGTGTTCTCTGGAGGTTGGTTACACTCAGGTGATATAGGACATCTCGATTCAGACAACGCTTTCGTCTTTACGGACCGGTTAAAAGATATCGTGAAATCAGGCGGCGAAAATGTCTCGTCAGTCGTTGTTGAGCAAGTCGTGCTGGAACATCCGGAGGTTGTTGAGGCGGCAGTGGTCGGGATCCCAGATGAGGACTGGGGAGAACGGGTTACAGCCGTTGTTGTTCCTGATAGGAAGGTACTAGACGAACCTACCCGGCAAGCGGAACTACGTGAATCTATTCTGCAATTTGCTCGAGAACAACTCAATTCATCGCATCGTCCGCGTGACGTTTGGTTTGTGGGTAGTCTTCCCCGTACAGGTTCAGGAAAGATACAAAAGAATAGGCTTCGAGACAACTAAGAGCATTATTGACCGGCTTGGTTAGAAACGTTGGAAGATTGTCAGTAATACGGGCAGTGTCACCATGGCAATCAGAGTTTGCACGCCGGTGATCGATGCCATTAATCTACTGTCGCCGCCCATGCGTTCGGCCAACACATACGACGACGGTGCAGGTGGAATAGCCGTAATCAAGATGGCCATGAGCAAGGGCAGCGTAGTCAAACCGACGCTGACCCCTATCCAGGCTGCTGCAAGAGGCACAAGAACCAATTTTAGGGTGGAGACCACTGCTATCACACCGGACTGGTGGAGATCGACATCCCAGCGCAGCGCGGCACCAACAGATAACGTACCGGTTACTAATGCGGCATTACCCAGCAGTTCTAGCGTCGCAGCAGCAAAACTGGGCAACTCAAACGGAGCAAGTGACAACCCCAACCCAAACAAACATCCCAGCACCATGGGGTTCGTAACGATTTGCAGCAGCATTCTGCCGGGGTGCAGCTGCCCTTGGTTGTGCCCGTAAAAAGTAAATCCAACCACGCTAATAATATTCACCAGGGGTACAACAACTGCCGCGGCGATAGAAAATAGGCCCATGCCTTGGGTGCCGCCAAGAGAGTTGGCCACAATTAGACCAACATATGTGTTAATCCGAATCGTGCCCTGTATGCTGCTGCCCATTTCTGGTCCGGTGGCTCCCAGTGGCTTCCGAAGCAGCACGATTAGTCCAGAGGCCACAATAATAGGGGCGGCAACACTGAGTGCCAGGCCACCAAGTGGTACCGAATTTAGCGGAGTCTGCGAAATCGTGGACACGAATAATGCCGGTGTAAAAATGAAGTACACCAGTTGGTCCAGACCTGTCCAAAAGGTTGCTGACTGCAGCGACCTTCGACGAAGAAACCATCCCAGCGCCATGATAATGAGCACCGGAACGATAGCCGTCAACACGATCTGCATGTCACTAGCCTAAGTAGACGGCGGTGGCATGTCATTGCCCTGCCGGTCAATGGTTTCCCAAAGCACTGCAACGTATGTGCAACGTTGCTGCAACAACCATGCAACGGGTGTGTGACTAGAGTCATAGTCGTCAAGGATTTCTATGGTACTGCAATTTAGGAGGGGTCATCCTATGGCTATGAAAGCTGGTATCGTCAAACAGTTCGGCGACACAATAGATATTGAAAACACCGAAAAACCAAAACCCGGAAAATACGAGGCGTTAGTTAAACTCATTTCAACGGGGGTCTGCCACACCGACTTGCATGCAATGGAAGGCGACTGGCCGGTCCAGCCCACACCGCCGTTTATTCCAGGACACGAAGGGGTGGGAAAAGTTGAAGAACTCGGTGAAGACGCCATAAATTTTGAAGTCGGCGACATGGCCGGTAATGCCTGGCTTTGGAGTGCGTGCGGCAACTGCGAATACTGTCGCCAAGGCTGGGAGACGCTGTGTGAGCAGCAACTGAATGGTGGTTACTCAACTAACGGGTCATTCGGTGAGTACATGCTTATTGATACCCGCTATGCACCTAAAATCCCCGAAGGCGCCGACCCTTACGAGGTAGGCCCGGTGCTGTGCGCCGGTGTGACCGTGTATAAAGGTCTGCTGATGACCGAAACCAAACCCGGCGACTGGGTAGTTATTTCAGGCATCGGCGGCCTAGGCCACTTGGCCGTGCAATACGCGGTGGCCATGGGCCTGCGTGTCGTTGCCGTTGATATTGCTGATGACAAACTGGAGTTAGCCAAGAAGCACGGTGCCGAAATCGTCATCAACGCCGCTAACGACGATCCGGCAGCCGAAGTTCAAAACCAGGTCGGAGGTGCGCACGGTGTGCTAGTGACGGCGGTACACGAACAAGCGTTTAGCCAGGCCATCGGGATGTCGCGTCGTGGCGGAACCATCGTCTTCAACGGTTTGCCGCCAGGAAAATTCGATGTTTCGGTATTCGACGTCGTGCTCAACGGTCTGACCATCCGCGGCTCTATTGTAGGTACTCGACAAGACATGATTGAGGCCCTGGAATTCTATGCGGCAGGAAAAATCAAGCCCACCTACCAGCGCCGGCCACTAGAAGATCTCAATGATATCTTTGACGAAATGCGTGGCGGAAAGATCGATGGCCGCGTAGTAGTCGAATACTAACGGCACTGCAGCATCTCATTAACCAAGCCGCCCAGTACATGCTGGGCGGCTTTGTTGTCACAGGTGTATTGCAATTTGGGTGACAAGTCTGCTCACAATGGATAACGAACAAAACCGGTATGCGCATGCTGACCAGTCTCGAATCGCTAAGTTTCTGGGTTGGAACATTCAGACTGGAAGTTTTCCGGAAGGAGAATGCTATGCAGACGACAGAACTTATCAATGTTGTACAACAACGTGCCGATATCGAATCCAATGAAGCAGCCAACGATACCCTGATCGCGGTTTTAACCACCTTGGCGGAACGCGACCTGAACGGTGAACACGAAAATTTCGCCGCCCAACTGCCCAAAGAGTTCGGAGAAGTCTTACTCCACGGCGATCCAAAAGATAAAGAAACCTTCGATTCGCAGGAATTTGTTCGTCGCATCGGCGAACGCCTCGGCACGAATCCAGAGCACACCGAAATCCGGACCCGTGCCGCGTTTTCTGCGCTCGTTGAAGGAGTCTCAGACGGCGAGCAATTGGACCTGCTCAACTCCTTGCCCAACGATTTCTCGCCATATGCGATCTGGCAGGTATAAACGCAGGATCGAAAAGGAGTGAAGACCTATGCAATACGGTGAGATCATCCAAACAGTCACCCACCACGGTGGCCCCGGTGACCGTCAAGCAGCCGAAAAGGTAACCCGGGTCGTGCTGGCAGACTTGGGCAAACAACTCACCGCTGATGAGGCAAAAGACCTTGCTGGCCAGCTACCCCAAGAGCTAGAAAGCATTGTCACCGAACGCAACTCGGGTGACGATCAAGTCAACGACGACGTCGACGACTTTTTGCGGCGCGTCGCTAAACATCTTGGTGACCATGTGGACCCGGAACAAGCCCGCTCTCATGTCCGAGCAGTGTTCGCGACATTGAATGAGGCGGTCACTCAAGGAGAAATCGCAGACCTACGTTCTCAGCTGCCCGCTGGGTTTGGTCCGTTATTCGACCAATAACTCGAAATCACTTGTTTGTGGCGCATCCTTGGGCCACCATAGCCCTGCAGTTCATAACTGCAGGGCTAGGCTCATCGATGCTTGAGAAAATGTGCCCGGGCAATTTTCGTCACGGTACGCCTTAGCGTGTCAGCTCACGACTTCAACCAGGACCGTGGCTGCCATCTTGCCAAGCTCATTGGCCGCCAATGGGCTATCACCAGATAGCAGATTCCGATCATGGTAGGTCGCACCGGTCATATCGTCCTGGTTTTTCAGTTCCATCCCCTCGTTACGAAGAGCTGAACCTAATAACCATGGCATCGGACCGGGCAAATACCCAATATCCACGTTGGGTCCAGCATCGGCGGCATCCGGAAAAGCACAGAGCCCATAGCCAGCAAACGGTGATAACTCGCGTCCAATCGAGGCGGCCAGCAGGGCAGCAGGGCCGTGACACAATGTGATAATCAGCTGCTCACTCGCCAGTGCCCAATCTAAGACAGCCTGAACCTCGGTACTTTCGGCCAACCCATGCATGGCACCATGCCCGCCGGGAATAAATACCGCCAGGTAGTTCGAATCTTCGCCGAGTTCATCCTGGACTACCGCGGGGAGTCTCTTGGGCGCCTTAAATTTGGGCTGCAACCTCTGCCAGGTTGCTTGGATGGTTTCATCCTGGTCAGGAAAAGCCCACCATTCTAATTTTACTGGAGCACCGGTCAGTGTTGCGACTTCAACATCGAACCCAGCTTCGAGTAAGTGGTGCAACGGCAAGAAAGTTTCTACCGGATGATTGCCCGTAGAAAATAATGTGCCATTCTTCATCAATAAATACCGCTGCTCACTGGCGACAACCAGTACCTTCCAGCGTCCGCCGTCGTAGGCATTGCGGTCGGTAGCAAGGCCCGCAAAGTCGGTTGTAGCCGTTGTGTACTGGCTCAAAGAATATGGTGAAGGAAAATACGCGTTGTGCTCGGTTGTATCGGCAGTCGGATTGCGATCTGGTGATTGAACACGCTCAGTCATGTGTTCCTCCTTCGTTGTCCGACGACACTAATAACAACGGCGACGAAAACACAGGCGCGGATAAGGGTCTTCACGGTCATCCCATTGCTGCTGGAACCAGAAACCGGTGTCAGACCGCGCAATGGCACGTGAGGCAGACCGGTGACGGCGTGGAAGGTATCGTTTTGGCGAAACGCGCCCTCAATGCCTGTCCGCCGCCTATCTCAAAGGTACTACAGTGGAGAGGCGGCACCGATCCGACGGCGGGGCCGCTAAGCCAGGCAACGCATGAGGAGTGCAACATGACCATTCGCCCAACACCGCGGGTGGCGCGTGCTTGGGACTGGTTGACCGGGAGACATTCCAAGAAATCTGCGTACTGGCTTATCCTGGGGCCCGCCATTGCACTGACATGCATCGGCGTGGTCATGGTCCTGTCAGCCTCCTCGGTCGAATTTATTGGCGGTGCGGGCTCATTTGCATCCTTGAGCTCTCAAGGCATCTACGCTGTTCTCGGTCTCGTCCTGCTATTTTGGATGGGCAGATGGAAACGACGAACATATCACAAACTGGCAGTAATCATGCTGCTGGTGAGCATTGTCTTACTTGCGCTGGTGTTTACCTCGCTCGGCTTTGAGGTCAATGGTGGCCGCAGATGGATTCGTATAGCTGGGTTGTCTTTTCAGCCTGCAGAAGCTGCCAAACTAGCTTTTAGTGTATGGGCCGGTTATGCACTCGCGGAAAAAGCTAAGCTCAAAGGCTACGGTAAAGACCTGCTGGTGCCCGTGATTGTGCCGTTTGGCCTGATACTGGCTGGACTGATCATCGCCGGTAAAGATATCGGTACTTTGCTGATCGTGTTGATGATTATCGCCGCGATTATCTATTTGGCTGGGATACGCACATCGTATCTAGTCATTACCGCTGTGGTTGGCCTGGTGGGTTTGACCGTGGCAACGATGCAATCGGGTAACCGTATGATGCGTATCGATGCCTGGCTTGGTAATTGTGACCACCCGGCAGACCCCTGTTACCAGTACGAACAGGGTATCTTTGCTTTAGCCTCAGGCGGCTGGTTCGGGGTTGGGCTAGGCCAGTCACGCCAGAAATGGTCCTATATTCCTGAAGCCGGCAACGATCTGATCTTTGCGGTATTGGGAGAAGAGCTCGGGCTAGTCGGTGCGCTATTAGTCATTGGGCTATTTATCACCTTGGGCATCGGGATGTTCCGGGTCGCCTATAACACCACCGACACCTTCGTGTTGATCACCACCGGTGCCATCATGACCTGGCTCTTGGGACAAACATTTATGAACATTGCGATGGTTACGGGTTTACTGCCCATTATTGGTGTACCGCTGCCGTTTATTTCCTCGGGCGGCTCGGCGTTGCTCATGAGTATCCTTGCAGTTGGCGTCGTGCTGTCCTTTGCCAGACATCAAGCACAAGAAATACAAGATCGCACCCGACAAGTTCAGCAGTCGACTGCTGATGCCAAAGACGACAAAACCAGTACAGAAAACAATACGCTGGCCACAACAAGTAATCGGGATGCCTAACCAGAGCGTGGGGCTTGCCCTAAGCGCTCCAATGCTACAGACTATATTCCGTAGGAGTGAAACATAATTCCAGTATGTGAAATCGGAGGGTATTTATGTCACAACTTGCAACCGGAGAAACCGCTCCTGTTTTTACGCTGTCGGATGCTGACGGCAAGCAAATTTCCTTAGACGACTATGCGGGGCAGCAGGTGATCGTTTACTTCTACCCGAAAGCCGCGACACCGGGCTGCACCACAGAGGCTTGCGATTTTCGGGATAACATCAGCTCCTTGGCGGCGGCTGGATACCAGGTCATTGGGATTTCACCAGATACACCCGAAGACATCAAAGCTTTTGCCGACCAGGAAAACCTGACCTTCCCGCTGCTATCGGATCCGGGGTCAGAAACCGCCCAAGCGTACGGGAGCTTCGGAGAAAAAACCATTAACGGGCGGACTTTTGAAGGCACCCTGCGTTCAACTTTCGTCCTTGATGGTGACCGAAAGGTTGAGCACGCGCAATATAATGTCGACGCCGATGGGCACGTTGCTCGGCTGCGCGATACCCTGGG
>DEPX01000083.1:214-1420 GCA_002358975.1 Micrococcaceae bacterium UBA3381 | reverse complement strand
TTTTTTAAATAGCACTCTTATAATCGACGTTTCGTACTCGACTCGCCGCGGTTCCCAAAATTAGAACGGAGCTCGCTCTTTTGCATACAAGAAGTGGCCATGTGGCGTCTTGAAATCTACTTGTTGACCACGTAACCAGGTGGAGACTACTTGGCCGACGAGTTCATGCTTATCGTAGGGAGTAATCGGGTTCCGGTGTTGCAAGCTGCCGGCGTCCACCGTCCAGGTGGCCTCCGGATCGAAGATGACCAGATCGGCGTCGTTGCCAGGGGCTAACTGTCCTTTATCTGGCACTCCAGCGATTCGGGCTGGGCCCTCAGCCATCCAAGACGCTACTTGAGCCAGTTCAATGCCGCGCTGCTGAGCTTCAGTCCAGATCACCGATAATCCCAGTTGGAGGGAAGAGATTCCACCCCATGCGGTATCGAAATTGCCGTCACCGTGCTCTTTCAGCTCCAGTGTGGAGGGCGAATGATCAGAGACGATGATGTCGATCGTGCCGTCTTGTAGGCCCTGCCAGAGGCGCTCTCGGTTAGCATCCTCACGGATGGGCGGAGCGCATTTATAAGCGGTCATGCCATCATCGATGTCTTCGCTAAGTAAGGTTAGATAATGCGGGCAGGTTTCGACTGTTAGAGGCAGTCCTTCAGCTTTAGCTTGAGCAATTTGTGCTAGACAATCCGCATTGGATAGATGCAGAATATGAGCGCGCGCACCGGTTGTCCGCACCGCGTCGATGACGGCTTGGATGGCGACCTGTTCTGCGGCTCCAGGTCGGGAAGCTAAGAAATCCGTGTATTTTGGCCCGGTAGTGACACCTTGCTGGCGAGTTTGTTCTAATGTGTGGGCGTCTTCTGCGTGTACAATCATTAGCCCGTCAAACGTGGCGATCTCAGCCATATCTTGACGCATTTCGTCGATTTCAAGATGCGGAAATTCATCGACCCCAGAATGTTCTAAGAAACATTTGAAGCCGAAAACTCCGGCGTCGTGTAGTGGTTTCAGGTCGGCTGTGTTACCGGGTACCGCACCACCCCAAAAGCCGGTGTCAATAAACAGCTGGTCTTGAGCTGCGTCTTGTTTGATCTGTAGGGCTTCAGTATTGACGGTTGAGGGTACGGAATTGAGCGGCATATCGATCAGAGTGGTGACACCACCAGCTGCCGCGGCACGTGTAGCGGTTTCAAAACCCTCCCACTCGGTGCG
>DEPX01000083.1:0-168 GCA_002358975.1 Micrococcaceae bacterium UBA3381 | reverse complement strand
TCGTTAACGTGCACATGGGTATCGACGAGCCCAGGCAGCAGCACCTGGTGTGGTTCCAGCTCGATTATTCGTTTACCAGCCAGTCCAGTTCCTAGTGGGCGGATCGCTACGATATGTTCTTGCTGGACTGCCACTTCTAGCGGCTGGAGTTTTCCTTCGTACAGGGTC
>DEPX01000040.1 GCA_002358975.1 Micrococcaceae bacterium UBA3381 | reverse complement strand
TCGAGCATCTCCCGATGCTGGCCTGTGACGGTAACCACCGGCTCTAAGACATCTGAAGCTGCCAACGCTTTAATAATTGGCGCCATTTTAATAGCTTCAGGGCGGGTACCGTATACCGGCATAATTTTCTTCAAGGTGATCCTCACGTCGGGGGAACAGTCATTTCTAACGAACACACCTACTCAGCCACTGGGATCAAAGGTGTGCAATACCGTTTCAATGTAGTATTCTAGTCGGTTTGGATCGAAGACTTCCTCTTCTGACATATATCCTTGTCGTACCCGACCACGCGCATTCATAATTGGTAGGCTATTACCGGTTCACGCCGTAGATTAACGTCCGTATGCCAAATTATGAAAGTATTATAGGCCGGTAGGCAATGAGGACATTTGATACACGAACATTCTGTTGTGTGATCATTGAAAGGAAACTGCATGGCGACCGAGGATCCGTCAACAATGGCAGATGACAGAGATGTAGAGACGGTAGAGGTTAACGGCTCACAGCTCACCAAAGTTGGCGTTCGGCTTGGTTTGTGGGCGTACCTAAAGCAAGTATGGGAATTCCGCCATTTTATTATCTTCGACTCAAAGTCCCGTATTGCTGGTGAAGCAGCAGACGATAATCTTGGCCGAGTCTGGATGGTCCTCAACCCCATTCTTCAGGGAGCCGCCTACTACCTGGTCTTTGGGGTCATGCTTGGCACGAGCCGCGGAATCGAAAACTTCGTTGCCTATCTGATGATCGGTGTTTTTATGTACCGATTCACGGTCAGTACCGTGGTGGCAGGGTCCAAAGCTATTTCCGGAAATCGTGCCTTAGTCACTGCTTTTAATTTTCCGCGAATGACTCTACCGATAGCAATTAACGTCCGAGAGATGCTACGACAAGTCACAACGTATATCACGATGTTCGCGTTAATTCTTATCGTTCCACCACTTGAGCCAATTACATGGAAATGGCTCATGTTTTTCCCTATTGTGGCACTGCAGTTTTTATTCAACCTCGGACTCACTCTTGTCCTGGCCCGTATCGTAGCCGGTTGGAATGACTTTACCCACATCATCGCGTTTGCCACCCGCATATGGATGTACATGTCCGCAGTCTTTTACAACACAGATCGGTTCGCTGACATCCCCATTGCCATGAACCTGATGAATGCTAACCCGTTATTCAATGTGTTGGACATGACCCGTGACGTCATCTTATACGACACGTGGCCAGAGCCAATGCGTTGGCTCATCCTCGGCGGCTGGACCGTTGGTCTGCTCATTATCGGAACTATCATGTTCTGGCAGGGTGAAGAAAGCTACGGGAGGGAACGCTGATGACTGACAATGACACTGGGCCCCAACAATCCGAGCCGGCCGTAGTTATTGACGGTGCCGCACAAACTTATACGGTGAGTGCAGCAAGCGTGCGCAAAGAAGACCGGACCCTCTTGCAACGCTTGCGGGGCGCAACCGGAGTATCCTTTCAATACGTACAGGCACTCAAGCCGCTTTCTTTGGTCGTTCATACCGGACAAGCTGTAGGCGTTATCGGCACCAACGGCTCGGGAAAATCCACCTTGATGAAGATGCTCACCGGCCACCTACCGCCCACCTCTGGGGCAATCTATGCCACCTCCACACCCATTATGTTGGGGGTCAATGCCGCGCTGGTCAAACAAATTTCTGGCTACGACAACATCACGTTGGGGTGTTTAGCCATGGGAATGACTAGACAACAGGTCGAAGAAAAACGCGACGGTGTCATTGAACTTTCCGGTCTCACCGAAAATGCACTGAACCTACCGATGAAGGCTTATTCTTCGGGCATGGCATCACGCCTACAATTTGCCATTGCCACCAGCATGGATCCCGAAATCTTGATCATCGATGAGGCACTCAATACCGGCGATGCTCAATTCCGTGACAGAACCGCAGCTCGCATTGATGAACTACGTTCCCAGGCGGGCTGTGTTTTTTTGGTCAGCCACTCACTACCAACAATTCGCGAGATGACCAACCGTTGCATCTGGGTAGAAAAAGGCGAACTAGTAATGGATGATGATCCTGCCGTCGTAACGAAAAAATATCACGGCTACACCAAATTGATGGCAAAAAAACAGTACGAACAAGGGGCAAAATACCTCAGCGAGGTTAAAGCAGAATATGCGCCCCAACAGATTTCATGGACCTAAGAACATTTTATCGCCAATGGCAAGTACTCGTAGGTCGCCCCGAAGATAGGATTCAAAACGTTCTATGACTCGTCCTTGGCACAAACGTTTTTCTCAACTCCTATCTCGGCGCCGTTCTCACACCGATGCCGCGGCTGATGGAAAGAAGTCTGAGGATATAAAAGCCACAGATATCCCCGTAGCTGGACTCAATATTAGCGCTGCAAAACGTCAAGCCACTATCGGAAAATACTATGTTTTTAACAACCGTACGCGGACGCGCTTAGCCGAATTACAAGAACACACGGTAACGCTACCGCCCCATAAAGCTTGGACCGGTGATTACACTGATTGGACGGCAGATCCATTTCGCGACCTCAACTGGCGCTTTCAATTCCAAACCCTTCGTTGGATAAACCCCTACCTCTGGGATGCCCTTGATGGCAATGAACAGTCCAAACATGAGTGGAAGCGGATCGTCCGCTCATGGGCTACGGCCAACACCCCATCGGAACGCGCCGCAGACAAATATGCTTGGATCGATATGGCCGATGGCAACCGCGCGATTCAACTCAGTATCGGGGCACCACTCATCGACCCCGAAGATGACTGGTATATCGAACTACTCGTGTATCACCGCAATTGGCTCTTCAATGATGTCAATATTGTCCCCGGCAACCACGGATTGCATCAAAATGTTGGTCTCTTTGTCGTCGCTTCGATCCTGAACGACACGGCTGGGATGAACAAAGCTATTGCTCGTCTGGGCCAACAAATTCTGGAAGCCTTTGATGATCAAGGTCTCAACGAAGAAGGTTCCATTTCCTACCACCAAATGAATCTCGAGTGGTGGTTAGAAACTGAGCGTCGCCTCAAATTAGAACACTGCACCCTACCTCCAGCAGCTGCAAAACGCCTTGATGACGCTGGCTGGACCATGGGGTATCTGCTCTTGCCAGACGGCACTATGCCCCAAGTCGGTGACGGGTGGCGTGGTAAAGGCCGCCGAGGATTGCACCCGTTCATCGATCAGGTGACCTCACGGAACATTCACGAAACCGATTTGAGCACCTTTCACCACTATGAAAACGGGTTCACGATCTCTCGCAGCGGCTGGGGAGAAAACCGTGAGTTGAAAAACGAAGCGCACACCATTATTCGCCACGGTGAAGACCTACGTAGGCATTCCCACAACGACCGCGGGAGCATCCACATCTATACTGCTGGTCGCCGTTGGATCACCGATGGTGGCTTCCATAGTTATCAACACCGAAACCCCAACCGGATTTACACTAAGTCGCGACTAGCGCACAGTCTCGTTGACCTCCCCCAACAAGAACACGATCTATCCGAAACTGTCCCTGTCACCCACGTCGAGCATACCGATGCTCTCCACGCCATTGAAGTCATCGATGATAATTTTGCTGCCGCTACTTGGCGCCGCCGCGTTATTTTCTTGCCGGCATATGAAATATGGGTCATCTGGGATCGAGTAACAGCTGCAGAGAATGAAGATATCCGCCAACAATGGTTGGTTGATATTGGCGTAGAGGCCACGCCGACAGGCGAACATAGTGTCGATCTTAATGATGGCAAGAATACAATGCACATGCAGTGGTTCGGCGACAATCCAAAACTCGACATCGTCACAGGTGACCGAAACGCAAAATCAAAACGAGGACTGATCGGCATCGGCTGGAAACGGATG
>DEPX01000031.1 GCA_002358975.1 Micrococcaceae bacterium UBA3381 | reverse complement strand
GTTCAACACCGCCCGGCTTATACACACCGTGCACGTTACCGAACGTCAGCGCTGTGATGTAGCGACCATTCTCCCCGGTGCCCAGGGCTTTGACGGTAGCTAGACCATCTTCGACGGTCGAGTAGAGCTTGTCATCAATTTCCGCTGCGTACCCGTCTTCTTCACCACCGACAACACCGACTTCAATTTCCAGAATCTGCTTATTGAAGGCGGTGCGCTCGAGCAGTTGTTCGGCGATGCGCAGGTTTTCGGGTACGGTTTCGGCCGAGCCGTCCCACATGTGTGACTGGAAGATTGGGTCACGGCCGGCTTTGACTTCGGCTTCGGAGGCTTCCATCAGCGGGATAACCCAGTCGTCGAGTTTATCGCGCATGGCGTGGTCGGTGTGGATTGCGATGCGCACCCCGTAGTTCTTGGCGACTTCACGGGCAAATGCGGCAAATGCCAGCGACCCGGTGACCATATCGTTGATATTAGAACCGGAAAAGTATTTTGCCCCACCGTTGGAAATCTGAATGATGCCGTCGGATTCGGCTTCAGCAAAGCCACGCAGCGCGGCGTTGAGCGTCTGTGAACTGGTCACGTTGATCGCAGGATACGCATACCCACCGGTTTTGGCGGCGTCGATCATTTCGGCGTACTGATCTGGGGTGGCAAATGCCATGAAAGCTCCTTGGATATGAAACTTAGAACTACGGGTTAGTCTATCGAAGTCTGTTGACCATGTTGGCGAATCCAGGCGTGCATGGCGATACCGGCGGCACTGCCTGCATTAATCGACCGGGTGGAACCGTATTGGGCAATGGATAGGGTCGCTTGGGCCCCGGCGTGGATCGCTTCGGATAGGCCCGGACCCTCTTGGCCAAAGACCAGCACACAGCGCTGTGGGAAATCAAAGGTCTCAATGGGTACCGAGTCGGGGAAGAGGTCCACCCCGAGCACCGGTAGTGTTTCGGTGTCGGCCCAGGCTAAAAATTCTTCGACCGTTGGGTGATGGTAGACGTGCATGTACTTATCGGTGACCATCGCACCTCGGCGGTTCCAACGACGACGCCCAATGATGTGCACTCCGGCGACATTGAAGGCATTGGCGGTTCGCACCACGGTGCCGATGTTGAAATCGTGTTGCCAGTTTTCGATGGCAATGTGTAGCGGGTGGCGCCGGGTGTCCAGGTCGGCGACGATGGCCTCGACCNNNNCCGTCCAGTATCGGTAGTGATCGGCCACGTTGCGGCGGTCGCCTTCGGCCAGCAGGGTGTGATCCCATTGCTGACCGACAGGCCATTGACCCTCCCACGGGCCGACCCCGATTTCCCTGTCTTGCCAACCGGTTTCGTGCTGCGTCGTCGTCATTGTTTGTCGTTGATCACCCGGGCGGCACCGGCAGCTGCAGCGGTGGATACCAGTACCGATGGCCAGGAGCCGAGCTTTTTGGCTAGCGGGTGCGATGCGCCGAAGGCACCCAGGTAGATGGTGGATAACAGGGCGGTAGTACCCGGTCCAGAAGCGCGGTACCAGCGACGTCCGGCAGCAATGCCGCAGGCACCTAGCACAATGCCACCTAGTGGACGGATTTTAGTGACACGAGCAGCAACGTAGCCGCCGATCATCCCGGCGGTTACCAGCCCGGCAGTTGGTTGAACTTTCGACATGTGAGGGTCCTTTCGTTAGCTGGGTCTTAGAGCAGGCCCAGATCGTTTTTAGAAAATGCGTATAGGTATGGGACACCGGCGGCTTCGGCTACATGTTCTGCGGCCCCGGTATCGCGATCAACAATGACGGCGACCGCCTGGACTTCACCGCCAGCAGCCCGCACGCCTTCCACCGCGGTCAGCGCGGATCCGCCGGTTGTGGAAGTGTCTTCTAAGATCACAACCTTGCGTCCGGCAACATCTGGGCCCTCTACCTGGCGGGACATGCCGTGGCTTTTCTGGGCTTTACGCACCACAAAGGCATCAATACCGCGTTCACCGGCGGCATGCATAACGGCGGTGCCAACCGGGTCTGCACCCATGGTGAGCCCACCGGCGGCCGAAAACTCAATGCCGGCTTCATCGAGTAGACCCAACATGACACGGCCAACCAGCGGGGCGGCCTCATGGTGGAGGGTGACACGGCGCAAATCAATGTAATAATCGGCCTGTTTACCGGAAGATAAGGTGACTTTTCCGTGGACTACTGCCAATTCTTGGATCAGTTCGGCAAGCCGTGCACGGTCGGCGGTAAGATCATGGGTCATGGCCTCTATCCTACGTCGCAAAACAGCATGCAGCACCATGGTTGCATTCACCAAACGCTAAGATGCGCTCAGGTACAGTACGGGGTAGAAGTTTTTCTCCGGACATCCACGAAAAGGAACCTCATGTCGATCAAATCGTTGGGCAAATTTGCTGCTATCGTCGCCACCGCAGGACTTGCACTGACCGCTTGCGCCAATGACACTGTCAGTCAAGAACGCGGCCAGGAAGAAACCTGCGGACTGATTATGGGCGCCGAAGCCAAAGCCAATGAGGGCATCCAACAGTCCGGCATGGCCGTACAACAGGGCGGTTCCACCGAGCGGGTCACCCAGGCTCTAGAGTCGGCGTCCCTAGATATCCGCAACCGGTCGTTTAAAGTTTCGGACAATCAAGAAAACCCTGATACCGGTGAGACTATTCCGCTGCGCACCGCGCTGCAGGTTCACGCGGCCTATTTCCAGGAAATGTCCAAGACCATTGATGACGGCATCGAGGCTATGCAAAGCTTTGATCCGGACAGTTTCGAAGCCGAAGGCATGCAATTCAATGAGGCCCTGGATACCATCAACGGCTATTGTGCTTCCTACACCCAACAGCAAATGCAGGAACAGATGCCAGAGCAAATGCCCGAACAACAACTGCCAGAAGGCTCCACCGAGGACCAAGCACCTGAGGAAGAAGGCGACTCGTAATCCGGCGACTTATGCTCCCAGTCCTTGCCGGGCTGTTTTTAGTTGGCTGCGGGGATGCTGCAGCCAATGATGCCTGCTCCGAACTGCAAAAATATGAACGGGCCGTGCTGGACGCCCACGAAGAAGAAGCCAGCAACAAAAAACTTAGCGAAGCCTACCGGGAGATGAGTGAGCTATCCGAAAACACCGGCGGTGAACTCGGTGACGCGCTGACCGAGCTGCAACCATTACTCCAACAGTTACAGCATTTGACCGGCGATAATGAAAAAGCCGCCGCTGATGCCGAACAACAGTTGGCCCAGTTCTCTGACGCTCAGTTAGAAAACATTGATGAGGCCGCCGACTACGTCAATAAGACCTGCGATCTGTCGGTGTTGTTGTAGCCCCTGATGTTCGTATGCCACGGCTGGCACGATGCGCGGGCCGTGTGATGAACAGCGCTAAGACCAACGACAGCAAGTACAACACCCCTTGCCAATACCAACCGGACGTAACAGCAACACCGGCAGCGCCGCAATGCCGCCACTAGCAATTTTGTACCATTCCTGTGCAAAGCGACCAGCAGTGTGCCCAAGAAACCAAGGCACGAAAATACAGGCCAATAATGACCATATGACTTTCGTTCCGAACACGTTGCTGTAGATCCTGATAGCACCAGCGCCTAGCAAAACTCGTTCGATTTTCTGAACAGCCGAAACATGATGGCTAAGGTCAGTATTTGTGAAAAATTGTCTCACTGCAGGGAGGTTGAATTTGTGAAGAACAAAATCAGTTCCAGTACAGTATCTGCTAAACAGCGGTTCTCACATCCAGCACAGAACCATCATGCACCGTTATCGTCAGTAAAACGGGCCACCACTGCTTCAGCGATAGGCAACGCCACAGAGTGGTTCGACTACGGTGTCTACGCTGTGGCTACCGCCTATATCGCTCAGCATTTTTTTCAACCCTTCCAGTATCCGCTGTTACTCACGCTGGCTACTTTCGCCGTCTCATTTCTGATACGGCCGCTGGGTGGACTCTTCTGGGGCCCGATCGGTGATCGGCTAGGTCGTAAAACCATCCTGGCGCTTACCATTTTGATAATGTCGGCGGCTACGTTCCTGATCGGTGTGCTGCCAACCTACGATTCTATTGGCGCATGGGCTCCAATCCTGTTGATACTGCTACGCCTTGTCCAGGGATTTTCGACCGGCGGTGAATATAGTGGCGCGGCAACGTTTATGGCTGAATACGCACCCGATAAGCAACGGGGTTTCTTCGGGTCCTTTCTCGAATTCGGCACGCTTAGCGGGTATGCAGCAGGCTCAGCCACTATGCTATTTCTCGAAACGGTTCTCACCACAGAACAAATGTCAACGTGGGGCTGGCGTTTACCATTCCTGCTTGCGCTACCGCTGGGACTCGTAGGGTTTTATCTGCGCAGTCGTCTTGAAGATACCCCGATTTTCCAAGACCTCCAGGAAGATCAAAACCACGCCAAGACTGTCGACTCAACTACCCAGCACCACGAAGGGTCTACAGTATTAGAAACACTTGGTCTGACACAGCTCTTCAAACAATACTGGCGACCGCTACTGGTTATGGGTGGCATGGTCACGGCCCTCAATATTATTCACTACACGCTGTTGACCTATATGCCAACGTACTTCGAACAGCAGCTTGGTCTTACAGCCCAGGCTGCCCTCATCGTCATTCTGATCGGTGAGCTGGTCATGGTTGCTTGTATACCACTAGCAGGCAAAGTGTCTGACCACATTGGGCGCAAACCCAACTGGTATATATCTCTGACCTGCATTGCCATTCTGGCAGTCCCGTTGTTCTGGCTGATGAGTGTCAACTTCGGTTTAGCACTGATAGGTTATGCAATTCTCGGGCTGTTGTTCGTGCTGCAACTCGGAACGATCTCAGCAACCTTTACCGCCATGTTTCCCACCCATGCTCGCTTTGCAGGGTTTGCGATAAGCTACAACATTGCCACGGCGCTATTCGGTGGAACCGCAGCGGTTGTCAGTGACTTTTTTGTGGAGATCACAGGCAGTTTACTGATGCCAGCTTTCTATATGGTGCTTGCTTGTGCCATCGGTCTGGTCTCAGTGTATTTCATGCCGGAAACCGCCGGAGCCTCACTGCAGGGTGAGACCATCCCGGGTTCACTAGGTTCAGCCGTGGTCCCCGGAACACCAGCCCATCGTGCCCTGGAAAATCAACAACAACCAGAACAACGAGGAATGAGCACCGACCAAATGCTTGCGATTGCTGAACAAGGAAATCGGTTAGACACCGTCAACCATTAGGCTACATCTCCTGATAACGTCATTCTTCACTCGCACATCGAGCAAATGGTCTGGCGCAAAGCTATTGGAGGTCACTGTGCAGAAAGGTTGGCGCCACCAACGCCATAACTGGGGCATCATTGGGGTGTCTCTGATTATTGGTGCATTCGTCACCTTGGCATTTGCGTACTTCCATGTCCGTGAACTGCCCTCACCGCCCAGTGACTGTTCAGTGTTTGATTGCAACGATGCGATTTATGATCTGCGCGGCCCCTACTCGTGGGTCACCTTGGGCGCGGCAATTGCAGGGTTCCTAGGTTTCATCGTTCTCACCGGTGCTCGCCCTATTCGCTGGACAAAATACACGGCACCCGCCCGTGGCTGGTCAGCCGTGTGGCGGGTGCTGATATTCCTTCCGGTTTTGGCAGTTGGCCTGCTCCCCTGGCCGGTCTTTCTCCTGGTGCGCCCAACGGATACTCCAAAGATGGCGCTCGTGGCTTTCCTAATCTCCATAGTCGTACATTTGGCCCTGTGGTGGTGGCTTCGACGACAAACCGGCAGGGACAGAGGAGCATGGGTAGCAGCACTGATAGTTCAAAGCTCCGTAGCCATACTGATGGTGCCCATCGTCCTTGTAGCCCTGTCTACTACTGCGGTGTTCATTCCACTGGCCCAAGCGGCATTTTTCCTTCGAGGAATGTCAGTTGCTGCCCGAGACCTGACAGCGCACTCTGGAAGGCTTCCTGAAGACGCGCCACCGTCAAGCAAAGCACAACGAATATCAGCTGGGGCATTCGTCACTGTTGGCGTCATTGCACTAGCCACAGTCTGTGCGTCTTTGCCCCTACCAGTCCCTGAACATCTACAGCAGCGCCTCGATAACGG
>DEPX01000117.1:1995-5407 GCA_002358975.1 Micrococcaceae bacterium UBA3381 | reverse complement strand
CATCCAGACATTCTCGGTACTGGAAACCACCATTTTGGAAAGCCGTAAGGGAGTCAATGCCTCGAGTGCACTCATGATAGTCGTAGTCGCCAATATTGTTGTCGCACTGGGGTACATCACTCCTGATCGGCCCATTCGCTGCAATCATGTATTTCCAGGCTGAGTGCTTCGACCCTGACTGCCGCGCCACGGGCTCAACGTTCATTGTTTCGATGAGCCAGCCCGGTGCCGTCATCGGCGGCGTGTTCGTTGCCGGTCTTGTAATGCTGGCCGCGCGAAAAGTCGATACGGACTTGACGTCTCTGACCGAAGAAGTGTCTGAGCCAGCCCCAGCACCAGCTATGGACTAGTTTATCGCAACGAGCGTACGGTGAATGTGGCGCTGTTCCTTTAAGGGACACCGCAACATTCATTGCGAAATTCATGGAGGTCATTGTGGAAATCACCGCAGCCATTACCCGCGTCAAAGGCGAACCTTTCGAAATTGCAACACTACAACTGGATGACCCGGCACCAGGCGAAGTACGGGTCAAACTTGCGGCGACCGGAGTTTGCCACACAGACGCAATTACGCGTGATCAGGTGTACCCCACTCCCCTTCCGGCTGTACTCGGCCATGAAGGCGCCGGAGTCGTCGAAGCCGTTGGAGAGGGCGTCACCACCATAAAGCCTGGCGATCGAGTAGTCCTCGGCTTCAATTCCTGCGGTGAGTGTTCTACCTGCCTAAACGGTCGGCCCGCCTACTGCAAAAACTTCTACGACTACAATTTCGGAGGCACCCGTCCCAATAAAACCACGGCACTGTCCGATAATGGGTCAGCCGTGTCCTCACATTTCTTTGGGCAGTCGTCGTTTGCCAGCCACGCAAATGTTTCGGTTCGGTCTGTCGTTCCAGTCACTGATGACGTCCCGCTGGAATTACTTGGTCCGCTGGGCTGCGGCCTGATGACCGGAGCGGGCTCAATAATCAACTCTCTGAAGGTTTGCGCAGGCGAGTCCGTGGCGATCTTTGGTACCGGTGCGGTGGGTTCCTCGGCGATCATGGCTGCTGCTGCAGTAGGTGCAACAACGATCATCGCAATCGATCTTGTCGATTCCAGACTTGAGGCCTCTCTCGACTACGGTGCGACGCACACCATTAATTCTGGCGACGAGGATCTGGCGGAGCGCATCTCAGAGATCACCGGTGGCGAAGGTGTAAATGTCGCTCTCGATACCACTGGCGTCACTGCTGTGACCCGCCAAGCTGCAGATGCTGTAGGCATCAATGGTCGTGTAGGCCTTGTGGGCGCTCCGAATTTGGGCGACGAAGTTAGCTTCGAAGTGGGTGCCTCATTGCTCAAAGGCTGGTCGTTCCAAACGATTATCGAAGGGGACGCGGTACCACAGGACTTCATACCAAAACTCGTTCATCTGTGGCGTCAGGGGAAATTTCCGATCGAAAAATTGATCAAAACCTACCCGCTAGAACAGATCAATGTGGCATTTGAAGACTCGGCGTCAGGCAAGACTATCAAACCTATCGTGACCTTCTAAACATCCCAAAACACAAGAGTGCTCGGCCCGTATTTTTCGGGCCGAGCACTCTTGTTTTGCAGCAAACTTGTCTAGGATGTGACGATCATACCGCTGCTGTCTCTCGACTGGGTACGACTTCTTCAGCGTCCACCATTGCTGGTTTCAGGGCTTGTTCCTGTCTACCCTCAGCTCTGGTAACACGTTGTCCAATCGCTACGCAGAGCCAGCCCATGGCAACTCCTGCGATGCTGTCAATCAAGTAGTGCCAACCAAAGTACACGGTGGCAATAAACGTTGCACCGAAGAATATCCAAGCGGCCCAGCGCAGGATTTTGCTGGCAGTTGTCTTATGCGCGAAGAGTGCGATAGCGAATGTCACAGAACAGTGCAATGATGCAAATGCAGCCACACCGTGGATCGTCTCACCTGCGAGGGGGTCAGCCAAGAATTCTAATCGGTTATCCCATAATGCGGCTTGCAGTGCGGTCGTTCCATTTTCAGGAAGTACTTGGTAGTACTGGTCTTGGTAGTACACCGGGCCGACTGCTGGGAACGCGTAGTAGCTGATTGTTCCAAGAACCCAGTTGAGACTAATGGCGGTTACAAACCACGCACCTTTGGCGAGGTTACGACATAGCACCAAGACCACTCCGATCGACAGAGGAATCATTGGCATGTACGCCAAGTAAATGATGGAGAGGAACTCGGCGCTGAGTCCGATGCCAAAGAAGTCTTGCATGACGAAAGCTGGGTTGGTGCCTCCGAACATCCACTTATCAAGCTGCGAAAGCTGCTCATCATAGAGCACCCCGTCGGTGTAAATGGGCAAAACACTTTTGAGGTTTCGGTATCCGACATAGCAAAGATAAAACGCCAGGAAACCTGTGCAGATGTAAAGGACCCGTTTCCACGTCCACTCGTGTTTCACCACATCGATCATCCCCTGAGGGATGTTTCGCCAGCCGGATCGTTGAATCGCGGCGGGGATTAGCCCGATGGCGAAGAGTAGCGCTGCAATGAGCGGGAGACGAATGTAGGCAGGGCCGAGGAAGCCCTCAGGGTCGCGAAGCGGTACCCCAGTATGCAGTGATGCTAGGATGGCTGCGACTATGGTGATAAAGGCCACACTGACGATGAACGTGTAAGGCCGATTTCGAACGGAATTCATCTAAACAACATACACCCGTAAGCGCGGCGATGGTAATTTCACGCGCGTGTATTCCTCTGATGGGCCTCTGTGCCGCATGTTTGCAGCGATCGAGGTATGTCAACAAATTCGGCGTGTCGCCGGTCGTTGGGTTAACGCAACATTCTGCGGACCAGCTGAAGTATTCCTCGTCGGCCAGCACGTTTTCCCATTGCCTTGGGCCCCTGGCTGGCGGCACGGGCATCACCGCGCATCCGGCGGAATCTCAATAACCAGTTCAACATGTCGGACTCCTGAAGATCTTGGGCAGTTCTGTTTGAGTGTTCGTGACGCCCATTATGCCATCCAGCTCATCACGAACAATCGCCCTCGCGGTTTCTCCGATAACTGATACCTTACGGAAAACTAGCTCGACCACGTTGAAAGCTGTTGGGCCGACACTTCACCAAGCCATTTTTGCCACAGGGGCCCAAAGGTGATGCGACGTGCGCCCAAGTCCTTGAGCGTGGCAGTGTCCCCCGCGGCGTGGCCGTCGACTGGATGAGCGGTGAGGTTCACCGGAACCGAGACGGCTTCCACCAGCCGCGTGATCTCTGCTACAGACGAGACACCAACTGGATACACTGCGCGTGCTCCAGCTTCTTCCATCAGGGAGACACGTTCTGCTGCTTCAGTTAACGGGTCTGGAAAGACCTCTGTACCAAGTTTTATCGCATCGGTGCGTCCGTTGAGCACAAACGAGACTCC
>DEPX01000117.1:0-1977 GCA_002358975.1 Micrococcaceae bacterium UBA3381 | reverse complement strand
CAGCGGCTTGACGCGCTGCAGCGATGTAATCGGAGTGTTCGGCACGATCACGAACACGCTTGTTTTCGCTGTGAACGACATCTTCAATATTTGCTCCGACCGCGCCGGCATCCAACAACCGCTGAATAACCTCAGCTGGGTCCAGCCCGTAACCCGACTCCACGTCAGCGCTGACCGGCACGTCAACAGCTTCGGTGATCCGTTTAACGGCCCTAAGGTATTCCGCGAAGTCCATATTCTCCCCGTCAGTGCTGCCAATGGCATCAGCCACGGGGTGGCTTCCTATGGTGAGCGCTTTGAACCCGGCCTCGACTGCGACATGAGCGCTCCAGGTATCCCAGACGGTTGGGAGGATGAGCAGTTCACCAGATTCGTGTTGTTCGGTGAGTGTAGCGGCAAGTGTTTTGACGTTCGACATGAGAACCTCCTACAGGGTCTTCAGGTCCCAGCCTAAGACCGTATTGCCCCAGGGGGCTAGCCAAAGATTGCGGTGTTGTTATACAGCGCGTTGAAGCTGATCTGCGCCGAGCATTTTTCGGCGGACCAATGAGCTGAGTTGTTCAGCCAAGAACACGACTACGAGGATCATCAAGATGATCGTCAGCGCCGTATCGAACTGACGCAGCGTGAACGCCGGAGTAAGCTCCATGCCGATGCCTCCGGCTCCGACCATGCCCAAGATGGTTGCACCGCGAATGGCTTTTTCTAGACAATACAGACTCGTGGCAGTAAATGATGCGAATGAGGCCGGCATGACGGCCCCCGCTACCACGGCGACTCCGGCTGCTCCGGTTGATCGCAATGCGTCAATAGGACCGCGTTCGACTTCTTCGATCCTTTCGGCGAAAAAGCGGCCAGCAAAGCCCAGTACGTCAACGGCGATCGCGAAGATTCCGGCGAGCGGTCCCAGTCCGACGGCCATCACAAAGATCAGCGCCCAGACTAGCTCAGGAATGGAACGCAGCACCGTGAGGATGAACCGCATAGCCACACCGACCGGGCCAAAAGGTGTCGTGTTTTGTGCCGCCAATACCGCGGCTGGCACGCTGAGCAGCACACCAGTGGCCGTGCCGATAATGGCCATCTCTAGGGTCTCGAGCATGGCCTCTGCTAGGTTTGGTGCCCGCTCCAGATTCGGTGGGAAGGCGCCGGTGACGAAATCCCAGATATTTGTTGGGCCTTCAGCGATCCGCTCCCAAGGAATATCCATTCGGATCAAACCATTGACGGCCAGCCCCAGGAGGAGCACCGCGATCACCACCGAGGTCCACTTGGGAAAAGTGAAACGCGGAGGCAGCTCCTCTACGGTCTTGCTGGAATCAGATGCTGCTGTCGTTGTGGCATCCAGCGGTGTCATCGCGCCGCTCCTTCCAGCACAACCTGATGTGCGCTGTTAGCGGTATAGAGACCTTCAAGCTGATGATCGGCAAGTTGTGAGACGTGCGTATCGATCTCGAGGTTCCCATCGCGCAACGCAACAATCCGACTACCATAGGTACGAGCCAATTCCAGCTGGTGCAAGGTACATACCAGCGTGAGGTTCTGTTCCTCGGTAATTTCCCACAGCATATCCATGACGGCACGTCCAGCATGTGGGTCCAGTGCCGCAACCGGTTCGTCGGCCAGTACGATCTTTGGTCGCTGCATCAACATGCGCGCAATAGCGACGCGTTGCTGTTGACCACCGGATAGCTGTTCGGCGCGTTTTCCTGCGGTGTGTGCCAGTCCAACGCGATGCAGAGCTTCCATGGCTTCATCGCGTTGTTCTGGTTTGGCTGTGGCACCAATCCAGTTTCGTGGGCTGGGCGCCCGCCCGAGTGCACCATGAACGACGTTGGTTAGTACAGACAGTTCACGGACCAGATTGATCCGTTGGTGAACCATCCCCACCTGGCGTCGAAGGGCTGTGAGCTGTCGTTTATTAGCGGTCGTGACGTCGGTGCCCAGAACCTCAACACTACCGCTGGTCGGCTCAAC
>DEPX01000013.1:13676-21739 GCA_002358975.1 Micrococcaceae bacterium UBA3381 | reverse complement strand
TGGACCCTATCCGGCCGCAGCTATCGGGGGATGGCATCTAGGAATTTTATTGCACCGAGTGCCCCAAACTGGTTTCGGTTCAAAAGTGGTCACCGAGGCTACCGTTCAGGTCATTACGGCGTTGCTATTGGTAGTTGTTGGTTTTCTTGTGGAACACTGGTGCCGAATTCCACCGGAAGATTCCGACGCGAACGGCGCCAATCAGCACAGCCCATCCAGTACACCGGGTGCCCAGCCGACCACACGGCAATCCGATACCAGCCAGTGGTCGTCAGGGCACAGTACTGCCGAAGCCAACAGACCTGCAGCCAACAGATAAGACGGCGGTTATGTATCACGAACAGCTTGCCTATCGGAGGGTCTCGCCTCGGCTGATACCACTGCGCCAAATTACCAACGCTATCGGGTTTGCCTGCTTTTTTCTCTTCACATTTATCCCCCTGGTGATCCTGCGGTTGACGGTTCCGGAGTTTTTCAGTCACGGCATCGCCTACTTGGTCTTTGTAGTGCCGATCGGCATCCTGGTGTGGGGGATTATCATGGCCTGTATCATTCCCCGCCGAGTTCGAGCTCTGGGATATTTAGAACGTGACAGTGATCTAGTGTTACGGCGGGGTATTCTATTTCGTCACCAGGTGGCGGTACCCTATGGTCGGATTCAGTATGTTGACATCCAACAAGGCCCACTGCAGCGTATTTTCGGCGTCACCGTTATTGTGATCACTACAGCCGGGGGTGGCACCGCTTCAACCTTTGAGGGGCTACCCATGGCCGAAGCTGAACGCCTGCGCGATGATCTGACCCACCGTGGTTACGCAAGCCTGGCAGAATTGGTGGCATCATGAGCGATACCACCGTACATATTCCGTGGCGCCGGGTGCACCCGATCTCACCGGTTATCCGTTCATGGTCGGCGCTGCTGATCTTCGTGTACCTGATCACCAGTTTATCGGTGCAAACCCTGCAGAATATTGTGGCCGCATTTTCTCTATCGGTTGGTCAATCGCTGTTACTGCTGCTCGTCATCGTCATTGTGATTCTGCTGGTCGCCGTCGGCATATATGCTATTTCGTGGCGGTTCTATCAGTTCCGCATTACCTCCGATGCCGTGGAATTGCACGCCGGGGTCATTTTTCGGCGACGACGGTATATGCGCCTGGACCGGTTGCAAGCGGTAGACATTGATCGACCCTTTTTTGCCCGAATATTTGGGCTGTCGAAGTTATCGCTGCATGCTGCTGACGGTTCAGAAACCACGCTGACTCTCGAGTACTTGAAAGAAATCGACGCCGAGCAGTTACGCCGTGAAATCTTATATTTGGCTTCGGGCGCCCAAGACGATCCGACCTTTGATCGAGTAAGCCCCCAACAAACTGCGGCACAGCATTATCCGGCACCGCAATACCCGTACGCGGATTATTTGCAGCAGTATGTGCAACATAACCGTCACGGTGTGCCAGCCGAGGTGCCCACCCCCGTCACCGAGACTGCGGCCCCACAACAGCCAACGGCATCGCCAAAAACACCGCCGCGAGACTTGTTGACCATCCCATTTTCCCGGGTGCTGGGATCAGCGTTTGTCTCCGGGCTATACGGCGGGTTGGGCACCGGTTTATTCGCGGCAATATTTGGTGGTTTCTTCGTGTGGTTAGGCCTCCAGTCGGATCCGGAAACCTCCGGTGTGCCGTTTGTCATATTGCTGGTCATCATCTTTGTAGCGATCACCGTTTTCGTTGCATGTGTCACCGCATTCGCCTTAGTCAATACGAATTTTAATTTTACCGCCAGAACCTCGGATTCCGGAGTCCGGATCAGCTCGGGTATGTTATCGACGACGTCGAACACCATCCCACCCGGACGCATCCAGGCCATTCAGATTTCCCAATCGGTGGTATACCGGATCTTTGGTTGGTACCGTATCCAGGTCACTGTGGCCGGGTATGGATTACAAGACTCTTCGACTACGGTGCTACCGGTCGGAAAATTCGAGGACGTCATCATCATGATGTCGGTACTAGCACCTGACCCGGGTGTGGAATACGGCAACGATCTCATCTACGATGCACTGAAATATACTTCCGATACTGATGGTTTTACCAGCGTTCCGGGCAGGGCTCGGCTGTGGCAACCGGTGGCAGGGGGCCGCCACGGTTACACCACGACCCCCACCTTATTGTTGATCAGGTATGCACGACTGCGTCGCGTCCTTGCTATGATCCCGCACGAACGGATTCAGCAATCCGCGGTGTACCAGTCGCTATCCGATAAATTGTCTGGCACGGTATCAGCCAGGTTCCTCACCCCACCCGGACCGGTCCGCGTTGATATCAGTAACCACGAACCCGGTGAACTGATTAAACTCTTCTTTGATGAAGCACAAATCGCCGCCCACGCCCGCCGGATGACGGATAGAAACCAGTGGATGGCCGACGAGGAACTTGCAGCCTTTGATAAAGCCAGTGCCAAAGCTGTCACGGCAGGTGATCGGTTGTGAAAGCCTTCCCAACAAGCATCCAATTCCGGCCGGTACGGGCCCAACTGACCGCCTACCGGCAGATCTATAATGTCATCCGTTTCGTAGTGTATGTGGCAATATTTGGGCTCGCCGCAGCAATCGTTAACGCGACGGTCGATACGGGCGGCTGGCAGTTTGCGCTCTACCTACCCGCGATCGTATTTGGCCTCTACTATTTGGTGGGCCTAATCTTGACCCCATTTCAGGTGCGCATTCATGGTTGGTCAGAACAAGCCGATGACATTATCGTGCGCTCCGGGGCAATTTTTCGTTCTTATCGGGCCGTGCCGTATGGGCGACTGCAATTTGTGGCGCTACGACAAGGACCGCTGCAACGAAGATTTGACCTGGCCGATCTCACCATCACCACCGCCGGTTCCACGGCCACCATCACCGGGCTGCCCACCGGTGAGGCCGCTCGGCTACGTGATGACCTATCAGCTCGCGGCTATGCCCGGCTGGCCGGCCTATAAGCGGTATATCAGGAGGCATGTATGAGCGTTGATGAACCACTGACCACCTCGGCCATCGGACGACCCAACCGGTTAGGTATTGGCATCATCGGCGCCGGTCGGGTAGGCGCCGTGCTGGGGCTGGCTTTGCAACAGGCCGGGCACACCATTACCGGTGTGCATGCGGTTTCCGAGGCATCTGTCGCTCGGGCCGAAACACTGCTGCCCGACACCGAGATTATTGAAATCCCCGATATTCTGCGCCGCTCAGAAGCCGTCATTTTTGCGGTGCCCGACGACGCCTTGGAAACTTTAGTTGCTGGGCTGGCATCCGCCGGGCACATCCAAACCGGTCACCTGCTGGTGCACACCTCTGGACGGTACGGTACCGCCGTCATGAATTCGGTGCGTCAATACGGTGCCATTCCAGTAGCGATCCACCCGGCGATGACCTTTTCGGGACTGAGCTTAGACGTTGAACGGTTACAGAATACGGCTTTTGGTATCACCGCCGATCCGGTGGTGGCCCCCATTGCCGAAGCCCTAGTGGTGGAAATGGGTGGCATTCCGGTGACCATTCCAGAAAATGCCCGGCCCGCCTACCATGCTGCCATGGCACACGCCTCAAATCACTTGGTGACCCTCACCGCGCAGGCTCAAGCGATGCTGACGTCGGCCGGGATCGACCACCCGGAAAAACTTTTGGGCAACCTGATGACGGCCAGCCTAGAAAACGCGCTGGCCAACGCCGATCAAGCACTGACCGGCCCGGTCTCTCGCGGCGATACCGGCACGATCACCACACATTTAGAAACCTTGGAAACACTAGATGACCCAGATCTATATGAAACCTACCGTGCCATGGCCTCAGCTACCGCCCGACGGGCACGCCATGCCGGTTTCATCACCGAAGCAAGGCTTGAAGAACTGCTACAAATTCTGGAATCCTAAAGGACCATATTCTGCCGGGCCAAAAGCGTTCGGGCTAGACTGTGTCTCGTGACAGACCAACAAGCCCAACTGGCCACCACCGTTGACACTGTACGCCAAATAATTGCCGAACAGGTTGCTGTACTGCAGGCCTCCGGCACCCCAGCCCCCAAAGTTGGGTTAGTTCCCACCATGGGCGCCCTGCACGATGGTCACGGTGCACTGTTTGAACAAGCCCGCGCGGAGAACGACGTCGTCGTCGCCTCGGTATTTGTCAACCCGCTGCAATTTGATCGGCACGAAGACTACGAGAAATATCCGCGCACACTCCAGGCAGACCTCGAGTTAGTCACTCGTTACGGGGGCGATATTGTGTTTGCCCCTGACACCCAGCACATGTATCCCGGCTACCCCGATGCCCCGCATATCCGGGTCAGTGCCGGAACAATGGGTCGGGTATTTGAAGGCGCCAGCCGGCCCGGCCATTTTGACGGGGTGTGCACCGTGGTGGCAAAACTTTGGAATATTTTATTGCCCCCACCGCCGGCCGTATTTCGCAGTTACTTTGGCCAAAAAGATGCCCAACAGTTAGCGATCGTGACCCGTATGGCCCAGGAGTTGAATTTCGACGTCGAGATCCGCCCGGTGGATTTGGTTCGGGCGCCATCCGGGCTGGCCCTATCGTCACGCAATGTTCGTTTGGATGACCACGGCATGGAAAAAGCTCTGGGCCTGTCGCAAGCCCTGCACTTTTTGGCCAAGCAGGCGGCCGAGCATCAACGCCTCGATATCACGGCGGCCCGCGATATTATTCGAGCCCAAGAATACGTTGAACTAGACTATTTGGAAATTGTGGACCCGGCCACCCTTGCCCCGTTATCGGATGAGGTACTGTCAAGCCCGCTGGATCACGAAGCACTGGCCCTAGTGGCCGCCTGGGTGCCCCCGGTCCGGCTGATCGACAACATGATGCTGGTCCCATAGGCTACCAATTGGATACCGGCACGATTTCACAAGGAGACGCGTGACAACCACAGCACCACAACCCACTCAGGACCTATACCGCCACGTCAATGGTGCATGGATGGAAACCAACACCATCCCCGCCGACCGCGGCACCTACGGGGCATTTATGGAATTGCACGACCAATCCGAAATCGCCGTCCACAATATTTTGCAAGATGCCGCAGCCAACCTGACCGAGCCACAACGTACCGGTCCGGTAACGGCTGAACATAGTGACGACGGCGCCAAAACCCGGATCGGTGCGCTGTACACCGCGATGATGGATGAAGATACCATCGAAGCCCAAGGCATTGGCCCACTGTTGGCCACCCTGGAGCGTGTTTCTAAGGTTGAAGATGCTGCAGCATTCATGCATCTGACCGGCCAACTGGAACGCGAAGGTATCATCGGCGGTCCGATTGGTACCGGGGCTATGCACGACGCCGGTAACCCAGAACGCGTGTTGTTACACATGATTCAAAGTGGATTAGGCCTACCTGATGAATCCTATTACCGCGAAGACAAATTCGCCGACGTCGTCGAAGCCTACCGCACCTATAATGCAAAGCTAGCGTTGCTGGCAGAACTTGCGACCAGCCAAGACCAAGCCGACCAGATGGCCACCCAGGTTATCGATTTGGAAACCCGGATCGCCGAAAAACACTGGGACATCGTTGCGGTGCGCGATGCAGTCAAACGCTATAACCTCTATACCCGGCAAGACCTGTTAGCGCAATTTCCTTCCGGTATTCACTGGCTGACCGGGATGCACATGGCTCCCGGCCAAGAACGGGCCAACAGGTCAGAAGAAATTGTGGTGTGGCAACCTGATTTTCTTACCGGCCTAGAACAGCTGTTAGCATCCGAACCCATTGCAGCCTGGCGCACCTGGTTAACGCTGCACATAGTCTCGGCGCATGCACCATATTTATCGGATTCCTTTGTGCAGGCTAATTTTGAGTTCAGCAAGATCTTATCCGGTACCGAAGAGCTGCGTCCCCGGTGGAAACGTGCAGTGAGTTTGGTCAATGGCAGCCTAGGTGAAGATGTTGGTCGCCTCTATGTGGCCCAGCATTACACCGAATCCCACCGTGTGGACATGGACCAACTCGTGGATGCCCTACAGCAGGCTTATCATTCCTCCATTGCACAACTGCCGTGGATGAGCGAAGAAACCCGGTTCCGTGCCCTAGAAAAGTTGGCCAAATTTAACCCTATGGTTGGTTACCCGGTCAAATGGCACGACTACTCGGATATCGCCGTCGATGCCACAGATCTTATCGGCACCCTGGACCGTATTGCTGCCCACGATTTTGAAGACAACATGTCCAAAATCGAAAAAGGCCCGGATCCGGAAGAGTGGCACATGAGCCCGCAAACGGTCAATGCCTACTATTCACCGCTAGAAAATGCGATCGTATTTCCCGCCGCGATTCTGCAGCCCCCATTTTTTTCTCCGGAAGCTACACCGGCACAAAACTTCGGCGGCATCGGTGCGGTGATTGGTCACGAAATTGGCCACGGCTTCGATGACCAAGGTTCACATTACGACGGCGACGGCGCGCTGAATAATTGGTGGACTGACACCGACCGGGCGGCCTTTACTGAGCGTACCGAATCTTTGGTCGAACAGTATAAAGTCCTGGCACCGGCCGAAGCGCCCGACTATCACGTCAACGGGGAACTGACCCTGGGAGAAAATATTGGCGATCTTGGTGGCTTAGGTATTAGCCATAAAGCGTTGTATCTCTATCTGGAACAAAACCCGGCGGCAGCCAGAGCCCAGGGCCTGGACCCAGCCAATCCGGAAGACCAAAAAACTATTGACCGACAATTCTTCGAATCCTGGGCCTCAGTGTGGCGGCAGCTGATTCGTCCCGAAGCCGCCATTACAAGGGTCTCAACGGATCCGCATTCGCCCAATGAATTTCGCGCCAACCAGGTGGCCAAAAACTTGGATGCCTTCCACCAGGCCTATGCGACCCAACCCGGTGATGACATGTGGTTAGAACCAGCACAGCGTGTCACGATCTGGTAGCTGGGTTCTGGCTCCTGCTAGCGTGTCGCGATACATTCGTGGGTAATATTGCAAATCTTGTTGCCTCGTAAAGGATGCCTCAACCATGCGCCTGGAAGATGCACACGTATCGTCTTCGTCTTTTGACGACGTCATTTCAGGTGACCAAAACCGGTTACGGCGCACGGGTAGCTTTATCGTTATAGCGGTACTCGTTGCGTTCTTGCTGGTTGGGGCATTCGGGGTAACCGATTTGATGGGCAGTAAAAGCGCTAAAGTTGGCGACACGAAAATTGGGGTGCAATATCCCAAAACTATTCGTGCCGGCAGCGAGGGGAGCTTCAACCTGAAATTTAGTGGCGGTAAGGATCCGATAGAGGATCTGACCGTTACCGTCAACGAGCAGTACGTGGTGCTTTTCGAAGACCTCGTCGTCTACCCGACTCCCGAGGCAGAAACAACTGACGGGCAGGGCAGAGTGACTTTTGAATTCAGCCCAGATGCTGCAGATACGACGGTGCAATTCGTCGGGGATATTTCCGACCGGTGGCAACCAACAACCACCGCACACCTTCAGGTTGACGTCGACGGAGAACAACAGCAACTAGAATTCACAACCTGGAGGGTTCCCTAATATGGACATTATCCTTCGTGCCGCCATCATGTTTTTGTTGTTGTGGATCATGGTCCGTGCCTCTGGCCGCTCCACACTGGGTGAGCTGAGTTCTTTTGACCTGGTGGTCTTCCTTGTGATGGGCAACCTCGTCCAGCAGGGCATCACACTGGATGATACGTCGCTGACTGGTGGTTTATTAGCCATCGGAACCATGATGGCGCTATCGATTGGGCTGAGTTATGCAAAAGCGCGCTGGCCAAGATTTGGTAAAAGCTTGCAGGGTCGCCCGGTCATTCTGATCCGAGACGGTGTGGTCGATCGTAAGACAATGCAACACGAGCGTATCGGTTTGGATACGTTGAGCATGATGGCAAGGCAGGCCGGCATTGAGGATTTCGGGGTCATCCGGTTGGCAATTTTGGAAGCCAACGGAAAAATCTCGTTTTTCACCACCGAAGCTCGGCCGCAAGCCTAATGCGGTACTTAGAGTAGTCTGCGGCTCAACGCCCAGGCGGTGAGTTCGTGCCG
>DEPX01000013.1:12167-13584 GCA_002358975.1 Micrococcaceae bacterium UBA3381 | reverse complement strand
GCATAGCCGCGAGCAATCTTTCGCATCACTTCTTGCTCGCGGGCCGATAACCGGTCAAGTTCAGTATCTTCAGCAGCGATTTCACCACCACCAGCACCGAAAGCGTCAAGAACGAATCCGGCCAGCCTAGGTGAAAACACCGCATCCCCGTCGTGGACACGTTTTACCGCAGCGGTGACCTCATCGGCAGAGGTGGTTTTGGTTAGGTATCCGCGTGCGCCGGCGCGAATGACCGTGACGACGTCGTCTGCCGCATCTGAGACACTGACCGCCAGCATGCGGGTGTTTTCACATCCTGGCCGCTGAGCAATGGTTCGGGCCACTTCGGCACCTCCACCGCCGTCACCACCGGGTAGATGTACATCAAGCAGCACAACATCGGGCTGGGTGTTTGTAATCACGGTGATAGCTTCATCAACAGTTGCCGCCTCACCGACGACACGCAGCCCATCACCCAGTGAGCTGCGTAAGCCGGTGCGAAAAATTTCGTGATCATCAACAATCACCACGCTGATCGTTGATGATGTGTCCGTTTGAGTCATGATACCTCGTCTTGGTCAATAGGGATTTGGATATCCACACGCGGGTGTTCCAGTTGTACAGAAACTCCTCGACCTCCCGGTCCAGGACGTAACCGTGCGGTGCCACCGGCACGCTGCATTCTGCCTCGGATGGATTCTCGGATACCAAAACGCGGGCCCTGAATATTATCTGGGTTAAAGCCGGGACCGCGGTCATTAATGTCAATACATATGAGTTTAGGTGTGGTTTCAAGGTAGACCGTCACCTCACCGCCTGCGTGCTGGGCAGCATTTTGCATGGCTTCGCGAGCCGCGGCAACGATCGGTTCGGGAGCTACTATGCGCTCGCCGACAACAATCACCTCAAACTGTACGGGATGCTGAGCCTCCAGTGCTGCAGCATGTTGGGTCAGTTCTGCTGCGGCCGTATCGCGTGGTTCCGATGTTGGTCCGTCAGCACTACGGAACAGCCATGCCCGCAGGTCGCGTTCTTGACGACGAGCCAGCCGCGCCACTTCGGTGCCCGGCTTGGAGTGTTGCTGGATAAGTGCCAATGTTTGTAGCACTGAATCGTGTAGGTGCGCGGCGATCTCGGTGCGTTCGGCTTCACGGGCCCTTGCAGCACGTTCGGCCACAAGTTCACGGTTTATTTGTAATAACCACGGTGCGATAGCCAGTGCCACCCCGGCAAGCACCGCAAGTGCCGCCCCAAAAACCGAAAAGACCGTTGGTTCACGTGCGGTGATAAAGAACATAACGATGCCCACGGTCACCAGGGCCAGTGCCCCAAGGATCCGGGGTAGTAAATGTCGTCCGGGTCGGTGCCGATCAACAATGAGCCACCAGGTCAGACCGACTCCCACAAAGACAGCAAGACCGGGCAGAATGACTTTAAG
>DEPX01000013.1:9387-11986 GCA_002358975.1 Micrococcaceae bacterium UBA3381 | reverse complement strand
AGTCAACACGCGACGCAACGGTAAAGTTGCTGACGACTCGCCTTCTTCTGGCACAGTGCACAGCAGAAAGATATACAACACGACTCCAGCGCCACCAATGAGCGAGGCCAGCACCATCCCCAGGCGCAACCAAAGGACTGGGATGTTGAGGTGCTCGGCCAGACCAGCGCATACTCCTGCTACTACACGATCGGTATGCGAACGCATCAAAGGCGGCCTTGAGCTCATACCCAATAGTCTAGTGATGATCAGCCCGGTAGGTGCAGCAGAATAAAAACTTAGGGGTTTGTTCAGGGTAAACCCCGATGGTGCATGTGCTTGCGGTCGAGCACAATGGAAGTATGCATACCTCACCAGACTCTGAAAGACCCGAAAACCAAGGGACTGAAGACCACCAGACGACCGATTCGTCAGGGCACTCATCCAATGGTGGAAGCCAGAATTTTTTCGCCTGGCTTCGCGGGCTGGATATTCAGCGCCAGACTGACCAGCGCTGGATTACCGGTGTGGCCGGTGGTATCGCCAAGAGGATGGGTATCGACCCGTTAGTTGTCCGGGGCGGTTTTGTTGTGCTGGGGTTGGTTGGCGGTGTCGGCGTCCTGATGTATTTATTGGCCTGGCTGTTTTTGCCAAATCAGGCCGACAGCATACATTTTGAGGATTTGGTGCGTGGTCGCGAGGCCCGGCCCGAAGTGATTATTGTGTGCGTCATCTTGGCGGTGTGGTTTATCCTCCAAGTTTTTGGTGGCATCTCTTTTGGCAATCTGGGTTTCAAAGTGTGGGATGTTTTTGGCATCCCTGACTGGTTACACGCCACATTTTCGGTAGTATTCTGGGTTGCTATCGGTTTGGTGGTCGTATATTTCGTTTACCAAGCTAATGTTTCGCACCGACAACACCAAGAGTCTGGAGCAGCTTGCGTGACACATCGGTCAAAATCTGGGCGCGCCCAGGCGCTTATCACCGTGGCGTTGGCACTGATTCTCGCTGGGATAACGGCTTTATGGGTAGAGGTCGCTGGGGTCGACACTGTTTCGACTTCCTCGGGCACAAATGCTGCGCTCATTGCCGCTTTGGTTGCTGGGACTGCTGTGGTTGCCATTTCTATGATTATCGCAGGGATTCGTGGCAGCTCACTGTCCGGGATCGGATTTGTCGGGTTTCTTGGTGTAGCAGCTCTGATGGTGACGGCAGTACTACCAGCCGGTACTACCTACCATACGATCGGCAATCACTCGGTTACAGAAAGCACTCCTGCGGCCATCTCATTTGTGGGTAACACCGACATAGATTTGACCGCTTACGACACTGACCTTGACCAGGAAGAACTCAGCGTGACGCAAGCTTTTGGTGAAGTCTTGTTGCAGACCTCGGATGCCAGACCAACGGAAATCACCATGGACGTCGCCGCCGGCAGTATCAACGCGCCCGACCTTGATTGGCGTGATCAATCTGGGCTTTTGAACCGGCGCAGCATACTGATTAATGAAGATGCTGATGGTCCCACCTTGCACGTTCACGTCCGACTTGCCGCCGGCAGCATCACAGTGACATAAAGCAGACTGGTAATTGGGAGAATTTAGTATGGATGACAATACCAACATCAACAACACTGGCGACGACGGTTGGCAGCAACAGCCTGAAGATTCACTACCCACTACGGATGCAACCAGTGATGAAACGCAGCGAGTAACCAGTGCGCCACGGCGTGTTCGGCCGCGCACCGGGACGATAGTTTGGGGCGCCTTGTTCTTCATTTTTTGTATCTGGGTCGCCCAACGCAGCTTTTTCCCCGAGACCATCGCCCCCGAAATGTGGTTGACTTTCACCGCGATCGGTCTTGGCATCTTGCTGCTGGCAGTAGGGATTATTGTTGGGCTGGGGGACAGGCGTCGTCAATCACGGTCGTAGACGCATTGTCGCTTTGGCTATGTCATGCGAGGATGCAGGTATGAGTTATGATCCCTATGCGCCATTACCGACCCTGCATGAAGTCACCGTTACCAGCGAAGACTTTACTGATAACGAACGGCTACCCATCCGTTCGGTGATGGAAAGTCTGGGTGTTGGCGGTCGCGATGAACTGCCTCAGCTATCCTGGTCGAATGTGCCAGCAGGCACCAAGAGTTTTGCCCTGACCTGCCTTGATCCGGATGCTCCCACAGCCAGCGGGTTTTGGCACATGTCGGCATTCAATATCGATGCCTCCGTTACCTCGTTGCCCGGTGCGGCTGTGCGTTGGGATGAGATTGATTGGCCCGCATTTGGTGTCAGTGGTGCCGGTGAAGGCCCCGTCTTTTTGCGCAATGACCGTAACGTGGCTGGCTACACTGGTGCTGCCCCACCCGAAGGCCATATTGACCACCGGTATATGTTCGTCGTCCACGCGGTGGACACCGTCTTAGAGCTGGGCCCGGATGCTACCCCGGCCCAAGTGGGATTCAACCTATTCAAACATGCCATCGGCCGTGGGCGTATTACCGGCATCTTCGGTCGCTAAATGCGCAACACATCCCATTAACCACGCTGGCCGCAACCAAAAAGGTTGCGGCCACAACGGGTTAAATTGTCCACAAATGAGCGTTTAACGGCTGTTACA
>DEPX01000013.1:9008-9306 GCA_002358975.1 Micrococcaceae bacterium UBA3381 | reverse complement strand
GGCGGTAGGAAGCGCAACACGTTGCCGTATGTTCCAGCGGTCAGTGTGATGACACCTTGTTTGCGGGCTTCTACCGCAATATCGTTGACCAGTTTGGCCAGTGGTTCTTTGGTTTCAGGGTCAACGAACTCGATGGCCATCATGGCACCACGGCCACGAATGTCACCGATACGGGCATCTTCTTTTTGCACCTGGGTGAAATGTTCGGTGATGACTTTACCGATGTGCTTGGCCTTGTCTGCCAGGCCTTCTTCTTCCATAACCTGCAGGGAAGCTAACCCAGCTGCTACGGCTACCA
>DEPX01000013.1:4081-9001 GCA_002358975.1 Micrococcaceae bacterium UBA3381 | reverse complement strand
GGGTTGCCACCGTAAGTACCACCCAGGCCACCGGCGTGGACGGCGTCCATAACTTCGGCACGTCCGGTAACCGCCGATAACGGCATACCACCGGCGATACCTTTGGCCAAAGTAATCAAATCGGGTTCGATGCCTTCGGTCGTGGACGCAAACCATTCACCGGTGCGGGTGAAGCCGGTTTGAACTTCATCGGCGATAAACAATACGTCGTTGGCTTTACACCATTCGACCACCTTGGCTAGGAAGCCTTCGGCCGGCACGATGAAGCCACCTTCACCCTGGATTGGTTCCATAATGACGGCGGCCAAGTTATTGGCCCCGATCTGTGATTCCAGTGACTCGATGGTGCGTTGGGCGGCTTCTTCACCTGATAGCCCATCACGGTAGGGGTAGGAGCCAGGCACCCGGTATAGTTCGGAAGCGAAAGGGCCGAAGGATTCTTTATACGGCATGTTCTTGGCGGTCAGCCCCATGGTCAGGGTGGTGCGGCCATGGTACGCATTATCGAATGCTGCGATGGCCTGTTTCCCGGTGTACGCGCGTGCCACTTTGACGGCGTTTTCGACTGCTTCAGCACCCGAGTTCAGCAGCACACTGCGGGTTTGGCCGGAGATGGGCGCAACTTCGTCGAGGCGTTTGGCCAGCTGGGTGTAGGAATCATACGGGGTGACCATAAAGCAAGTGTGGGTAAAGTCGGCGACCTGTTCTTGGACCGCTTCGACAACCTTAGGGTGTGATGCCCCTACGGTGGTTACCGCGATACCGGATCCCAGGTCGATAAGCCTGTTGCCATCGACGTCTTCGACAATGCCACCTTCGGCACGCGCAGCAAATGCCGGCATGGAAGGGCTGACGCCTTTTGGCACATAAGTATCCAGGCTTTCCCGCATTTCACGGGCCTTAGGGCCAGGTAGTTCAGTAACAAGTTTACGAGACTGATCTAAGGGTTCGCGCGACATAGCAGAGTTCCTTATCTGGTCGACGATAAAAATATGATGCTTTAAGTATGCGTCACCACAGCTATGTCCGGCCAATAGAATCTCATCATGGTAGGTATGCTTAACCAGTATGGATGAGCGGTTACTGACAGCATTTTTAACGGTGGCCGAAACGCGCAATGTTTCGGTGGCTGCACGCAAACTCAATATTACCCAGCCGGCGCTTTCCCGACAGTTACAAAAATTGCAACGTCATTTGCGGATAGAGCTGCTGCAGTCCCATCATTCCGGCATTGGTTTAACAGCAGCGGGCGAGGAGTTCCTGCCGGTTGCACACAAGGTCGTTGACGAGATTCACAAGGCCGAGGCATTTGCTCGTATGCTATCGACCGGAAAATTCACCGAAATCACCTTTGCCGCGCCGGGCACCACCTTGATCGATATTGTGATCCCGTTTGTCGCCACGTTGGACTCGTCGCAGCTGCATTCCCACGTGATTGAAACGCCGCTGGGTGCCTCCCTGGAACAAGCGGTGAGCACCGCAGATCTAGTGATCATGCCCTCGGAGCCGCCCAGTGATCTGGACTCCATTGCCTTAGTGGAGCTGCCGGTGTGGGCCTATGTTGCTCCGGAACATCCCTGGGCAGACCGGGATGAAATTCCTTTGGAAGAGTTAGTAGAAGAACGCGTGGTGGTGACGACGACGGACTTTATGTCACGCCGGGTGCTGGACGGCGCCGTCGATGTGGCCGGGTTGACCGTGCCCCAAATCGTGGAAACCAATTCGGGTCGAGTAGCTCAGGCGCTGGTGGCCGCCGGTAACGGTGTGGCGGTAGTGACCGAGGACGCCTATTTTGGGTTGAAACCGGCAAGGATTACCGTCCAGGGCGGGATTTTGTCGGTATGGTTGCATGCCGGATGGCGCCCGGATCATTACGCGTTGGAACAGGTACAAGCGCTGGCCGAACAGTTGGCCGACTTCGCCCAAGCCCGCTATCCGCAGTTGACACCGGGGCCAATCGATTAGTGCAAAGAGCGCGACGCTGAGCCGATGGCGAATAAAATTCGCAGACTGGACACAACGAAACCAATGGCCTGAAGACCGGGCTAGACTATTGGACGTGAGAACGACCAATACAGCTAACGCCAATACCTCCGATGGTGCCACTAATACCCGTGATCAGCGAAAAGTCCGTCAGGCTAAACGCCAAGAACTCCTCGATACGGGGGCTCAAGCCTATCCCGTTGAGGTGGCACGTACCCATTCGTTAGCTGAGATTCGCCAAAAGTACCCGGAGCTGGAGGCTGGAGCTGAAACCGGCGATATTGTTTCGGTGGCAGGGCGTGTGGTCTTCCAGCGCAATACCGGAAAATTGTGCTTTGCTACCTTGCAAGAAGGTGGCGAATCCGGAGAACATCCGCGTCTGCAGGTCATGTTGTCGCAGGGTCGAGTTGGGGCCGAAACCTTGGATTCGTATAAGCACCTAGTGGATTTAGGCGACCACATTTCGGTGACCGGGGAAGTTATCACTTCCAAACGCGGCGAATTATCCATCATGGCCGATTCGTGGACCATGGCCTCCAAGGCACTGCGGCCATTACCGGTCCTGCATGCTGATCTGTCTGATGAGACGCGTGTGCGTCAACGGTATGCAGACCTGATTGTGCGTCAAGAAGCCGCCGAAATGGTGCACACCCGTGCCCGAGTTGTTCGTGCTGTTCGTAACGCACTAGAAGATCAGGGCTATATTGAAGTCGAAACCCCCATCCTGCAGTTGGTCCATGGCGGGGCACAGGCACGACCATTTGAAACACATCTGAACGCTTTCGACCAGACGATGACATTGCGCATTGCCACAGAGCTGTTCCTCAAGCGCGCCGTCGTCGGCGGTATTGACAAGATATTTGAAGTTGGCCGGGTATTCCGTAATGAAGGTGTCGATTCAACACACTCACCGGAATTCACCATGCTGGAAGCTTATGAAGCATATTCGGATATGTACGGTATGGCTGAACGCATCCGGCAGGTCATTATTTCCGCGGCCCAGGCAGCCGGTGTGGGCGAGGAACTGGTCACGCCCGAAGGCAACACTGTGGTGTTGGACAGTCAGTGGGGTTGGCAGGAATTTTATCCTGCCGTATCGGAAGCTGTTGGTTCCCAGGTTACCCCGGATACTTCTGCCGACGAACTGCTGGCCATCGCCAAGGACAACAGCCTTGAACTGGATGAAAGCCTAAATGCCCAAGAGCTGGTGCTAGAGCTTTTTGATGAACTGGTAGAGCCCAATATCATCGAGCCAACCTTTGTTTACCATTATCCGCAAGCGGCACAACCGCTAGCCCGCCCACACCGTGATGACCCACGAATGGTCGAGGCATGGGACTTGATTATTAACGGCACGGAGATTGGAACTGCGTTTTCTGAGCTGATTGACCCGGTCATTCAACGCCAACGGCTCACCGCACAGTCGGAGGCTGCAGCTGCTGGCGATGAAGAAGCTATGCAACTAGACCACGACTTTTTGCGCGCCCTAGAATATGGAGCACCACCAACAGGTGGGCTCGGTATGGGAATAGACCGGTTAGTGATGCTGTTGACCGGCACCGGTATTCGTGAAACCATACTGTTCCCGCTGCTCAAGCCAGAAGGTGATGAATAGGAGGTAGCATGGGTGCCTTTTGGGATTACTTTGAAGTCCTAGCCCCATCTGTCGGGCTGTTTTTTATCTTCTGGTTAGTCATGCGTTCGCTATTTCGTGGCGACTCGGGAGAACGCGATGCTCGCCGTGAAGCAGAAGAACGCGAAGCCCAAGCATGGGCCGAACGCCGTGCTGCAGCAAACGGCGAGACCGAAGATGATACGGCAATAAAAAAGCTGTAGAACGTTTGGAATAACGCTGGCCCAAACCTGGTTATCTAAGGTCCCAGCAATTACCTTTGTGTGAAAGACTTGAGGTGTGCAAATTTTACCCTGAGCCGACCAAGCTCAGCTTTGGGTAAAAATGGTACATTTCCTTCGCCCAGCAGTGAACAGCAGTCTTAATACGATGTATAACTCAAGTACGATCAGAGCCAATAGTCAGCAAGGAGTGTGCCTATGTTTGAAAGATTTACCGATCGGGCCAGACGAGTTGTGGTGCTTGCGCAAGAAGAAGCGCGCATGCTCAATCACTCGTACATTGGCACCGAGCACATCCTGCTCGGGTTAATTCATGAGGGTGACGGCGTTGCAGCCAAAGCCCTCCAGTCCCTTGATGTATCCCTGGGCGCTGTACGCGAGCAGGTGCGAGAGATTATCGGACAGGGACAACAAGCCCCATCCGGTCATATTCCCTTTACCCCGCGTGCCAAAAAAGTTTTAGAACTATCACTGCGTGAAGCACTGCAGCTGGGGCATAACTACATCGGCACCGAGCACATCCTGCTGGGTCTGATCCGCGAAGGCGAAGGCGTTGCCGCGCAGGTACTGGTGCAGCTGGGCGCCGACCTCAACCGAGTACGCCAGACAGTTATTCAGTTACTCTCCGGTTACCAAGGCTCAGGTGAAACCGAAGGTAAAGAACCAGCAGGCGTATCCTCTACTGGTGGTAGCCAAGGCCAGCAGGCCGGTTCAGTTGTACTTGACCAGTTTGGCCGTAACCTCACCGCCGCGGCACGCGAATCGCAACTGGATCCAGTCATTGGCCGTTCCGAAGAAATGGAACGCGTCATGCAAGTGCTGTCCCGCCGTACCAAAAATAACCCGGTACTCATCGGTGAACCCGGTGTTGGTAAAACAGCGGTTGTCGAGGGCCTAGCCCAGGCCATCGTGCGCAATGATGTGCCAGAGACCCTCAAGGAAAAACAGTTGTACACCCTGGACCTTGGTTCCCTGGTGGCAGGTTCCCGTTACCGCGGTGACTTTGAAGAACGTCTAAAGAAGGTTCTCAAAGAGATCCGCACCCGTGGCGACATTATCTTGTTCATCGACGAGATCCACACC
>DEPX01000013.1:2402-3987 GCA_002358975.1 Micrococcaceae bacterium UBA3381 | reverse complement strand
ACTATTGGTGCAACCACGCTAGACGAATACCGTAAACACATTGAAAAAGATGCCGCACTGGAACGCCGCTTCCAGCCGATCCAGGTTGATGAACCATCGGTTGAAGATACCGTAGAAATCCTGCGTGGGCTACGTGACCGGTATGAAACACACCACCGTGTATCCATTACTGATGAAGCCCTGCATGGGGCAGCCACCATGGCAGACCGTTACATTTCGGATCGCTTCCTGCCGGATAAGGCCGTCGACTTGATTGATGAGGCTGGTGCGCGGTTGCGTATTCAGCGGATGTCGACTCCACCGGAGATCAAAGAATACGATGCACGTATTGAGCAGGTACGGACAGAAAAAGAAGCCGCCATTGATGGGCAGGACTTCGAAGGGGCAGCCTCCTTGCGGGATAAAGAGCAGTCCCTGCAAGATGAGCGGAACCAAAAAGAACAAGAATGGCGTGACGAAGCAGCCCACGGCATTGCTGAAGTCGACGAAGACATGATTGCCGAAGTACTGTCCAAGTCCACCGGTATCCCAGTCTTCCGGCTTTCCGAAAGCGAAGCCGAACGGCTACGCAATATGGAAGACGAACTGCACCGCCGCGTCATTGGCCAAAACGAAGCGGTCAAATCGTTGTCCCGTGCAATCCGTCGTACACGTGCCGGGCTGAAAGACCCGAACCGTCCAACCGGTTCATTTATCTTCGCTGGACCAACCGGTGTGGGTAAAACCGAGCTTGCCAAGACTCTGTCAGAATTTCTCTTCGGCGATGAAGAAGCCTTGATCACCTTGGACATGTCAGAGTTCCAAGAAAAGCACACCGTATCGCGGTTATTCGGTGCCCCTCCTGGCTACGTTGGTTACGAAGAAGGTGGCCAGCTGACCGAGCGTGTGCGTCGTCGTCCGTTCTCGGTTGTCTTGTTTGACGAGGTTGAAAAAGCCCATGCGGACCTCTTCAACTCGCTGCTGCAGATTTTGGAAGAAGGTCGCCTGACCGACTCCCAGGGTCGCGAAGTGGACTTCAAAAACACCGTGATCATCATGACCACCAACCTGGGTACCCGCGACATTTCGCGCGGTGTGCAGACCGGTTTCCAATCGGTCTCCGATACTCAGACCGGTTATGAGCGTATGAAGGCCACCGTGCAAGAAGAGCTACGTCAGCACTTCCGCCCCGAGTTCCTCAACCGTGTTGATGACGTCATTGTCTTCCCACAGCTGTCCATGTCCGAGATCATTGAGATCGTTGATCTATTTATCAACAGCTTGCAGGATCGCTTGAAAGAGCAAAACCTGAGCATCGAACTGGACCAACCGTCCAAGGAACTGTTGGCAGAACGCGGCTACGACCCATCCATGGGTGCTCGTCCGCTACGCCGTACTGTTCAGGACATGCTGGAAGATAAATTGTCCGAGAAGCTGCTGTTTGGGGAAATCCCCGCTCATACGCACATCCTCGTCTCGGTCAAAGGCGAAGGCAAAAATGCTGAACTCGACTTCGAACTGGTCAATGCACCAGACACTATCGAAGCCGCCCCAGAACGCGAGGCAATTGAGGCAGGCAGCGACAACTAGACCCTAATCCAAAAAA
>DEPX01000013.1:549-2273 GCA_002358975.1 Micrococcaceae bacterium UBA3381 | reverse complement strand
CCCCAAATAACAACACATGCACCAATAGGGGCACCAGTTGGTAAGTGGGGATACGTTCCCGCCAGCCATCGGCCAACGGAAACGTCTCGTTATAAGCGTCAAAGACGGCAGAACCAAAACCACCGAAAAGCTGCATCATTGCGATATCTTCTTCCCGGTGGCCCCAGTGGCATGACGGATCGATCAGCCAGCTGGCACCGGTACCATCCACCATCCGGTTACCCGCCCATAAATCACCGTGCACCACCGTCGGTGTTTCTGCAGGACCCAGGTGCCCCGGGGTGATTTGCTTAGCCAACTCCAGCGCACGTTGATCCAGCTGTCGGGAGTCGATGGCTTGTTCAGTGAGTGCGATGATGCGGTTCGTTACCAACGACTCATAAAGTGTAGTTGTTGGTTGCAGATCAATCTCGGCACCACCTAAGTAACCGTGGGATAATCCTTCTAGGGTGCCAAAGGTTTGGTTGGGCTCGGCAGCTGCTTGGCCAGCCAAATGTAATTGCGCCAGCTCTTGGCCAAAAGTGTATTCTGGGCTTTTGACCTTATATTGTGGTTTGGCTTGTATCTGCTCGATGATCAGTTGGTCATCGGTAACCTCGTACACCTTGGGCACTCGTGCACCGAGTTCACCCAGGACCCGTAAACCAGCGGCCTCTAAGGCAAAAAATCCCGCAGGTGCATTGACCATAGCTTTTCGAAACGCTTTGGTCCCGTCGTCCAACGTGATGGTCGAAGTGTTGCCGGTTAGACTCATTTGCCACCATATTGCTGCATAATGTCCGCTAGACTGTTATCTTGAATTGCTTTGACTAATCCCTGTGCGGCATCTTCAATTTGGTTATACATCGAAACAAAAGCCTCTTCTGCCAACCCGTAGGGATCGGGGACATTGGCAATTCCTTCGCGTTGCGCATGGGAACCAAAAGCGCCAAAGCGCACTATTTTGGCTCGTTGTTCATCGTTTTGGGTAATGGCCAGCAGATCGTGCAGGTTGGCCTCGTCCATGGCGAGCACCAGGTCCGACTCATCGATATGCCGCGGTGACACCTGATCAGCCACCGACGGAAAATCATAGCCGCGTTCGTGACCGACTTGGCGGGTGAGTTCGTGCGGCTCGTTGCCAACATGGTAGTCGGCGGTACCAGCAGAAGCGACGGTGGCGTCAATGCCAGCTTTGGTAAACTCACGGTTCAATACCGATTCGGCAGCGGGGGAGCGGCAAATATTTCCAAGGCACACAGTTAAAATTCTCATATCTCCCATTGTGCTGATCTTGCAGCGCTTTTGACCATACCCCTCATGCCCGTGTCGGCCGGTCAGCTCCGGCAGTCGCAGTATGACAATCGAACTATTACAGTAGGAAGAATGGAAATTACCGTCCGCCCGGCGCGCACCAAAGATATGCGAGTCATCCGTTCGAAGGTCCAGCCCTTGGCCAGTGATCGTGTGCTCTTGGACAAAGACAAGGTTGCCTACTATGAGGCGGTACAAGAATTTGTAGTTGCTGAAAGTCCCGACGGCGATATTGTCGGGTTCGGTGCACTGCACGTGATGTGGGAAGACCTTGCCGAAGTACGCACACTTGCTACCGATGATTCCTATCGGGGCCAAGGCGTAGGCGGTGTGGTACTCAATGCGCTATTGGATAAAGCCGAAGCGCTCGGGGTTGCACACGTATTTTGTTTGACCTTTGAAATCTCATTTTTTCAGCGGTACGGTTTCAA
>DEPX01000013.1:0-486 GCA_002358975.1 Micrococcaceae bacterium UBA3381 | reverse complement strand
GACGAAGGTGTGGCAGAGTTCCTCGATCTGGCGCGGGTGAAGCCCAATACGCTGGGCAACACCCGCATGATCATCGACCTGGTTGACCGTCAATAGCGACTAGCTGTTCGGAGTGGACGGCTCGTCAATGACGTAGCCTGGTTCCAGTGCATCACCGTAGCGGGGTTTCCCCTTGGTAATACGGCGTTTTTCTTGGCCCTTTTCAAACAACAGATATAGCGCAGGAATCAACACCAACGTCAAGACGGTTGACGAGATCAACCCACCAATCACCACAATTGCCAGGTTTTGGCTGATGAAGCCGCTGGAACCGGTGAAGCCGAACGCCATGGGGATCAGCGCGAAAATTGTGGCTATCGCCGTCATCAAAATTGGCCGCAAACGCTGCCGTGCACCGTTGAAAATTGCTTCGGTGAGACTTTGGCCTTGCACACGGTACTGGTTGATTAGATCAATGAGTACAATTGCGTTGGTTACCACGATGCC
>DEPX01000039.1:504-6474 GCA_002358975.1 Micrococcaceae bacterium UBA3381 | reverse complement strand
TCGCCACCCGGATGCCACGGTGGTCTTCCACGATAAAAATAGTGCCATGCATACCGCATCGTATACCCGCCTAGATGAACTGGCTGGTCTTGTCCCGCCTGATCAGCGAGTATTTGCTGGTGTTTCCGAACCGCAACTTGGCCGCCTTGTTGAGGGTGTCGAAGACATCACTGGCGTACCTGCGGTCGAACATACCGACGCTGAGGACTCTTGTCAGCTCCAAGCCGCTGAAGAAGCCGGGGATATTGCCTCGGTACGATCGGGTGTTGCCCTAGACAACAACGCCCAAGGCTGTTTCATAGTGGATGCCGATGGCGCGCAGTCTTACGCCTACGCGCAAACTGCTGATGGTTCAATTATTTTTGCCGACTGGCAGATGCTGTCTAACGCCGGCCTCTACGACAATGGCACAGCCACCCTGGCAACCTGGGCACTTGGTCGGGCTGATACCGTGATCTGGTTTCAACCGGATTTCAGTCTTGATCCAGACCGCGACGGTGAACTGTCGCCGGTTCAACTGCCCGATTGGGTGCGTATGAGCATCGTCTGGGCTGTCATCGTGACCGGTATCGCCCTATTTTATATCGGACGCCGCAGTGGCCCGGTGATTACCGAACCCTTACCCGCTGAGGTCTCGGCTGCCGAGACGACGGTGGGGCGGGGCCGCATGTATGCCAAAGCACAGCATTATACGCATGCGGTCAGCATCCTGCAGCATGCCAGCCTTGCACGACTGGCTAGGCTGCTGCAGTTGGGCAACGAAACCCGACAGCAAGCTATTTTGGCCGAGGCTTCCAAACAGCTACACCGTCCCGTTAGTGAACTGCAGCAATTGTATACCCCGCCTGCCCAACGGCTTACCGCTCAGCAATTCGTCATATGGGCACAGCAGCTACAACACCTCGAACAACAGGTGCGTGAGCGTTTCAGCGCACAAACAAAGGAGTCATAAGTGAACCATACCGCCCGTCCTGCGCTCAATGATGTCCGGGTAGAGGTTGCCAAGGCCGTTGTGGGCCAGGATCATGCCGTCACCTCGTTACTGATCGGGTTGCTTGCCGAAGGTCACGTCCTGTTGGAAGGTGTACCAGGAGTTGCCAAAACATTGCTGGTACGCAGCCTGTCGGAAGCTATGGATCTGCAAAATGCCCGAGTGCAGTTTACTCCGGATCTTATGCCCGGTGATGTGACGGGTTCACTGATTTTTGATACCTCGACCTCAGACTTTGAATTTCGTCAGGGGCCCGTATTCACCAACCTCATGCTGGCAGATGAGATCAACCGCACCCCACCAAAAACTCAGGCAGCACTGTTAGAAGCCATGGAGGAACACCAGGTTTCCGTGGACGGCACTACCTATCCCCTGCCGGAGCCGTTCATGGTCATCGCCACACAGAACCCCATTGAATATGAGGGCACCTACCCGTTACCCGAGGCCCAATTGGACCGGTTTATGCTCAAGGTCAAACTTGACCTTCCGGGTCGCAAAGAAGAAATTGAAATCCTAAATCGCCACGCTACTGGTTTTAATCCGACCAGACTAGGCGATGCCGGATTGCATGCGGTAGCTGACCAGGCCACCGTGCGGGAGGCCAGAGCAGAGATTGCGCAGGTCAAAACATCCCCGGATGTGCTGTCATATATTGTTGACTTGGTTCAGGCCACCCGAACCTCACCCTCACTGCAAACAGGGGTTTCACCACGTGGTTCTACGGCACTAATGAAAACGTCTAAAGCTTGGGCTTGGCTGATGGGCCGTGACTTTATCACCCCCGATGACGTCCAAGCTCTGCTACTACCGTGTTTGCGCCACCGAGTGGCACTGCGTCCCGAAGCAGAAATGGACGGCGTCAACGTCGATCAGGTGCTGCAGGGTCTATTAGCAACGGTTTCGGTGCCGCGGTAATGTTCGTTTCCTTCCGTTTTGTGCTACTGGCTATCGCCGGGTTTATTCCCATGGTGTTATGGCCCAGTTGGGTAACCGTTTTTGTGCTCGTGGGAGCGCTAACCCTAGTGCTATTGATCGATATTACACTCACGCCATCCCCACGGAAGGTAAGCATTATACGCAGTGAAAATAAGCAGGTACGCCTAGCAGAACCATTAGAAGTATGGGTGGAACTGACTAACACCTCGAACCGTCGCATACGCGGGCAGATACGAGACGGTTGGCAGCCACAGGCCAACGATCCGCAACCATTACATCGCATCGACATCGCCGCCGGGGCGACCCAACGACTTACAAGTGTGCTTGCCCCTTCCCGGAGAGGCACCGTACGTAGCCACAAACTTACCGTGCGCTGCTTTAGCCCATTACGGATAGCAGGACGCCAATACACCCACGATGTCTCAGGTGAAGTTACGGTGGTCCCGCCATTTCGTTCGCGTCGACAGTTGCCCTCCCGGATCAATCAGTTACGTGAAATTGAAGGCCGTTCTGCGGTGCACACCCCTGGTGCGGGTCACGAGTTTGACTCCTTACGTGAATATGTCCGTGGTGATGATGTACGCACCATTGATTGGCGAGCCTCAGCCCGGTCTACTGACCTGATTGTCCGCACCTATCGTCCCGAGCGCGATCGTCGCGTCGTGGTGGTTTTAGATGCGTCGCGGGCCTCAGCTGTTCGTATCGGCAATGAGACACGCTTTGATGCAGGTATTGAGGCAGCTTTATTCATGTCTGCTTTGGCCAATGCCGGCGGTGATCGGGTGGATCTTGTCACCTTAGATCAAGCAATCCGTTCCCGGTCCTCATCGGAGGATAAGGGACCACTGCTGTATCGAATATCCACGGCCCTGGCAAAAATTTTTCCCCGCCTGCTAGCCGCCGATTGGTCGCTGTTACCACCGGAAATTGCCAATATTACTCGACAGCGGGCATTTCTTGTTTTGGTGACACCGTTGGACTCTGCGGCCATCGAGGAGGGACTGATCCCGATTCTGCCTGTGTTGACTCAGCGGCACGCCGTGGTGATTGCTGCCGTGGCAGATCCAGAGCGTGAAGAGATGGCCCAACAACGTGAAACCTCTGATGACGCGTTTATTGCGGCCAGTGCCGAGGCTCAAAAGTTGCGCAATCGCAAAATGGTACGTCTGTTAAACCGGTATGGTGCCGATGTTGTCCAGGCGCAGCCACAAGAGCTGCCTACCGCCGTTGGTGACATGTATTTGCGGCTCAAAGCTGCCGGACGCCTCTAAGTATGGCCTACCCTATAGGCTAGCCATATACTGTCCTGCGTGTTTGGCACACAGGGCCAACCAACGTAACCCCGTACCGGCCTGTGCCTCAGTTGCCTTATCGAAACGATGGAACAGGCGGACGTATTCAAGGCTTTCAGGTGTCAGACCCCAATCCAAGTACTGCTGGATGCGTCGTTCAGCGTCCCGGTGTGGGTCACCGTGTTGTTCAAGCTGGAGCCCAACGGGAGTTTCGGCTCGGACTAACCCATCGACGAGTTCCCAGACGCGTTCTGTGGCATGGCTACGGCCTTGGGGCCATTCGAGAGTCACACCGCAGATTTCTGCTGCGGTAGCTTGCAATTGGGCCGAAACATCAAAGAGCATAACCGCATCTTGGTCAGCAATGGTTTGCCAGTACGATCGTATTTCGGCGATATCCAGCGACCGTTCAAATCCAGCACCCGAGGCAGTCCGGATGCGCCCGTTTACCGCCTGTGCGGCATCCCCTTCTTGGACGGTCAGCGTGGTTGCTGCCCCAGTGACGGATCTGATGCGTTCAATAAGTGCCGCAGCGGCTTCCGCCCAGGCAGCTGCTATATCGGCGCGTGCCGCCGGATCACGGATAATGCGCTGACCTGACGGTAGCCACCCGGCGGTCATGGTCGTTACAGGTCCAGGTAAACGTACCGACACAGCAGGTACGTCGTGACCGGCTGCAACATCGGCCAGGGCTTGAATGACACTGTCCCGGTGCGAGATGGCCCGCAGTTGATCGGCTGAAGAAATGCGGTGACCGTGTTGTAACTGCCACCCGTAGGAACGCCGTTCAATGGGCAAACCCAGATTCGCCGCCAACTTTCCCAGTCCAGTTGCATGCGGTCCCACTTGTGGCAGCTCCACTAGGGCCGGGATATTTGGTGAACCGATTTCGTCCAGTTGTAGCTTGTATGCGGCGTGCAAGTCAGTGCCAGCAAACGTACCGTCAACTACCGCAACCGGGTGCGTCACTGCTGCTCCTGAGAGATCGCCTTGTGGTGACGGATGACTTCCTCGATGATGAAGTTCAAAAATTTCTCAGCAAACTCCGGGTCCAATTCAGCATCTTGGCTGAGCGAATGTAACCGTTTGATCTGGGCTTTTTCGCGTTCCGGATCCGATGGCGGCAATTCGTGCTCAGCTTTAAGCCGACCGACTTTCTGGGTGCATTTAAATCGCTCTGCCAGCAGATACACCAGGGTGGCGTCAATATTGTCGATACTGGAGCGAATGGAAAGCAGCTCTTGAAAGATGGCCGGATCGGTGGTCCCCGTCAAGGAAGACGCCTTGGAGTCGTAATTCATAGTCTCTAGTTTAGACGTGTGCCAAGCGTTCAGCGTTGATCGACTTATGGATGGTCACCTGACCAAGCACCCTGGTGCCCTGATAGACCACAGCGGTCTGACCTGGCGCAACACCCTGGATGGTGTCATCAAGTTCCATTTCCCACACCACGGCATTAGTACCATCGACGTCGCCGGTGGTTACACGGGCGCGTCCTGGCACGGGTTCTGCGTGAGCGCGAACCTGGACGTGGCAGTTAAACCATTCACCGGTGGATTCCTCAGCGATGGGGGCGCCTGCCCATGAGGGACGGATGCCGGTTATTCGATCGACGGCGAGCATATCGCGTGAGCCGACTACCACGGTGTTATCTTTGGGCCGGATTTCTAAGACGAACCGTGGTTTACCATCACCGGCTGGTTTGCCGATACCTAATCCGCGGCGCTGACCGATGGTGAAGGCCTGAGCACCCGGGTGCGTACCGACTTCGTCACCTTCGGTATCCACGATGGGCCCGTCAGACATTTCGATTTTTTCTTCCAACCAGCCGCGGGTGTCACCATCGGGAATAAAGCAAATATCGTGGGAATCTGGTTTTTGTGCCACTGATAGGCCACGTTCTTCAGCCTCGGCACGCACCATATCTTTCGACGGGGTGTCGCCTAGCGGAAACATTGAGTGCTTGAGCTGTTCGGCAGTGAGCACACCCAACACATAAGATTGGTCTTTAGCATCATCGGCGGCACGATGCAGCTCGAGCTCACCGTTTTCATTTTCGATGACCTTGGCGTAATGTCCGGTCACTACCGCGTCGAATCCTAACGCCAGTGCCCGTTCCAACAGGGCAGCGAATTTAATCCGCTCGTTACACCGCATGCATGGATTCGGGGTGCGTCCGGCGGCGTATTCGGCAATAAAATCATCGACAACTTCTTCTTGGAAGCGTTCAGAGAAGTCCCAGGTGTAGTAGGGAATACCTAATTTTTCGCAGGCACGCCAGGCATCGGAGGCATCCTCGATGGTGCAGCAGCCGCGTGAACCGGTGCGCAATGTGCCGGGCATCCGAGACAGTGCCAGATGGACTCCGACGACGTCGTGGCCGGCTTCAACTGCGCGTGCGGCAGCCACGGCCGAGTCGACACCGCCTGACATTGCTGCCAAAACCTTTAACTTTTTCATAATGCTCTCCCGTTAGCGGTGTGAATTTGCTGTGCGGATGGATGACTTCTCTGCAGCCATCCCGGCATCTGCTGCCGCCCGGTAAATTCCCGGCAGTGCAGCTATCACCGCGTCGATATCTTCTTGCGTCGTCGTATGTCCCAGACTAAACCGCTGGGTGGATCGGGCCGCTGATTCGTCTTGACCGGTAGCCAAGATAACGTGCGAGGGACGTGATACCCCGGCATTACACGCCGAACCCGTCGATGATTCGATCCCTGCCATGTCCAACCCAAATAATAACGAGTCACC
>DEPX01000039.1:0-459 GCA_002358975.1 Micrococcaceae bacterium UBA3381 | reverse complement strand
TTCGGCCCCCGCAAAGGAAAAGTGCACGTTCGTTGGAAGCCGATAATTTGGGTCAACCGGTCCCTGCAATTTTGCCGTGGGAATGTGTTCCTGAATCGCATGGATGAGTTGGTCTCGCAGGCCAACCAACCGGGCCGATTCTTCGGTGAGCTGCTGCGTTGCTTCAACTGCTGCGGCAGCAAAGGCCACGATCAGCGCATCGGCAATGGTCCCCGAGCGGATTTCACGTTCCTGTCCCCCGCCGTGTAAGACCGGCACTAGTTTGGCGTCACGACGCACAAGCAGCGCGCCTATTCCTACGGGTGCACCGATCTTGTGCCCGGAAAGTGCCATCGTGGTTATCCCTGGAGCAAAGGTAATAGGCAGGCTGCCAAACGCTTGAACTGCGTCAACATGAAAATCTACGCCGGCTGCCCGGCACAATTCGGCGATGTATTCGACGGGCTGGATGGTGCCAAT
>DEPX01000042.1:3127-4527 GCA_002358975.1 Micrococcaceae bacterium UBA3381 | reverse complement strand
CCTGGTAGTAGGCTCGACCGGCTTCGGGAGTGCCGTGTCTGGTGAAGACGGCATCCGCTTTGGCCGCGGCGAATTCTCGACCGGCACCGGAGTCACCGGCTTGGAAGATGATCGGGTGGCCCTGCGGGGATCGGGGAATATTGAAGGTACCGGTGACGTCGAATTGGGTGGTGTGATAGTCCACGACCGGTGGCGTTTGTTCTGGGTTCTGCCAGGAATCCCAGAAGGCTCGGGCGCCGTTGAGGGTTTCTTCGGCACGAATATACCGTTCGTCTGGGTCTAAGTATCCACCGCGGCGGAAGTTCTCGCCGGTGAACGCATCGGAACTGGTCACAACATTCCAACCGGCTCGTCCTGCAGACAGGTGGTCTAAGGTGGCGAATTGTCGGGCCAGTTCATAGGGCTCGTTAAAGGTCGCGTTGATAGTGCCGACCAATCCCAAGTGTTGGGTTACCGAGGCCAGTGCAGCAAGCACCGGTAAGGTATCGGGTCGGCCGACAACGTCGAGATCGTGAATTTTACCGCGTTGTTCGCGCAGCCGCAGCCCTTCAGCCAAAAATAGGAAGTCGAAGAAACCCCGTTCTGCGGTCTGTGCCAGTTGTTGGAAGGAGCTGAAATCGATGTGGCTGCCCGATTCCGGGTCGCTCCACACGGTGTGATGGTTAACCCCGGGGAAGTGTGCACCCAGAATAACTTGTGGGACATGATCGGTCATACCAAGGCTCCTTCAGTTTGTTTGGCGGCATAGCGGTTGGCCGCGTTGGGTAGGCCCAGCACACCGCGCAGCGTCACCGGGTTTTGGATAGGCTGCGAGATGGTTTCAAGATGTGTGGCCAGTGAATCCTCGAGTGCGGGAAGATCAACGGCGTTGTCGCCTGGCAGCAATCGAACCCCGTTGAAGCCCAGAGTTTTGAACTGGTCTAGTTGCTTGGCAGCCTGCTGGATGTCTACGAACGCTACGGGCAGATCTGCATATACCAACAAGGGCTGTTGGCGGCGTTCATGTTGAGTTTCCAGGCTGCGAATGTGTGTGAGTAGATTTTGTGCGTCATCCTGGTTGTCGACGGTGACGAATAATAGATCCCCGCTGGTAACAGCGGCCTGGAGTATGGCGGAGTTACGCCCTGAAAATGTCACCACGGGTTGCCCCTGGGGCGGCCGCGGTGTAATCGAGGGACCCTTGACCGAAAAATGGTCTCCCTCATAGTTGACGTAATGCAATTTATCCCGGTCAATGAACCGGCCGGTAGTGGTATCTCGGATCTCGGCGTCATCTTCCCAGCTGTCCCAGAGCCGGCGGACGACTTCCACCACCTCTTCGGCTTCTGCATACAAGCTGGTGTCATCTAGCTGGTCGCGTCCGCGGCCAAAGAGTCGTGACTCTGCAAGGGTGTGCGAGG
>DEPX01000042.1:0-3076 GCA_002358975.1 Micrococcaceae bacterium UBA3381 | reverse complement strand
CCTGCCAGCCTGCCCGGCCCAAACTGACGTGATCCAGTGTGGCAATATTTTTTGACACGTGAAATGGTTCAGTGTGCGTTACGGTCACCGTTGGAATGAGCCCAATGCTGCTGGTTCGAGGGGCAACCCAAGCGGCAACCAGACTGGCATCAAGTTGACCGTGTTCTTGTAGATCTAAGGAATCTTCGAGAGTCACAAAATGTGCGCCGGCACGTTCCGCTGTGGCGACCAGGTCGGCCCAGTAGTCGGGTGTAAAAATACTGTGTCGGAAGTGTTGTTGAGTCGCTGGTGTCGTAGCGTATCCGGCACCTTTGAGCGCGATACCGATACGGAAGGGCACATCAGAATTGCGTGTGGTGGTCATGTTCTCCTCCAATAATCACACTTGCCAATCACCGTATGGTGAGTGGCCTTGTCGTCACCTGGAGCACCCCACCGCGATAATGGAGGCAGATAAAGTGCTGTGTTTTGCACTCCACTTGACAGGGTTGCTGTCCGGCTAGCCAGGGCTTGACGCCGGAACTCGTGACAGAGGTCTTGTGGTATTTATATTCGGTCGGTGGATTAGCTGGTCACGGTGGCAGGTGACCTCCAACCTGATTGTTGGTCTTGGGTTGTGTGCCAGGCTTCTGCTAGCAGTTCGAAACTGCGCACTCGGGCCTGATGATCGTGGCTAATACTGCTAATGAGTAACTCGTCAGCACCCGTGGCACGCTGCAGAATCTGTAGTTGGTGGGCTACGTGTTCAGCGGTCCCCACAAATCGTGTGTTCATCCGGTCTGCCACCAGCGGATACTCTGCAGCAGGTAGTGATGCTGCCTGTGCTGCTTCCGGCGTTGGATAGTAGATTGCCCCTTGGCCGGTGCGGATGGAATGTACCCATTGTGCGTAGCCGTGGGCCAGGTGTTGGGCCTGTTCATCGGTGTCAGCAACGAGAACTTCGGCGGAGACTATCACCCGGGGGCTGGCAAGCTGTTGGCTGGGACGAAACTCCGCACGATAGTGTTCTACGGCTTCAATGACCTTCGATGGTGCCACGTGATAATTGGCACCAAACGCTAGACCCCTAGTAGCGGCCACCTGGGAGGAATCACCCGCTGAACTACCAAGTATCCAAACCTGCGGCGGTGTGACCTCCGGGGTGGCACCAGCTATCGGGAGCTCATCGGTACCCGTACGGTGGTGGAAAAAATCTAGCAGGGCATCTACGTACTGATCGTAGGGGCCGGGTTGGGCACCGGGTTGATTCAGTAGCTTGCGTTGAGCAGCAAAGCGTGGCGAACCAAAGATACCTGAAAGATCCGGCTGTGCCGGCAGAAACAACCCATCGTTGGTGTACCGATCCTGCGAACTGTTGCCTGTGGAAGCTTGCGGTGCTGGAGCATCGGGTTTACGCAATCCCGCCCGGCCCACACCCAGATCGATACGATCAGGAAAGGCTGCTTGTAAAAGGCCGAACTCTTCGGCAACCGAAAGAGCTGTTCGGTGTCCGGCCAGTACCGCACCAGATCCAAGTCGAATTCGAGAAGTTACGGCACCGGCCAAAGCGATAGTCAATGCTGGCGAATAGCCAATGACTCCCGGGTTGAGATGATGTTCACCGTACCAAAGTCGGTGATAGCCGGCTTGTTCAACCCGAGCAGCCAAATCCAGGCTGTTTTGTACAGCAGTTTCAGGCCCAGATCCGGCGGACACTGGCACAAGGTCAAAGGCGCTGAGACTTATAGACATGTAATTGCTCCTCGGGATGTGTAAATGGATTGACAATATTTTTATCAGCGTCCTGGCCCGGAATACAGCCGAACTTCACCCGAGGACTTATTCCCATCTTTACGACGGGACCAACCGAATTTTAGGACCAAATTTTGCGTTCTATTACATAGATTTGACATCTTTTTTGACCCCCGCTCCCCTGTATCGGGATGATTTTTGAGACAAGAAAAAGCCAGCTGATGTGCCAAGGGGCACCATCAGCTGGCGAAGGCCAATATATGCGTTGTTATCCTGCCGAGACGTAAGATCGAGGTGGGATCGCGTTGACTTCCCAGTCTCCCAACATGCGTTCTTTGAACACGACTGGATCGTGGCTGGCCAATGTTCGGGCATTACGCCAATGCCGGTCCAATTCCCACGAGGTCGAGGTTGACGACGCTCCTAAGTTGTCAAAAATGCGGTTACAAATATCCAGCACGATCTTGGGTACCATCACACTGGCCCGCTGAGCGGCTAGCGAGGCTTCTGAAAGATCTCCAGCATCAAATTCTCTACCGATGGCTCGTACCAGTTCTTCTGCTGCAGCCAATTGCGCTGACAGTTGACCGACAATACCCAGCATCTGACTGTCGCTACGTGGAATTTCTCCATCGGACGTATTAAATACCCTGGTTCGCTCGCGCATATGTTCCACACCGTCACGTAGCGCAGCCCGGCCAATGCCAGCCAGCAATGCCGCCAGTGTCGCTTCGTGAAAGATCGGCACCGAGGATTTTTCCGATGTGGTTTCAAGCAACAGTTCAACGCCGGCACAGCGCATCGACAATGTACCGGTGGCGGTCATTCGCTGGCCAAAGCCATCCCAATCATCTTTGACCTGTACTCGAGGTTGCCGGACTCGAATAATTGCTAAGCAAAAACGCGTATCGTCCAAGGTGAGTCCGGCTTCTCCGGCGCGGCGTCGGCGCCGCAAAATTGCTCTGGCAAGGTCTTCTTCGACGGCCGAATTAACAATTGTCCATTCGGAAGCCAGAGTTCCGGTGGTGTAATATTTTTCGCCGTAAATGCGCAGGGTTTTATCGTCGTCACGACTGATCAGCGTCTGCTGTGCCGTAGCAGTGTGCTGGGATGACAGCGCTGAGCCACCAAATTCGCCATCCAGGACACGATTCCACCACTGATCCTGAGACTCAGGGTTGGGGATCAGTTTCAAGTATTGGCAGAATGAGAGGTGACTGCGCCACATATGTGCCAGGTTCGCATCGACCGCAGCCAAATCCATGAGTAGCCGGAAAGTGGTTTCATATCCGGCGCCTTCACCTCCCGCAGCCGCCGGTACCGTCAAAGCCCCAAGGCCGTGGTC
>DEPX01000048.1:10573-13764 GCA_002358975.1 Micrococcaceae bacterium UBA3381 | reverse complement strand
AGACGAGAACCAACCTCCCTAGCCGTGCGTTCATTAGTTGTCCACACGCTATTACACAGTCCGTAGGCAGTGTCGTTGACCATCCGAATCCCTTCTTCGACGTCATCAAAGCTGATGATCGGAATGGTTGGACCAAATTGTTCTTCCTGCACTACACGAGACGAGGGATCAGGCTCAATCACCAGTGAGGGACGCATGAAATTCCCGTCGGACCATTCGCCAGAAGGCAATTCACCAAACTCTTGTACCTCAGCGCCAGAGTCCTTGGCGTCTTGGACCAGCTCGGCAACATAATCCAGCTGGGATTTCTGATGTAGCGGACCCATTGTGGTATCGGGTTCAGAAGCCGATCCCAGTTGTACCGTCTGTAAACGACTGGTGAGCTCATCAATTAGTTGCTGTTTTTTGGATGTGTGTACATAGATTCGCTTGGCATTCATACAGATTTGACCTGTAGAGCCATAGATCCCACCGAAAAGTTCGTCCATATTTTCTTCAGTGAGTTCCGCGTCATCGAGGATTAGCACGGCATCATTACCGCCCAGCTCGAGTAATACGCTGGTTAGCGATTCTGCTGCCATGCTCATAATTTTTTTGCCACCGTTTATCGAGCCGGTAAAGCACACTTTGGCAACATCATCGTTAGTGACAAGCGCAGCGCCGATATTGGCATCTTCACCGGTGACTACGTTCAGCACTCCGGCTGGTAGGTGTTTCGCCATTCGTTGTACAGCACGCGCGGTGGCTAACGGTGCCGAAGGTGGCGGCTTAACGACCACGGTATTGCCCGCCATAAGCGCGTACGGCAGCGAAGCACCTAGGATGGCCACAGGCCAGTTGAACGGCACAATAATCGTGACCACGCCCATCGGCTTATGTGACACAAGGGTTTCAATTGGTGGCCCAGGCAGTGTCTCTACCGTTTCAACTTCATCGGCTAATCCGCAGGCCAGTTCGGTCCGTTGTACCAGGCCCATCAGGTCAAAAGTAGATTCACCGATTACTTTGCCATTTTCTGCCGAAAGTAGGGCGGCCTCGGTTTCGGAGTCCTCCATTACCGTTTCAACCGCGGCCAATAGTAGCTCTGCCCTGCGATGCGGCGTGAGCTCAGCCCAATCATCAAAGGCTTCCTTCGCTGCAGCGACGGCTTCCAGCGCCTGGGCTGTAGTGGCTGAGGCCGCTTCACCAACAATCTCTGCAGGTTTCGCCGGGTTAGTAATTGGCAGTGTTGACGTCGTGGAGTGTTCTTGACCGCCATAATATAGCGGTACCGATACTGTGTTGGTTGACATAGCGCTTACACTTGTCCTTTCTTGCGCCAAGTACCTTCGTATGATTCACGCACCTGCCGGGAATAGGGCACTGGAGAAACGGTCACGCCAACGTCAATCTGTTGATGGTGCTCTACCGTCGTCTTTCGACTACCCCCATCTGGCTCACCCCAGACCACCTTGAGCCTGGTTCCATCTGGAATATCTTGGTCCAGGACCGCCAGCGATAGTGCGGTGCGCTCGTTTGCCGAATAGCCGGTGAACATGGAGAGCCCCACAATGTTGGCCTGGTCGTCGATAATCGAATCGAAATTAGACGCCCCGTAATTGGCATTGGGCAGGTCAAAAAACTTATATGGCACGGCATGTTTGTCGTACATCGAGGCATGGATACGAATCATATCGTCGTCATCCCAGGCCAAGGTTACTTTGCGGCGCTGCTGGGCTGGGTCCATGCGTTCAAGGGCATCTCGGCCGATGAAGTCGTGATCGTATTTAATAAACCCGCCGTATCCCAGTTCCCATGGTGTGGTGTAGTAGTCCTCAATGTTTGGTGACACAAAAGAGCCAGCAATCGTGTTGTTGGCTTCATAAGAATCCGTGCTCAACCACTTACGATAATCCGCAAGCATTCCATTACCCGAATAAATAGCCGGCAGAGGTGATGGAATCCAGCCCGATTCCAAAGTATTGGAAGAGTAAGCTCGCGCGCCAACAGCAACAAGCCCAAATTCGGCTCCCGCCTCCAGGATAAGCTCACGCACACGCTCATAATGTTCGTATGGCCCCCAGAGTTCTAACCCCGGAGCGCCAGCCATACCGTGACGCAAACTTCGCACCGTCATGTCACCGATTTGGATACTGCTCATATGGAAGAACTTCAATTGCTCAACGGGTCCACCATTGAGTTTTTCGATCACATCCCAAGCACGGGGGCCCTGGATCTGCACACGCCAATATTCCCGGTGTACTGCTTTGCCCATCGGCCGTGAAGGGGAACGGCGGTCTTCGATCAGCTCGACGTCGTAATTGCCATACTGGGCCTGGAACATCAGCCAGTTGGTGACAGGTGCACGGCCAACGTATGTGAATTGTTCTTCTGCCTCGTGGAATAAAATACCATCGCCGATCACGTAACCCTGCGGCGTCACCGGCACATATTGTTTGGCTCGGTTGACCGGAAAATTTTCCAGGGAGTTGATTGCGGTATCAGATAGCAGTTTCTTGGCATCTGAGCCTCGAATAATGAGGTTATCCATGTGGTGAGTCTGATCAAACATCACGGCTGTTTCACGCCAGGCAACCACTTCGTCACGCCAATTGGTAAATTCTGGTGCGACGACGGGATAAATGTAGGCACCGGTTGGCGCATTGCGCATCATCTCAACCGGATTCTCGTGTTGTTCAAGTCGATCTTGTAGTGAAGTTGCTGTTGGTTGAGTTCGGCCGGTAGGCACCATAGACACCCTCTTAACGAAATTGAGTCTGCCGGGTAATCAGACACAACATCACAAAATGTGATGCGCATCATAACTATGAGCATAGTTATATTTGTACCGTTTGACAACGAAAATATGCCGTAAATCCCGCATCAACTCGCTGGGAGTGCGCTGAATACCGGCTGGATAGGGCATTCAGGCTTCTTTGTTAGTCTCACCCCGACTGTAGTTTTCGACCTAAAGGAAGTGTCTTGAATGCCTAAGAAGTTGCTCCTCGGCCTTGCCGCCGCCGTCGCTGCTTTCTCATTGGCAGCATGTGGCGGAGATGGTGACGAGGCCAAAGACGACGCCGCACAGACCCAACAGCAAGACGGGCAGGCAATGCCCGAACCCGATCTGGATAACATTCCGGATGTCGTCGCCGAAGTTAATGGAGAAGAAATTTCCGGCGAGAGCTTTTCTGAAAACTATGAGAGCCAAT
>DEPX01000048.1:5730-10499 GCA_002358975.1 Micrococcaceae bacterium UBA3381 | reverse complement strand
GACATGATGATTAATAGCGAGTTGCTTGTCACGGAAGCCGAGGATGAGGGCTACACTGCTTCGGATGACGATGTTGATGAGTACATCAGCGATATGGCGGAAGAGAACGGCATGGATTCTTCCGATGAGCTGGTGAAACAGTTTGAGGAACAGGGCTTAGACGAAGACCAGGTTCGCGAGGACGTTCACAAAGAAGTTCTGATGGACCAGGTAGTCGAAACCATTGACTCGGATGAGCCTACGGATGATGAGCTACAAGAAATGTACGATACGCAGGTTGAGCAGCTTGAGGCTATGAACGAGCAGGCCGAAGATGGCGAGGAACAAGAAGTACCATCGTTTGAAGAGCTCAAACCTGATCTTGAGGAACAGGCTGCACAACAAAAAGAAAATGAGGCCGTCGAGAAACATCTAGATGAACTTCGCGAAGATGCCGATATTGAGACAAATATCTAAGATGGCTCTGTTAGTAGTTTAAACAAATTTCGGCCGCGATCGCACAGTTGCTGTGGATCGCGGCCGAAACGTTTAAGCCGTTTTATTCTTGTTCCATTTGAGCAAGAATCTCGTCACGAACCGTGCCAACCTGCTCTTTCGACAAACCGAATTGATGGTCGGCCCCAAAATCGATAACGATGCCAGCGTCAGTGATTGACTGGATAATGGCAGAACCAGGAACAACGCTGACGTGTGGAGCCGCTTCAGTAAAGTCTTCTGGGATACCCTCAGGTGAAGTAAACAACGGCATAACCGGGTTTCCATCGGTATCCTGCAGCATCAACGGGCTTACCGCTCCATCTTCGCTAGCTTCATCTACCGACGGGAACACGACCTGAGAGTTCAGAAACGCATTGATCACGTCGACCACTTGATCATTTGAGGTTTCACCTTCGGTAGCCACGGCCAATTTTTCTAATAAGTCTGTCTGTTCTGGGAAGGATGCGTCCTGTGTCATCTCAATACCTCAATTATTTTCTCATCGGGGACCTGTGTGCACAGGCATAACTATCTCCACGCTACGCAATACAAAAGCTTGTGTGAAATCCGTGATGTGCGGATAGCCGGAAAAGCCAGCCTGACAACGCGTCCCTTATTTCATGTAGATCTTCTACAACGTGCCCGAAAAAGCGATTGTCTTCAGTCGTTTATTGTTCGCTTCTCTTCAATCGGCCAGACCTCCGGCGTCATTTCCATAGCAGCGTTAAACAATTCCCCCATATACGCGACTTCATATAGGCGACTTCGTTAGAATTGAGCTCTACTCATCGCACACTGGTGTGTTTCAGATAGCTACATTGGAGGAAGCGTGAAAACGACGAGTGTCAGGAAACCTTTGGGCTTGGCAGCCATGGTCGCAGCCGGTGCTCTTGCCCTATCAGCCTGTGGCGACACTGAAACAGCAGACACCGACAATGGCGGAGACGCGGAAGGTGGCGGAACAATCTCTATCGTCGCCATCCCGGGTTGGACCGACCAGACCGGTATGGCCTACCTCTACGAATATGTCCTGGAAGAAAATGGCTACGACGTAGAAGTTGAAAATCTTGGAGATATGGCTCCGGCGTTCACCGCGGTAGCTCAGGGAGATGTTGACCTTTTCGGTTCTACCTGGCCAGAGCGCACGCATGATGTTTACTGGGAAGAGCATAAGGATACTCTGGAAGATCTGGGAACCTACTATGACGATGCCAAGTTGTTTTTGGCTGTTCCAGAATATTCGGACATTGAATCGATTGAAGACCTGCCTGACTACGCCGATGAACTCGATGGACAGATTCTGGGTATCGAGCCCGGTGCGGGCCTGAGTATAACTACCGAAGACGATGTCATGCCAAACTATGGGTTGGACGACGACTTTGAACTCAAACTTTCTTCTACCAGTGCGATGTTGGGCGATCTTGAAAACGCTCTGGATAATGAGGATGAAATCGTGGTGACTTTGTGGACCCCGTTCTGGGCCACGACCAACTTCGACGTCCGCGAGCTTGACGATCCAGATAACATTTACGGCGACCCAGAAGGCCTCCATACCCTGGGACGCGAAGGATTCTCTGACGACTACCCTGAGGTCGCCAACATGATCGAGAACTTCTCACTGACCGATGGACAATTCGGCGATCTGGAAGATACCATGGCCAACGAATACGACGATGACGACCAAGCCGCAGTGCAGGACTGGCTTGAAGATAACCCAGACGTCGTTGATGAGCTGTCCGCCGATTTGAAAGATTAATGTCGTTGCCTGAGACGACCGATACGCGCGGGCAGCAAGCTGGACCAATCCGTGGAGTTAATCGATGGTGCAATACATACGGCGCGATATTCGTCGTCACCAAGATCGAAAATTACCGCGGTTCCTCGCCAAGCAAGTTGCGACAACTAGGCCACGTATTCGGTCTCGGTGACACGTTTTGTAACGCACCTGAAGATAGGATTCACCTAGGCAGCGACTGGTACCGGTTCATTGCTACCACCGCGATGACCGTCAGGCCGAAGGCGACTGGGGTTGCGATACCGAAAATTAGCGTCCACCGGCCGGCTTCAGCCAACGCGCCGGCGAGCGCAGAGCTGGCGGAGCTGCCGGCAAATAACGAACCGGCGAAAAAAGCAACCACTATGCCACGTGCTTGCGGAATGACTTGGGTTGCCCAGGCTTGTAACGATGTGTGCATCAGGGCCCATGCGCCGCCGAATAGTACAGCGGCCAGTACCACCGTAGCCACTGATAAGTAGGTGGCCACGAGTCCCAATCCTATAGTGAGGAGTGCTCCACCGATACCCAAAATTCTAGGTGCTGACAGGTGCACTCGCAGTGGTCGTACTAGACGACTAAAAGCCAGCGTAGCTACACCGTAGGCGGCAACGGATAGGCCAGCCCAGCTTGTGGCTACGCCTTGGAATTCCAGTGCAGGTGCCAACAGTGTCAGGAGCCCCAACACCAAAGCCCCTTCCACAAACGCCAGCGCAACGACCACCAGGGCCCATTTTTCCTTGACGGATAAGCTCAGTGCGGCAAATATGCTGATGGTACTAGCCCGAGAGGGCTCGTTGAGCCGAAATAATGGTACGAGGCACACTAGCGCCAGAATGGCTGAGAGCCCGAAAACGATCCGCCAGGAAAATGCTTCACCAAGGATTCCAGCGGCGGCAGTGGCCAGCGCTGTGCCAACAGCAACCGCAGCCATCAAGTCAGACATGACCGATTGTCGATTGTATTCGGCAGAGGTATCGCCCACAAAGGTAATTGATGCTGGAATAATGGCTCCGAAGAAGCCTCCGGTAAAGCCTCGTAGCACCGTTAAAACGGCCAGGTTTGGGGCGAACGCTGAAGCGCCGCCGCATACCAGGGCCCCGGCTAAGGCAATACGCATGATACGGAGCCGACCAAATTTATCTGAAAGCATGCCCCATACCGGTTGGCTCAGGCCGTATGTCAAATAGTAGATAGAAGCCAGCACCACAGCAGCGCTGAGCGGGACGCCAAAGTCTGTGGCAATGATGACCAGTAACGGTGAGATACCGAACCGATCCACACTGGAGGTGAATGCGGCCAGCGCGACCGCAGCCGGGGGTCGGTTAGTATGGGGGCGATTGGCTTCACTGTCGTTGGTCACCAGGCCAGCCTATACTCAGCGATCTCCGACTTTCTGCCCCGTTTGTCTTCAGGCGTCGTCGATAATGAGGTCTTCTACTTCGACCGGATGATCAAAAAGGCCAAGGCGCTGAGAAATATCGATGATTTGTTGTAGTGATGCTCGGTTATGCTGCTGTAGGAAGAGCGCTGGCTGACGTATATTGGCGCTATATCACCAATTGGGATGACGCCGACTTCCGCCGGAATCAGCTCGTTGTCCGTCGTGACTTCTTCCACGTCAGTTCCACCACTGCACGCCGTTAGACCAACCATTGCTACCATTGCGGTAACCGGCAGCGGCATCGATTTGTGGCCCTTTCGAAAAATGCCACCCAGCTGAAGTATTATGCGCTAGCTTGACGTGTGCCCTCTGAACCGTCTGAACGTGTCCAATGGATATCGATCTGCAATTTCCTCGCGAACCCAACGAGGTGCCGTCCGACGACATCCTCGAGTCGTTCAATGTTTTCTTCAGGTCCGTCAACGGTTAGTGTTAGTTGCCCGTCTGCGGCAACCACGGTGGCTGTATCATCAGATAGATTTACCCAACCTGATTCTGTTTGCTCGTCCCATTCACCACCACTTTTGCGCCGCAAATGATTAACAAGCTGCTTACCATACCGTGCAGGACGTTCGATCTCGACTAGAGCGGTACTAATAATATTCGACGTCAAGGCATTCCGTTTCGTTGGTTGAATATCGTGTTCAGCTGATACTAGGCAAAGTAACCGACCGATTCCATAGCTCTACTGCTTGTATTAGAACACCAGTAAACTTGGCTTATGGACACGCTACAGCAATACCTTGCAACAGTACCGGACGACAACCACCGCGAAAACATGGAATCGCTCATCCAATGGGTCGCCAACTCGTTTCCAGAGTTAAGGCTTGAGTTCAAATGGAATCAGCCCATGATGATACGCAATGGTACGTTCATCATTGCGTTCAGCGCCGCAGCGCATTATGTTTCGATAGCACCCGAGACCACGGTGCTCTATGAATTCCTTGACCGCGTCAAAGAGTCCGGTTACGGTCACACCAAAATGAAGTTTCAGATCAAGTGGGATCAAAAAATCGACTACGATTTGCTCCGCGACATTATCGAACGCAGTATAGCCTTCAAAAAAGACTCCAA
>DEPX01000048.1:0-5641 GCA_002358975.1 Micrococcaceae bacterium UBA3381 | reverse complement strand
CACTCCGGTAGTCAACGGCATATCAGCCAGCACTCGGACGAGCTTACTGCGGTGGTGCTTTTCGAAGCCATTTTGGCTCGGATCGATGAAGAAATTTCGAGTCGCTGCAGAACGCATGCGAACCATGTAAGGCTACGACCCACACACCGGGGTGATCCGGGTTGCTAGCGCTATAACCGTGCGCATTCCCAGTGCCAACAACCAAATCGGTGGCTCCATGACTACTCAGCACATTCATCCTTGACTAGGAACTACGGCAGTGGCAACCTAGGAGCACCTGTAACCCAGTTCACAAATTAAGATTGGCTTACGTGAGCATTCTTCCGGTCATTTGAGTACCACAGAATGCCATTTCACAGACACCGTATATACGAGAAGGTCTTCTCGTACTAAGGACTTGATACGCGTCATGAAAAATAATCACTCCGGCAATCAACGTTCCCGTTATTCCGCATTTCAACTGTTTTCTAAAGGTCTCACACAAGAAGGCTGGCCGGAAGTTTGGTCAGAGCCTGATCTGAAAAGTAGTTACGATGTGGTGATCATCGGCGGTGGTCTGCATGGCCTGGCCACCGCATATTATTTGGCAAAAAACCATGGCATCACCAATATCGCGGTCATTGAAAAAGGCTACATTGGAGGCGGCGGTTCCGGCCGCAACACTGCGATTCTGCGCTCTAATTATCTCACCCCAGAGGGCGTGCAATTCTACGACCGCTCTTTGCAGCTTTACGAAGAGCTCTCCAGCGAACTGAATTTTAATCTGATGTTTGTCCAAATGGGGCATCTATCGTTGGCTCACGACGACGGCGGTATGCGCACCATGCGCTGGCGAGCAGAAGTTAATAAAGCCCAGGGTGTCAATTCAGAGATTGTTGACCCAGACCAAATTAAAGATCTGGTGCCCTATATTGATGTCTCCAAAGACACCCGATACCCAGTACTCGGCGCGCTTTACCACCCACCTGGTGGGACGATCCGTCACGATGCCGTGGTGTGGGGGTATGCTCGTGCCGCACATGAAATGGGCGTGCATATTATCCAGCACACCGAAGTCACTGGCATCGACATTGATGGTGGCAAAGTGACAGGAGTCCGCACCTCAAAGGGCAATATCGCCACTGAAACTGCGGTCAACTGTACCGCTGGTTGGTCTTCGCTCATCTCTGATATGGCCGGCGTGCAGATGCCGGTCACCACCTCTCCCCTACAAGCAGCAGTGACCGAACCGGTCAAACCATTCTTGGGCACCGTGGTGGTATCTGGAACATTGCACGTATATGTGAGCCAAACAGATCGTGGTGAGCTGGTATTTGGGGCCAGTGTGGACCCATTTACTTCGTATTCAATGCGCGGCAGCCTGGAATTCGTCGAAGGGCTTGCCACCAACGTATTGAGTTTGATGCCTTCCTTGGCCAAGATGCGTTTACTCCGCCAATGGGCCGGGTTGTGTGACATGACTCCTGATTATTCGCCCATTATGGGCGGCACCGAAGTTGAAGGATTCTATGTCGATGTCGGCTGGGGCACTTACGGGTTCAAAGCTGGCCCAGTATCTGGCGAAGCCATGGCCGAACTGATCGCAACCCAGAAAACCCCAGAGATCATCTCCGGTTTCGGTCTTGAACGCTTCTCAATCGGCCAGCTGGTCGGTGAGAAGGGTGCCGCCGCGGTTGGTCACTAACCCGGATCACGCTTAGGAGTAATAGCTATGATGCAAATTAACTGCCCGTGGTGCGGGCTTCGTAACGCTACAGAATTCAGACAATATGGCGAAGAACCGCCACGTCCAGATGTTTCCACCACAACCATGGAGCAATGGCACGACTACCTATATTTCCGGGACAACCATTGGGGTGTCGCCAAAGAAATGTGGTTCCATTCTGCAGGATGCCGCCAATATTTCACCCTGCACCGAGACACTGTCGCCAATAAGGCCATTCGTTCCGAAGGAGACCCTCGATGACCCGCTCTGAACATAACAAGCAGCCTCAGCGCATCCCTACGCAGCACAATGAAGTCATTAACCGGTCCAAATACGTCACCTTCACTTGGAATGGAAAAACCTACACCGGTTACGACGGGGACACGATCGTTTCAGCGCTAGCTGCGGCCGGGGAACGCGTCTTTTCCCGTAGCATGAAGCTGCATAGCCCCCGCGGAGTGCTCACCGGTTCACTACACGATCCGGGCACGATCATGCAGGTCGACGATGAGCCTAACGTACGCGGGGCGCATCGGCTGATTGAAGAGGGCATGCATGTTAGGTCACAGAACACGTGGCCGTCACTCAAATACGATATTCGCGCCGTCAACCAGCTTGGTAGTCGATTCTTAGGCCCTGGGTTCTACTACAAGACTTTCATCAAGCCCGACTTTCTTCGTCCGATGTACCAAAAGGTGCTGCGCGGTTTCGTCCACGGCGGTGTGGTAGCAGAGAATCCGCCCAAGGAAATCTATGAAAAACGTTATGCTCACGCTGATGTGCTTGTCGCTGGTGGTGGACCAGCCGGCATGGCCGCGGCTCTGGCCGCCGCCGAAATGGGTGCATCTGTGATGCTGGTTGAAGAAGAACACCAACTCGGCGGTCACCTGCGTTGGACCGATGGGTCACTTGCACGTCAGCTCCGTTCCGAAGTTGAGTCGACTGCCAATATTCGTGTCTTCACCGATGCCACGGTAGCTGCCCGCTACGACGACAATTGGATCACCGTTGTCCAGCGCACTCCCAAACCTGGCATGCACGAGCGCATTATCAAAACCCGTGCACGCAGCCTGGTGGTTGCCGCCGGACTCATTGAACGCCCCTACGTATTCCAGGGCAACGATTTGCCCGGTGTGATGCTCTCTACAGCAGCCCGTCGGCTTATCAACTTGTATTCTGTCCGACCAGGTGACCGCGCGGTGGTCCTCACGGCAAATCCCGAGGGCGATGCCACTGTGGATGATCTGCGCCGTGCCGGTGTAGATGTGGCTGCGGTCGTGGAGGCCCGCGGCGGCGACACGGTGGTACGAGCCCACGGTAAGGGGCGGCTCCAGTCAGTCGAATTATCCTCGGGGCAACGGATTACAGCCGATCTGTTGGTCACCGCGATAGGTTGGACGGCCCCAACTTCCCTGCTCAATATGTCAGGCGATAAGCCTTACTACGAATCAGGCGCGGCACGCTTTTTACCAGGCGGCACCGATGAGGGTGTCTATGCAGCCGGTGGCATTGCCGGTGATGGCAGTGTCCAACAGTTGCGCCAACATGGTGCAGATGTTGGCGCACGTGCTGCAGCCTATGCGCTGACCCAGCGCGGTAAACTTATCGCCTCTACCCCCACCGTTCCAGGACAACTAGATGCGGTAGCCGAAGCTGAATTACCGGATATCACACCGCTAGAGATCCCGGAACATCCCGAAATCTACCGCTCCACTACCCACGGATACGTGGACTTTTCCGAGGACATTACCTCCTCGGATCTCCAATCAGCGGTCAACGAGGGCTACGATTCTGCAGAATTGGTTAAACGCTTCACCACGGTAACCATGGGACCGCTGCAGGGCAAGATCGAAATGGTCAATTTCATTGCGATCGTTGCTGAAGCCACCGGCAAAACTATCGCCGAAACTGGGACCACCACGTGGCGGCCTATGTACGCCCCGGTAACCCTGGGTGCGTTGGCCGGGCGCATTTACGATCCGGTGCGGTATTCGCCAATTCAGTCGTGGCATGACGCCCACGGCGGGGTCCCCATGGTGGCAGGCCAATGGATTCGTCCGGAACACTACGGCGACTCGCAAGCCGAGGTTCGCCGGGTACGCGAGAACGTCGGAATTATTGATGTCACCCCGCTGGGTAAAATTGATCTACGCGGCCCGGACGTTCCCAAGCTACTCAACCTGCTCTATACCAATAAATGGTCCAAGCTGGATATCGGTAAGGTCCGCTACGGTGTCATGGTCTCCGAAGACGGCGTCGTCATGGATGACGGTGTCACTGCCCACCTGGGTGAAGACCACTACCTGTTAACCACAACCTCCGGTGGTGCCGGCAGCGTCTGGGATTGGATCGAGGAATGGTTGCAGACCCACCACCCAGAGTGGCAAGTCAATGCCACCCCGGTAACAACCGCCTACACCAGCATCAATATTGCTGGGCCGAAATCTCGCACCCTTTTGTCGCGTTTGGTCGAAGACGTCGACCTGTCGTCGGAGGCTTTCCCGTTCATGCGGGTACGCACCGGTAAGGTTGCCGGCGTGGATGACTGCGTTTTGTGGCGCATCGGATTTACCGGTGAACTTTCCTATGAGATCCATGTGCCGGCAGCCTACGGCCTGCACGTGTGGGAAGCACTACTAGAAGCCGGAAAAGACCTTGGTGTGGGACCATTTGGTATCGAGGCTCAGCGTGTGCTGCGTCTGGAGTCTGGCCACATCATTGTTGGTCAAGACACCGATGGGCTTACCCAAGCCTATAGCGCAGGGTTGGGTTGGGCGATCAAACTGGATAAAGACGACTTTATTGGCAAACCGGAACTGGTCTGGCAACAACAGCGCCAAGCCGGCCCACGGCTAGTAGCTGTTCAACCGGTGGACCCGAATGTAGTGCCAACCGAAGCTACTCAAATTTTGTATGCTGATGGCACCATCGCCGGCCGGATCACATCCAGCCGCTACTCGCCCACTTTGAACCGCTCCATCTGTTTAGCACAGGTGGACCTTTCGCTATCCGAGCCGGGTACGATGCTCACTATTCGGCAAGTCGACGGTACTCTTGTTCAGGCCGAGGTCATGTCCGAGATGTCGGCGGTTGATCCCGAAGGCGCACGCTTGGATAACGATACGGTTCCGGAGCAACTGACCACCTTTGCTGAACCAGTGGCCCGAGGCCCGGTTCGTCTCGGAGCAGCAACAACAATAATTGACCATTGGGAAGTCAGTGCACAACCAAGTTCAGGAGCACTGACCCTCCAAGATCAGTCGGCATTAGCCAAACTTGAGGTTCGCAGCAAAGCTAATGGTGCTATAGCCAAGAAGCTGGAAGCTCAATTCGGCCGGGTTCACCAGCGTGAACAAGGCAGTCTGGTCGTTGGTTCAGGCCCCGGCCAGTGGCATATCTTCGCGGATGTCGGTACGCAAGCTAGCGAACTGGCAAAACTGCAAGAGTTCACCGAGACAAGCGAAGAACTCGCCACCATCGTGGACCTCACCCACGGACGTGCGCTCTTCCGGATCACCGGTGCAGAGGCCAATGAACTACTCAGCAAAATCTGTGCACTGGAATTTGCCGACGACGTCATCCCGGATGGTTCGGCACTTCGTAGTTCCGTTGCAGGTGTTGTCACCGATATTGTGCGCAACGATATCAACGGCGTTCGCAGCTATCTCGTCCACTGCGAGCGCTCCGCAGGCCAATACCTGTGGGATACCCTGCTAGATGCCGGTGCGGAATACCGTATAGAAGAAGCAGGTTTTAGCGCAGCCTAAGACAAAAGCGCTTTCATGGTGCGGTCGATCCTCAACATGGTCGGCCGCACCAATGGTTAACGGACCACCCACAAATCAATAATTACCGCATCTGGTTCTCGGCGACCCGAACCAACGACCACCGTGGATTCCAGCCACCGCCACGACGTCAACCGGTTGAGCGACCTCG
>DEPX01000051.1:2299-5472 GCA_002358975.1 Micrococcaceae bacterium UBA3381 | reverse complement strand
ACTGCCATTACCGGTCATGAAACTACGTCGACCTCGGCTGAATGACGGGGTTCGTCAAGCTATTCAGATTCTGATTACGGCTCGTCATATGATGACCAAAGATCGTACCAGAGCTGTCAACGCTCTGACTGCGCTGCTTCGAACGCATCCGCTTGGCTTAGATGTTCGCAACTCCTTGACTGGCACCCAAATCGTAGAAGTATCGAAGTGGCGGACCCGGCGTGAAGCGTTGGCGCTGTCCATAGCGCGGATTGAGGCGATTCGTTTAGCACAATGCGTGCTAGAGCTTGATCTTCAGTTGACAGAAAACGAACGCCAACTTGCCGAACTCGTCCACGCCAGTGAAGCAGTACCGCTGCTAACAGAAAAAGCCTTTGGGGCTATCAGCGCTGCCAAATGCTTGGTTGCTTGGTCACATCACGGACGCATCCGGACAGAAGCTGAATTTGCTTCACTGGTTGGTGTGAATCCGATCCCAGCTTCGTCGGGAAATACTGTACGACATCGCCTCAATCGGGGCGGAGATCGACATCTTAATAGTGCGCTGCATATGATTGCCCTGACAAAGATGACCTACGATCAGGAAACCCGAAAATACGTCGAAAAACGTCGACGGGAAGGCAAAACTGATCGGGAAATCCGCCGCTGCCTGAAGCGGTATATCGCCCGCAGTGTCTTCCGAACCCTAAACACCCAGCACCGAGTTTTGCAAGACTCTTGACAGACATAGAAGAGTCGAAGAGACCTCAAACCAAGGGTTTGGGCCGCATCCCTATCAGAAGTCAACGCGCGTCCTGGACCCCTGGCGGCAACACCCCCGTTACCTGTGAATCTAGAAGTGGCTGGTCTGGGACTGGCTGGCAAGATAGGTACCGGCCGTTCTGTTTTATGAATGTGGCTCACCCGTTACATGACCTGTTGGTGTCTTGTATAAGACTTGTCCATTCATGAGATGGTCGGCCGGCACCGTCTGGCCCACTTCGGTAGCCTGATAAGAAGATTGTCCGCCTCAGGGCGTGACTCGTCACAGTACTGTTCCGATGTGACTGCATTCCGGACTGGCACCGGCCGATGGCGGCTAGGAAACACCAATCATCACCTTGGGAAGGTGCTCGTGACCACCATGACTAGTATCTCGCAATCTCGTCCATTTGTCGTTGGCGTGGATACACATGCCCGCAACCATGTCTATGCCATCTTGGTTCCAACTACGGGTGCACTGATCGACACACGGTCTTTTCCAGTGACCGCGGCTGGTATCAACCGAGCCATAGCGTGGGTTGCTCGTCGTACTGATGCCGATGCAGACACATTATGGGTTATCGAAGGCGCTGCCTCGTATGGTGCCAGCCTTGCTGGAGCGGTGACAGCCCACGGTTATACGGTTGCTGAAGCACCTCGTATGAGTGCTAAGAACCGTCACGGGATCGGCAAGACGGATGCCCTTGATGCACATCGGATCGCGGCGACAACGCTGGCGTTGAACGAAGACCGCCTGCGTTATCCCAGAGCGGATCATGGCCTCCGGCAAGCAGTACGAATCCTTGTCACAGCCCGTGAAGCCATGACGAAAGATCGTACCCGGTCAGTCAATGCGTTGAATGCTGTGGTGAGAGGCAACGAACTTGGTATCGATGCTCGCAAGAAACTGACGTCTGCACAAATTTTTGAGATTGCTCGATGGCGATCTAGGAAGGAAGAGCTCTCAGTTCAAGTTGCTCGCAGAGAGGCCGTGCGGCTGGCTAAACACATCATCGACTGCGATGAGCAAATCGATACGAATGAACAACGACTTGAGGAATTAGTCCAAGCAAGCGAAGCAGCACCTTTACTGCCGGAAAAGGGGTTCGGCCCCGTCAGCGCCGCCAAATGTCTCACCGCGTGGTCTCACCACGGCCGTGTACGGAATCAAGCAGCATTTGCCTCTCTAGCAGGTGTCAACCCCATTCCTGCTTCGTCTGGCAATACCGTTCGATATCGACTCAATCGAGGCGGAGACCGATCCCTCAATGCCGCTTTGCATATGGTCGCAATCTCGAGGATGACCCACGATCCAGAAACACTCCAATACGTGGAAAAACGTCGAGCGGAACATAAGACTGACCGTGAGATCCGACGATGTGTCAAACGCTATCTCGCACGCCGAGTCTTTCGCATCCTCAACTCAGCAACCGGGTCGGTCGGTTTGTTCGGGCTAGCCGAGATCTTCTTACTCGCGGAGAAACGGTTCAGATACAAAACTAGCGAAGGCAAACTGTCTCGCGTCTTACCGACGACGAAAGACTGGATCGATACTAGATGGGCCATCCTGCGCGCCTCGATCCTGGGCTTCTTCATCGGCATTGTCCCAGGCGGAGGGGGTACAGTCTCATCTATTGTGTCTTATGGCGTGGAAAAAAGATTCTCTAAGAACCCGGAACGATTCGGGAAAGGCGCGATTGACGGTCTCGCCGCCACTGAAACGGCAGATAATGCATCTTCGAACTCCTCATTCATCCCTCTTCTCACGTTAGGCCTTCCCCCTAACGCGGTCTTAGGCCTCATATTCGGAGCCCTAGTGATGCATAATATTACTCCAGGGCCTCGGCTTATGGACGATAATCCCGACATATTCTGGGGTGTAATTGCTTCCATGTATATCGGGAGCATCTTCCTGTTGATAATTAACCTTCCCATGATTCGAGTGTTCGTCCAGATACTCAAGGTGCCAGGACCAATTCTGATGCCAATCGTTGTGGCGGTAGCAGTTTTCGGCGTATACAGCGTAAATAACAGCTTCTTCGACATCGGACTGGCCATTGTTTTTGGAATCGTGGGTTACTTTTTTAAGAAGATCAATATCGGGGCCGGGCCTCTTATCCTGGGTTTCGTATTAGCACCCATGATCGAATCTCACTGGAGGAGGACACTCCTCATGAGTAACGGGTCGCTGGCTATTCTGTTCGAGAGACCGTTTGCGCTTGCTCTAATAGCAATCATGGTGGCATTCATAGGGTTCACGCTTATTAAGAACCTTCGTGCACGATATCAACAACGGAAGATCAACTAGACTATTATGTGTTCTTTGATTCGGGGCCGGCCCAGGTCTTGGGGAGAAGACGAACAGAGGCAAGGTAGGATACGCGAGCTGGATGACGGGTTGCCGCAGAGCCTGCTGAGGATCCCATTGGCTA
>DEPX01000051.1:1408-2266 GCA_002358975.1 Micrococcaceae bacterium UBA3381 | reverse complement strand
CCAAGAGCACCAGTCCTGGCTATATATCACCATTCAACAAGTCTAGAGAGTGAATTGTCGCTGGTCGCGAGCTTTTAGAGGATTCGGGAAGTGAACCGTTAATCCCCGAGACCCTTTCAGAGGCAGCTTTCGTGACGTGCTGAAAGTCGGTGATGTAGTTATTCGCCCCACCCTGCTGTTTGTGTAGATCTGCAGTATTTCTAAGCAAGGAAACACCGCAGGCACACGCCCCACACCAGCAGCAGCAACCAACCCTGTACCCACGCCTTGCGACGTGTAGGCATACACCTACTCTACTCTCACGCCCAACCTCTTTCGTCAGGACTTTACTCTACGCTGCAAACACAAAACACAAGTTCTGCACAGGACACTTCGAGCCCTCTATAGTTATGGCGAGTCCTACCCAGAAATCGACACATCGCTCGTCAGAAACCGCAGTGCTGCAGCGTCTGCTGCATTGGTTTTGCTGCTCTCATCCATCGACGGACATATGAAAAAGCTTTCCCCGCAAACCCCGGTACCCACCCCTTGGATTCTTTCTGCTTTAGCTACAGCACCTGGCCTATCGCAGCGGATAACGATCTGAGTAATAGTTCAACGCTTCTTGAATAGCTCTGACATATCAGATCAGCGATAGCACAATGGATCCGTACCCGTTCTTTGAGCTCAGGAGTCACTCGCGCATTCATCTGCACAACATGCTGTGCCTCATCATCACGGAAAGCATTCTTTTGAGTTGGATCCGACTCAACAGCTTGTTTGCCAAGGTTGTACTTTTGATTCAACGAAGGTTTTTTACTCATGACGCAGCCTCCAAGACCTCATCAGTAATAAAGGAATACGCCTAAGACAACTCAG
>DEPX01000051.1:0-1368 GCA_002358975.1 Micrococcaceae bacterium UBA3381 | reverse complement strand
AAAGCATCGCAAAATTATCTTTAAACTCCAAAAACTCAACAGCTTCACGGCAACTAACATTCTGCTTATTCGCCCGCGTAATCAACGCAACCTTAGGAACATGCTCCGGTGAGACGAGGTGTCACAACGGTAGTGTCCGGGGGACGCCAAAAACTGATGTCCAGGCCCCTAGCGCCATTGTCCAGTCTTGTAGCAGCTCAGTACGATCAAGGCCGAGAAAGACCATGCCAATGACGAACCCGATAAAAACAACGACGGACATCGCGGTGAGGGTGATCTTGTGCGCTGTGTTTATTCCGGTGGTTCTGCGTAGACGAAGCATCATGGCGATAGCCGTGGAGATAGATACCGTAGCGCCGATAGAAAACACTGCCATGAATACGTGGTTGAGCGCACTGTTGTAGTAGACCGAATTCATAAGCTCGATCCAATACGATTTCTGATGCACTGTGACAGTCCGTAAGTCGATCAAAAAGCTGCTCAGGTACTCAAAATACCAAGCATTATGTCTTCGGACCAGATTTTTGGTTGTGGTGCCTGGTATCCGAGTGGTTCGATGGATTCTGCTGGGTTGACCATCAGAATGTTGTGGTTGACGGCATAACTAAACATTTCATTGAGCAGACTGCGACATTTTTCGGCCACGGACAGCAGTTTGCCGTCAGGAGTGATGATGTCAAGCAACTCATTGGTCAGCATGGCTGGAGTGCAATCAATAACCAGTGCATTGCCAATTCGGGGTTTTAGGTGGTTTTTGTACTGTGCGTGCTTACTGGGTACGGTTTCCGTATTAATCTTTTTGACTCGGCGAACTTCAAAAAGATAGTCGAAGAAATTAGTGGCCAACTGGTCTACTGTGAGATTTTCCAGATTGTCGTGTCTGGTGATGATTCTCGATGAGATGTCGTGCAATTTATCTTTGAGTGCTGTGATGGCTGCTGATTTCGTTTTGGCTACTGCGGTGAGCTGTTTTCTGGCTCCGCGTGAGTCACGATATGAACACCGTGCTTTCCAACTACCGTTCACATGCTTTGCCGCACCAATATCTCCACGTTCCCCGATGCGTAGACGTGCCCGCGCCATACTGTTAGCCCCCTGTTTCCATGCACATGACTGCTTCTGTTACGGGGAGTGTCCGGGGGAACTTTGCTCAAAATGCTTTCTGGAGCACTTTCAAAATTGTTCATAAGTTGTTCATGGCCACTTTTTGGCAGGTTTATCGTTCTTCTCCAACAGCAGTGGTCTGAAGCTGTCGATGCTGTGTATACAGAGCGTATCGCGTCCGCAGCCTGGTGAACTTCCGCATGATTCTGCCAAAGATTAGCTTTATCCTGTAGCGTGGTGACCATGGAGCAACAGGACAAAAAT
>DEPX01000067.1 GCA_002358975.1 Micrococcaceae bacterium UBA3381 | reverse complement strand
GAATACCGGACGGCCCGGGCACGTACCGCTCGAGGTGCCGATTGCGGATCAGCAGCCCATTGGCGCACCGCAGCCACCCCGGCAGCCACGTCAATCTTGCGTCGTGCCATCAACATCACCACCTGCTTGCATGCTACTGAAGTAACCGAAGAATCGCGGGAGCTAATTTGATGCTGCCAACGGCTTGATTGCCGCCATATACAGGTGGCACAATCCGTCCAACGACGTCGCTCATGTCTTGCAAGCTCAGCGCATCCGGTGCGTATTGGGCGAGCAGCACCAGCGCAATCAAATGGGTTGCCCGATGTGTCGAATCGATCATTGATACGGCAACCGCGGTGCCATCTGGTGCTGCCATCGCTAACACCCCATCGGCACCCGTTTTGGTGATCAGCCCCAGCGACTCCAACACCACGGTATCTGGCCGATTGCGTCCCTGCACAGCCGCTGGATTTTCTAGCATCGCACGGGTCACCATAGCTGCCGGCAGCTCGGCGTGACGATCGTGGCCCGCACGACCTAGTTTGCCAAACCCGCGGGCCAATGCGGCAAGCGATAGAACCGGGGTCGGTGCACCGCAACCATCTACACCCGAGTGGGTGATCGAGGTTTCACAGTATTGTTCTAAAACCTTGATGACCTCGGTTTGCACCGGGTTGGTATCTACTAGATAGTCTGCAGGATCCGCACCAGCGCCTACCGTGGCTGCTAAAAATCCGGCGTGTTTACCCGAACAGTTATGTGCCAACCGACTACGTTCCAACGGGATCGGCGCCATCTCCAGGGCCGCGGCTGCAACCTGGGAGGCCGACTGCGGCAAAACAGCGGTGCACTGCAGATCTTCGGCGCTTAGTCCAACCTGTGTCAAGATGTCTGCGGCGGTTTGTTGGTGCCAGGTTGAACCGGTATGCGAACCGGTAGCCAATGCTAGTTGAGCACCCGATATATCAGCCCCACATCGTAGCGAGGCAATCGCCTGCAGGGGTTTCAATGCTGACCGGGCATAGACTCCGGCCGCTGGGTCCCCGGCACCAGCAATTATGACCCCGCTAGAATCCACGACGACGGCGGAGCCAAAAAACCTGTTCTCGACAAACCCGTTTCTGCTGGCGGTGGCCAGTTGATCGACGTCGTTGGCTCGGATGGGTCCGGACATTACGGTCTCCTAACGTTTGGGTTTTCGCCGGTAGATAGCCCAGGTGGTGATACTTCCAACAACCACACCGATAGCCAAGGAAATTAACGCTGGAAAAATATCCCCGCGGGTGGCTCCCACAAAGGCTCGAAACCCGACCCAGGAGACAAAAGTCGCCCCCAGCGTGACCAATAACCACAGATAGATTACCCGTAACCAGCGGGGCAAACCCGGGCCCTGACCGTAGGGCAGGTGATGTCGTCGAAAAGCCATGTGAAGTAGTCTACTGGAATCCACTGGGCAAGTTCAGACATACCGGCCAAGAACAGCGCTAAACCGACTACGCTTAGAGACGTGAAAACTCTAGTCTTAGGCCCAGGTGGCCGCGAACATGCAATCGTGCAAGCCCTTCGTGCCGATCCACTGGTTTCTGAGGTGCGCTGTGCACCTGGAAACGCCGGTATTGCCAAAGAAGTTCCCGTCTACCCGATTGACGTATCGTCGCCCCAACAGGTGGTGGAGCTTTGTGAGCAGCTTCAGCCGGACTTGATCATTGTGGGACCCGAAGCCGTATTAGCCGCCGGTGTCACCGATGCGTTGCAGGAGGCCGGTTTTGCGGTGTTTGGTCCGACCCAGCAGGCTGCCAGGCTCGAATCCTCCAAGGCCTTCGCCAAAGAGATCATGCAAGCTGCTGGTGTACCCACCGGGCAAGCCCATACCGTCACAGACCGTGAGCAGCTGGAGTCAGCTTTGGACAGCTTTGGTGCCCCATACGTTGTCAAAGACGACGGCCTTGCGGCAGGCAAGGGCGTTATTGTTACAACGGATCGTACCGAAGCTATCGCCCACGGTGATGCGATCATGGCCGGTGGAGACCCGGTATTAGTCGAAGAGTATCTGGATGGTCCCGAAGTATCAGTCTTCGTCATTGCCGACGGCACCCACGGGGTGGCTATGTCACCGGCTCAAGACTTCAAACGTGCCCTTGATAACGATCAGGGCCCTAACACCGGTGGGATGGGTGCATATACCCCGTTGGACTGGTTGCCGCAACGGTTCACCGATGATGTCATGGAACAGGTCGCCGGACCGGTGCTCAAAGAAATGGCTGACCGTGGCATTGCGTTTACCGGGGTCTTGTATTGCGGCCTGGCGGTGACTAAACGAGGTGTGCAGGTCATCGAATTCAATGCACGCTTTGGTGATCCTGAAACCCAGCCGGTGCTGGCCCGGTTGCAAACACCATTGGGGCAGTTACTCAAAGCTGCTGCCGACGGCAAACTACGCACCACCTTTCCGACCATTACCTTCCACGACGACGCCGCTGTTGGGGTAGTGGTGGCCTCCGAGGGGTACCCGAACGCTCCGAAAACCGGTGCTCAAATTAATGGCATTGCCCAAGCTGCCAAACTCGATGATGTCGCTGTACTACATGCTGGTACCACATCGGGAGAAACCGGTGAATTTACTGCATCCGGTGGCCGATTGTTAACCGTGGTCGCCACCGGCGAGGACTTAGCCGCCGCCCAGCAAAAGGCCTACGATGCCGTAGCCCAAATCGAGGTACCCAACGGCCATTACCGTACCGATATCGCGCAGAAAGCCATCAACGGGCAAATTAGCATTCCAGGAGCATAGCGTCATGACCGATACTGCATTAACCCTTCCCGGTTGGCGCCACATCTACTCTGGCAAAGTGCGCAATCTCTATGAGCCAGCAGAATCTGCTCCCGGAACATCGGCAACACTGCTGGTGGTTGCCACCGACCGGATCTCAGCCTTTGACCATATTTTGGTTCCCGGTATCCCAGAAAAAGGCAAAATCCTCACCCAGCTATCTCTGTGGTGGTTTGATCGGTTGGCCGATGAGTTCCAACTGCCCAATCACGTGGTGTCCACCGATGTGCCTGCTGCTGTTGCAGGCCGGGCCATGATTGTAAAACGCTTAAAGATGTTTCCCATTGAGGCGATCGGCCGTGGTTATCTAACCGGCTCCGGGCTTGCTGAATATCGTCAGAATGGAACAGTCACTGGCATCCAATTGCCCAGCGGGTTAGAAGACGGTTCCAAGCTCGAGCCAGCAATCTTTACACCTTCTGCTAAAGCCGCAGTCGGCGATCATGACGAAAATATTAGTTTCGCCGAAATGAGCGCACGTATCGGCTCAGACACAGCCGAAGCCATCCGTGATAAAACCCTGCAGTTGTACACGACCGCGGAACGCATCGCTCGAGAATCCGGTATCATCTTGGCCGATACTAAAGTCGAATACGGATTGGATGAGCACGGGGTCATCACGCTGGGCGACGAAGTGCTCACCCCAGATTCGTCAAGGTTCTGGGATGCTGCAACATATCAGCCCGGCCAGGCCCAGGACTCCTTTGATAAACAGTTTGTGCGCGATTGGTTGGCCTCGGCGGCCTCAGGATGGGATAGAGCCTCTGATGCGCCACCGCCAATACTGCCCGACGACGTTGTAGAACACACCGCCCAACGCTATCGTGCCGCATACCGTCGTCTGACTGGTCGATCCTTTAGTTAGGCGGCCACTAGATCAATGACCACGGCTTCGGGCGGGCAAAAGGTACGCACCGGCATGGTTGGCGACGTGCCAATCCCGGCTGTCACATTGACCATACCGGCCTTGCCACCTGCCCGCCAGCCAAATAGGGCGGCGGCAAGGCCAGTAGGCAAGTCACAGTTGCTGACAATTGCGCCGTAGTGGGGCAGTGCTACTTGCCCGCCGTGCGTATGTCCAGCAAATACCAGATCTGCGCCATCGGTAATAGCCGCATCTAAGACCCGACGGTAGGGGGCATGAGTGACTGCGATGCGTAAGTGCTCTCCTGAAACAGATTTGTCGAAGCCTGGCCATGCATCCGCTTGCATATGAGCGTCATGGGTACCTGCAAAATGTAGCTTAAGGTCCTCGCGTACAGAGAGCACCAACGATCTATTGCCGACTCTGTGCCATTGACCGTTTTGGGTAAATGCTTCGAAAATCGTTTTGACATCAATTGTTTCGCGTAGTTCTTCGATGCTGTCAATATCGGAGGGAGCGCGCAGATACCGTAGCGGATTAGCCGGTCGGGGCCCATAAAAATCATTGGATCCGGGAACGAAAACACCGGGTATCCCAAGCAGCGGTTCAAGCGCTTCGATAACGTCGTCGACCGCATCAAGACCGCCCGGATTGTCTCCGGTGTTGATGACAAAATCAGGTGCTAGGCGAGCCAGACTGCGGACAAAGTTGATCTTGCCGCGGTCTCCATGGACAAGATGCATATCGCCAATGTGCAAGATGCGAAATGGAGTGGATCCGGCTGGTAGTACCCGGAGGGTTTCGTAGCGGACCCCAAATTGACGGGCACTTACAAGACCAAAAATAGTGGCCGCTGCC
>DEPX01000130.1 GCA_002358975.1 Micrococcaceae bacterium UBA3381 | reverse complement strand
TGGGACCCAATAGTGTCAAAACGAACGAAGCCAGCACGCCCAGCCACGCGGCCATCTGGACCTGAGGTCGCGCTCCGATCACCGCCACGGCCAGTGCGATCACGGTCCACACAGCCGGAACAGTGGCCACCGCCTGGAACCAGAGGTCTTCAAAGGCCAGCCCTATATCTGCCGCCGAGGCGAGCATTGCGATCAGAGCGCCGGCAATCAGAACATATATTGCAGGCGCAATGAACGCGACAACGATGTTGCTGGTGTAATACCGAGGGCGGCTAATCGCGGTAGCCATGAGAGGTTCGACTCGGTCCTCAATTTCTTCGGTGTAAACCTTTACCATGGTTTGGACGCCGGGAATCGAGGCAATGATACCGACTAGCGAAAAAATGGTGACAGCGAAGGCTCCAATCAGCGTCTCGGTTGAGGTGGCGCCGGCCGCCAGGATGTGTTGGACAGCCGAGTCAGAAGCGAGGATGTCTTGGATCGAGGTGGTCAGGTTGCCGAAGACAATGCCGAAGCCGATAAACGCGATGGTCCAGGTAATGATCGGGCCGCGGTTGATTGCCAGGACAAGTTGCCAGATTGATCGAATCTTGCCACGGGCAGGCCCACGACGTGGGGCGATAGCGCCGACACCGAAGTCACGGCGAAGTTGGATAGTGAGCCCAATGGCCAGCAGCACCACGGTCAGAGCTACAGCCAGCAGTAGTGGCCACCAGGTGTTACTCACAGCCGGCTCTGTTTTGCTCATCCACCCCAGCGGGTTGGCCCAGATGGTCCAGTCGGGAGCCTCAACCGCGAAAGCGAAGCCTCGCAACACGAACAGAATGCCCAGTGTACCTATTGCCATGGTGTTTGCTGTCCGGGCATCTGAGCCCAACTGATTCGTCACAGCAGCAACACCGGTGAATATCCACCCCGTTGCCGTCATTGTTGTCGCTAGTAGCATCGAAGCGTTCCAGCCACCCCCACAGAGCACCGTCACCAGCCCGGTGACCAGCCCGAGAAGCACCGAGAACATCAGGCACATTATCACTCCAGAGACCAATCTGGTGGCCCTTCCCATCACGCCAGAAGCCAACAACTCTGCCTGGCCAGAATCCTCCCGGGCACGGCAAGATCGGGTGACCGCAAAGATCATCCCAAGTGCCGTCAGGAAACCACCCAGTGCTAGGGAACGCCACGCGTTGAATCCGTCATCACTAAGCAGATCTTGGGCTGGTCCGAAGATCAAGCCCAACGCTGGGTTCCCACCAATCGCGGCAGCAAATCCCTCCCGGTCAGTGGTTGAAGGAAATAACCACGGATAGACCAATACCGAGGATGCCGACAACACCGTGGCCAGAACAATCCACGGAGCGAGCAGACGACCATCGTGGCGTATCTCGGTCCGCAACATCACTAACGTACCAGCGAGGGCACTCATTGCGGGGCCTCCTGCCCATTCTGGTCGGTGTCGTACAGTTGCAGGAACAAAGATTCTAACGATGGTGGTTCGACGGTTAAAGCGGTGATTCCAAAAGGTGTCAACGTTTCCATTACCTCACCAATTCGAGACGAATCTACATTGGCTCGCACACGGGTGGCGTCGACATGGACATCATCAAATACCGCTAGAGCCGCATCGGTAGGACGACGGGCAAATTCAGCGTGGATGGTGGAACGGGTCCCGTTTTGCAGCTGGGCAAAAGTGCCCGTCTGAACGATTCGTCCCTCGCGGATAATTGAGACACGGTCGGCTAGCGCCTCGGCCTCTGAGAGGATATGACTGCTCAGCAGCACCGTAACGCCCTGGGCTTTGGCCTCAGCAATGACCTCTTGAAAGACGTTTTCCATTAGCGGGTCCAAGCCACTGGTCGGCTCATCCAGGACTAGCAGCTCGACGTTGGAGGACAGTGCTGCAACAAGGGCGACCTTTTGCCGATTGCCTTTGGAATACTGTCGTCCCCGCTTGCTCGGATCGAGTTCGAAACGCTCCACCAGCTCCTTGCGTCGAGACTCGTCTAGGCCGCCGCGCAGCGACCCGAGCAGGTCGATGGCCTGGCCTCCGGTCATCCCCGGCCACAGCGACACGTCACCGGGCACATAGGCTAATCTGCGATGCAGTTTGACAACATCCCTCCATGGGTCACCACCTAAAACTCTAACCGTGCCATCATCGGCCCGAATCAAGCCCAACAGGACCCGTATCGCCGTAGATTTTCCCGCACCATTAGGCCCCAAAAAGCCGTGGACCTCTCCGCGAGTGACACTCAGGTCAAGTCCCCTCAACGCTTGGAATCGGCCAAACGACTTGGTCAGTCCCGTCACGCTGATCGCAACTTCCTCCATGCCTACCTCCTGATGTTCGCCGAGCTGTTCACTGCATCGTACAGCTAACGATAGCCGATATTCTACAAGTGAGGAATTCTACAAAACAACGATATAGTTAGACATATGGGCACCTACGAACCAACGCCTTCGCCTAAACATCCCTCGGGTAGACGTGCAGGAAACTCCGGCACACGGGACGCAATTCTTGATGCAGCCCAGGAGCTATTCGCACAACTCGGCTATGACGCCACCTCTATCCGAACGATTGCTTTGCATGCAGGTGTCGATCCGGGATTGATTCGCTACTTCTTCGGCAACAAACTAAAGCTATTTGCAACGACGATGGCCCAGCGCACTGTGATCCCCACAAAGATCGCCCAAGCCCTCCGTGGAGATCCGGCACTGCTGGGCCGACAAGTCACGGATACTTACTTGAGATTGTGGGACGACCCGGTCACACGCCCGATCCTGCTAGGATTATTTCGTTCAGCGATGACTTCCAAACAAGCCGCCCAAATGTTGATCGAAGTACTCAGTGCACGCGTGCGGGACGACGCACCTCTACCCACACCTGACAGCCCAGATGCCAAAGGTTTTGCGCTGGCCGCCACGCACCTGCTCGGTGTCGCTATAGCGCGCCACATTATCCAGCTGCCAGTTATGGTTGACCTCAGTCATGACGAACTTGTCGATATGCTAGCTCCCGAGATTCAAGGTTATCTTGTCGACAGCCGAGATGATGAGGATCCAGCATCGCCGTCGTGACTTCGTCGGTGACC
>DEPX01000213.1:7023-15886 GCA_002358975.1 Micrococcaceae bacterium UBA3381 | reverse complement strand
TTCATCACAGGAAGTTGCACGCTAGATACGCTACATTGAGAACTTGACATTTTTGCTGTGGCGCAGTTCACTAGATTACACTACATGGAAACATTATTTCGCATCGTGGAGGTAAACACGAGTGGACGTACAAGAGTTCAACGCTTTGTCGCAAGCTGAAGCCGAGCAGGCCTTACGACCGTGTTTGGATGTTCCCCGCTGGATAGACGACGTCGCAGCAGGACGCCCATACGATACGGTCCAATCAGTACTTGACCGCGCCGAACAATCCGGCGCGCAACTGAGTGCCGCTGAGGTAGACCAGGCGATGGCCCATCACCCTCGCATTGGCGAGCAAGCCAAAGGCACCGGCAAAGAAGCCACCTTATCCCGCAATGAACAAGCAGGCTTAGGCACCGTAACTGACGACGTCCAAACCCGGCTCGCTCAAGGAAACGCAGAATACGAAGAGCGTTTCGATCGAGTTTTTCTTATCCGAGCAGCAGGCCGCAGCCCCGAAGAAATCTTAGCGCAATTGCAGCGTCGCATGGAAAATTCTCCGGAGCAGGAAGTAACTGAAGTCGCCGAGCAGCTCAACCAGATTGCCTCCCTCCGTTTGAAAGGACTATTCGCATGAGCTTTGTAACTGCCCATGTCCTCGATGCATCCCTCGGCACCCCGGCCACCGGCGTGACCATCACACTGCTCGATGCCGACAATACCGAAATTGCCCAAGCCGTCACCAACGACGACGGCCGCGTGCCCGATCTGGGCCCTGAGACCCTGGAATCCGGCGTATACCGGATCACCTTTGGAACCGGCGAATATTTCGCTAGCCGAAACGTGGAAACCTTCTACCCCTCGATCACCGTGGATTTTACGGTCGATGCCAGCCAGAAGCATTATCACGTGCCGCTGCTATTGAGCCCGTTCGCCTACTCCACTTATCGTGGCAGCTGACCCAGGAGCTGATAGCACAGTCCGTCAGCGGTTGCCAAAAGGAACCAGTATAGGAGACTATTCCCATGACTCAAACCGTCCCAAATACTCAGACAAGTAACGGCACCGTACGGCTTACTGCCAACCAATACGGCAAAGCCGAAAACCATGTTGTGCGCGTTTACCGGGATAGCAAACGGCATAGCCTACGTGACCTCAATGTCACCTCGCAGTTACGTGGAGACTTTGCCAGTGCACATACTGAAGGCAATAACGAACACGTGGTCGCCACGGATACCCAGAAAAATACGGTTTTTGCCAAAGCCAAGGAGAACGGCATCGAATCACCCGAGCAATTTTTGCTCGGACTAGCCGAGCACTTCACCTCCAGCTTTGACTGGGTCACCGGCGGTCGTTGGGCTGCAGAAGAATACGGTTGGTCACGCATTAATGACCATGACCACGCCTTCTACCGTTCAGCACCCGAAGTCCGTACCGCCTTGCTCGTCCGCGACGGCGAACGGGATGTGATGATCTCCGGTTTCCATGACCTCACGGTGCTCAAGACCACCGAATCTGGCTTCGTGGGCTACCCTAAGGACAAGTACACTACGCTGCCAGAAACCGAAGATCGCATCCTTGCCACAGATATCGCCACCCGTTGGCGCTATAACACCACGGATGTGGACTTTGAAGGCATCTACGAGAAGGTCAAAGACATTATCATGTCGACTTTCACGGATCACTACTCCTATGCGTTGCAACACACGCTGTATCAGATGGCGGAAAAGGTGATCGCTGCAGTCCCAGAGATTGATGAAATCAAATTCTCTTGCCCCAACAAACATCACTTCCTGTACGACCTTGATCGCTTTGGCCTGGACAACCCCAACGAGGTATTCCACGCGGCAGACAGCCCATACGGCCTGATTGAAGCAACAGTTGCACGAGAAGGTGCCGATGTTGATGAGCGTGACTGGATTGGTGTCGCAGGTTTCTGCTAACTCGCCCAGTCGGTACTGCCACTAACTAACGGCCCCCGTTCTTAGTAGGCCTTCGACAAAACCGCCCCGCAGTTTCACTCTGAATCAGAGTAGAACTGCGGGGCGGTTTTATATGTTATCCCTACGGTTTTTATATGTGGATGCCGCCATCCACTATTGCACGTGTCACAGCGCCTCCGGGCAGCATACAGACCTTGTCTATTGAGCGTGGTCATAATACAACTCACCAACGCGCGTGACGTGCAATTACAGGCAACTACTCAAAGCCCGCCGCCCTGCGATGGGCATGAATGAATCGAGCGAGGCTTCCGTGATACCGACTAATGCCGGCAGATATATTTTTAGCTCAGGCTCAGTATCAGCACTGAACCATTACAGTGCTCGCGCTGTATCAGCGGCACTGCGGCAGGACAGATTTTAGACCTGGCACCTTGCATAGTACCGGGGTGGACTCTGTCATTGGCCCAAAGTCTGGGTCGTCTCCCCCGACAGGGTGCGAGTAGTCCTGGTCTGTCGACGATGGCGATTTCTTTTCTTCATAATGAGCAGTCATTTTTCCTACTTTCATATAGTGGAAATCAGTATTCACTGCATGAAAGTAGTATGACCCATGAGACTGGGCTCGTCAAGGGGTTAATGCCAATTCCAAACGCAACGACCCCGGCCGATAGGACCGGGGCGCGACTTTGACATCATCTGGGTCAAGCTATTGCATGCAATACCGCACAACTACTCAACGCGATTGAGGTCTGCGCTTATTTGGCGTGCAGCTTCCTGCAGCAGTGGCACCGCACGGCCAGCGAAGTCGTCATCCAACCGGCTCGTCGGCCCAGACACTGATACCGCCATTGGAGTCGGAGCGCCCACAATATCAACGGCGAAGCATCGCACACCTAGTTCTTGCTCTTGCTCATCAATGGCATAGCCCCGCTGCCGCACACGTTTTAACTCCGCCTCTAAGTCGGCGAAATCGGTCAGAGAATTTGAGGTCAGCTCCGGCATGCCCGAAGAATGCACAATCTGAGCGATACGCTCGTCATCAAGCGCTGGTAAAACCGCTTTGCCGACACCGGTTGCCGAAGGGTGCACGCGACGGCCCACCTCAGTAAACATCCGCATTGAGTGCTTTGAAGGCACTTGTGCGACATAGACCATCATGTCACCGTCAAGCGCGGCAACGTTTGCACTTTCCCCGAGTGCCGACACAAGCGAACGGAGATGCGGGCGCACAATGTCACCCAATTGACGGCCAGCAAGGTCACCAAGCCGCATCAAGGTCGGTCCTAGGGCATAGCCGCGATCCTGCAATTGTCTAGCGCACCCCAAATTCACTAGGGTACGAAGCAAGCGATGAATGGTTGGCATGGGCAAATCAGCGCGCTCCGCCAATTCACTTAACGTCGCCCGACCACCTGCATCGGCAATCAGCCCTAGTAAAACAAAGGCTCGCTCAACAGACTGGACTCCTGGCTTAGGTTCCTTGACTGGAGCAGCACCATTTGCCGGATTAGTAGTATCGGTCGGTGGTTTTACGCTCGGCTGTTCCACACTGCACTCCTTTGGGTCGGCAATTACGACCATCCTACATCGAAAGTGGAATTTAAGTTCCACTTGCCGAAATTAGCTCTATAAGCGATACTGGTTTCCACGTCGTAAATGTACATTTTCACCATACGAAATGATAAGAATCTTTTGAAGGAGTCCCTTGATGACAGCACCCAGCCCCGGCTATTCGATTACAGTGCGGGTCTCAACTCCTGCCACGTTCACCGCGACCTCAGATGTAACGAATGCGGTCGCCAGCACCGGCGCCCAGATCACCGCGGTGGACGTTGTCGAGTCATCACATGCAGGAATGACCGTCGATGTGTCGTGCAATATTCGCGACCGAGCACACGGCGATGAAATTCGCGCAACCGTAGACGCTTTGGAAGGCGCCACCGTTGGAAATATTTCCGATCGCACCTTTCTTATGCACTTGGGCGGCAAACTCGAGTCGAAACCCAAAGTTCCCTTGCGCAACCGCGATGACCTCTCCCGCGCCTATACGCCAGGGGTCGCCAGGGTTTGTCAGGCCATTGCCAAAAATAAAGCAGATGCTCGAAACCTCACTATCAAGCGCAATACCGTAGCCGTAGTAACGGATGGCAGCGCGGTACTGGGCTTAGGTGATATCGGCCCGGAGGCCGCAATGCCCGTCATGGAGGGCAAAGCCGTCCTATTTAAACAGTTTGCCGGCGTGGATGCTTGGCCAGTTGCCTTGGATACCAACGACACTGAACAAATCATCGCCATCTGTAAGGCAATCGCTCCGGCCTATGGCGGTATTAACCTCGAGGATATTTCTGCCCCGCGCTGTTTCGAGATCGAAGAGCGGCTACGCGAGGAACTCGATATCCCAGTGTTTCACGATGATCAACACGGCACTGCAATTGTCACCCAGGCTGCGCTGATCAACGCCTTGAAAGTGGTCAACAAAAACATCGCTGATGTGCGCATCGTAGTCTCTGGTGTCGGTGCAGCGGGGACCGCCATTATCAAACTTCTAATTGCCTCCGGGGCAACCAATATCTTGGCTGCGGGCCGCAATGGAGTCATTGAACACGGTTCAAACCACGACGATGACCACCGTAGTTGGTTAGCAGCCAACACCAACCACGAAAACTTCAAGGGAAGCCTCAAAGAGGCCGTTGCCGGTGCTGACGTATTTATTGGCGTTTCAGCGCCAAATCTGCTCGATGAAGACGATATGAAAAATATGAACTCAGAGGCGATCGTCTTTGCGATGTCGAACCCGGACCCAGAAGTTAATCCCGAGGTAGCGGCACGAAACGCGGCCGTCGTGGCAACAGGTCGCTCTGATTACCCCAATCAAATCAACAATGTGCTTGCCTTCCCCGGCTTTTTCCGCGGATTACTGGACGCCCACTCGCACGATATTTCCGATCAAATGCTGGTAGCTGCTGCAGAAGCCATTGCCTCTTGTGTCTCTGCCGATGAACTCAACCCCAGCTACATCATCCCTTCTGTCTTTGACGCTGAAGTCTCCACACGGGTGGCCGACGCCATTATCGAAACTGCGCAGCAAGACGCCTAATACAACTCGATGCAGATAGTTCAGAAAACTAGAAAAGGAGCCAAGCACTCATGACTATCACTGTGACCGGACGCCAAGACCTACCAAGAATCGACGAGATTCTTACCCCTGAGGCTCTGGCATTTATTGAAAAACTCCACCAGCGTTTTGCAGCAACACGCAATGATCTTATGGACGCCCGAGTCTCTGCACGTCGTACCGCGGCAGAGACGGGCTGGTTGGATTTTCTACCCGAAACCCGTGAGATCCGCGAATCCGACTGGCAGGTTGCCCCTGCCCCGGAAAAATTGCGTGACCGCCGTGTGGAAATCACCGGTCCGGCCGCTCCGGCAAAAATGGCAATCAATGCCCTAAACTCCGGTGCCAAAGTGTGGTTAGCTGACCTAGAAGACGCCGCTGCACCGTTCTGGCACAACGTGATTGAATCACAACTGAATTTGAGCGATGCCGCCCGTGGGGACTTGTCCTTCACCTCTCCGGAAGGCAAGTCCTATACCTTGCGGGAAGACGGCGAAGTAGCCGTTGTCGTGATGCGTCCCCGCGGCTGGCACCTTCCAGAGAAAAATATCGAGATTGATGGCCAACGCGCTATCGGTGCTCTGGTGGACTTCGGTCTACATTTTTTCCATAATGCAGCAGCACTACACGAACGCGGCGAAGGCCCGTTCTACTACTTGCCAAAAATGGAATCCTACCTTGAAGCACGCCTATGGAACGATGTCTTCACCTTCGCTGAATCAGAGCTCGGACTGGAACACGGCATCGTGCGCGCCACCGTCCTGATTGAAACCATCCCAGCAGCCTTCCAAATGGATGAGATCCTATACGAACTGCGGGATCATGCCTCAGGTCTGAACGCTGGGCGCTGGGATTACCTGTTCTCAATTATCAAAACTTTCCGGGAAGCTGGCGAAAAATTCATTCTGCCGGACCGCGCCGATGTATCGATGACGGCACCGATGATGCGCGCCTATACCGACCTGTTAGTCCAGACGTGCCATAAACGTGGCGCATTCGCCGTCGGAGGTATGGCGGCGTTCATTCCCAACCGGAATGAACCAGAAACCACCAAGAACGCCATAGAAAAAGTTAAAGCAGATAAGCAGCGTGAAGCTGGAGACGGTTTCGATGGTTCCTGGGTCGCGCATCCGGGCCTAGTTGATATCTGCGCTGAAGAATTCACTGCAGTGCTGGGTCAGCGACCAAATCAAGTCGACCGGCAGCGCGATGACGTAAATATCACCGCTGAAGATCTGCTTGATATTTCTTCGGCTCCAGGTCAGGTTACTGAAGCAGGTGTGCGCGCTAACCTCTATGTTGCTGTTGCCTACACTGCTGTTTGGCTTTCCGGAAACGGCGCCGTCGCCATCCACAGTCTGATGGAAGATGCAGCAACCGCTGAAATCTCGCGTTCACAGGTCTGGCAACAAATCGCCAACCAAGTAACCGCCGTCGATACCGGCAAGACTATTACCGCTGAACGAGTAGCAACTATCCTAGACGAAGAGGTGGCACGGCTACGCGATGAGCTCCAAGATGATGAGCGCTTCCAGCGATACTACGAGCCAGCCGCTGAAATCATTGCACGCATCACCACCGGCCGTGAAGACGACTTCGTGGACTTCCTTACCCTGCCAGCCTACGAGGTGATTGATTGATGCTTATCAACCAAGACATACTGGAACACATTGATCAGAAGTTGGCCAGCACCGATGCGCTGCTCGAACAAGCCTATCCCGGTGACGACGGCAGACGACAAGCTGTTCATACTGTCTATATTCCAGCCGATCGCTATAGCTCGGACACACCCCAGCAATGGGGTCAACAGGCCTTAGACGCGGTTCGTCAGCAAGGTTCACTGACTGACTTAGCTGAACTCGTTGTGGACGACGCCCAGAGCGCCGAGTATAGACAGCATTTGGCCCAACTGGTCGAGCGCAAGCTAACTGAGGAGCCCATCGAAGATCTACGAATAGACTTCGAAGATGGCTACGGTCGACGCTCCGACGCCGAAGAAGACCAACACGCAATCCAGGCGGCCCAATACGTTGCTCAAAGCATTGATGCTGGCACAGCTCCGCCTTTTGTTGGCATTCGGTTCAAATGTTTGGAAGCAGATGTTCGAGCTCGTGGGTTGCGCACCCTAGAGATGTACTTGAGCACTCTATTGGAAAAGACCGGCACTTTACCGGATTCCACCGTTTTGACGCTACCCAAGGTCACTACCGTTGATCAGATCAAAGCAATGAACGATGTGGCAGACACGCTGGAAGCCGGGTTGAACCTACCGCCTGGTACGGTGCGTTATGAAGTACAGGTCGAAACCCCACAGCTCATCGTGGGTCCCAACGGAACTGCCGACATCGCTCGGGTGGTGCATGCCGGCCAGGGCCGTATTACCTCGTTGCATTACGGCACCTATGACTACTCTGCATCGCTTGGCATTGCGGCGGCATACCAGTCTATGGACCATCCAGCTGCGGACTTTGCAAAGAACGTGATTTTGACGGCGGTGGCAGGCACCGGAGTCCATTTCTCAGATGGTTCGACCAATATCCTGCCCCTGGGCCCCGCCGAGGATGTTAAGGCCGCCTGGCAACTCCATGCCGGTTTGGTAGGACGTCATCTTCGTCGTGGCATCTATCAGGGCTGGGACTTGCATGCTGCTCAGCTTCCGACACGATTTCTTGCGACTTTTGATTTCTTTAATCGGTCGTTGGATTCTGCAATACAGCGTTTGGGAAGCTATGTTCGTGCGGAAACAGGGGCCGTCATGGATGAGCCTGCCACCGCTAAAGCACTGGCGCGCTATATTCTGCGTAGCACCGCCTGTGGGGCAGCAGACGCCACCGATATCCAAGCACGGCTTGGGGTGGGCCAGCCAGTCTTAGAACAGCTAGCATCTACTGGGCTAGTGCCAGAATCGGCGGCACCATGATTCGACAGTACGCAAGGAGACTTCCATGACTTCAACCCCGCAATACTATGCTCCGCATGGTGGCCATCCGCCACAAACACAGCTCCTTACCGACCGGGCGGTAGTCACCGAGGCATATACGGTTATCCCCAAGGGGGTACTTCGCGATATTGTCACCTCGGTTTTGCCCGAATGGGAGCAGACCCGGGCCTGGATTTTGAACCGGCCGGTGGCGGGCGGTGCTACAACCTTTGCCCAGCTCATTCTGGAGGTATCCCCGGGCGGCGGTTCCACCCATCCGGAGCCGCAGGCAGAAGTTGAGGGCTTCGTGTTTGTTCTGGAGGGGTCTGTATCGATTCAACTGGATGGACAGACTCAACATCTCACTGAGGGTGGCTTTGCTTTCTTGCCTGCCGGGGTCTCATGGCAGCTCCGAGCCACCGGGGATGCTCCGGCACGGTTCCACTGGATACGTAAGCGCTACGAACCGTTAGAGGGGCACACGCCAACGCCACAGTTTGGCCAAGAGCAGGATATCGAACCGGCGCCGATGCCAGGTACAAATAACGCCTGGCGAACTACTCGGCTCTTGGATCCCAGCGATCTCGCTTACGATATGCACGTCAATGTGGTTACTTTCGAGCCTGGCGCCGTCATTCCTTTTGCTGAAACGCATGTGATGGAGCACGGCATATATGTGCTGGAAGGTAAAGCTGTCTACCGGTTGAACGCCGATTGGGTAGAAGTAGAAGCCGGAGATTATTTCTCCCTTCGGGCTTTCTGCCCTCAAGCGTGCTATGCCGGTGGTCCATCGAACTTCAGGTATCTGCTCTACAAAGATGTGAATCGACAGATCACGCTGTAACACCAAGTTATACATAGCTATCTACAGGGTGTGTCCAAGACAATGCCGATTGTCTTGGACAC
>DEPX01000213.1:0-6938 GCA_002358975.1 Micrococcaceae bacterium UBA3381 | reverse complement strand
CCGACAAGCTCGAGGCTCATATCGGGGTACTGTTCATTGATACGCTCATATCCATTCTGTCCTCAATAGCGCCAATACCTGTCTCTTCATATGGTCACGACTAACTGATTTCGGGCTGCCCTTCTAACCACCGAAGCTTCGGGGGCCTTCCATGCCCCATCATCATCGCAAATCCTCCGCAGCCGCACAGGCACCTAACGACACAATGAAATCAACGGCCAACTCAGAAGGTTTAGTATCGGCACATCAGTTTGGTATATCAGCACATGTCCCTAGCCCTTCGGCGCTGAAAGTCGCTGCCTATATGCAATATAATTACAACAGCGACATCAAGGGCTTCCTGCACACAAAACAAAACGCTCGACTAGATCCCTAGCCGAGCGTTTTATCGTAGTCACACCAGTTCAATAACCGGTGAGATTATTTTTTGGATGCTTTTCGCGTTGAAACTTCGGGGTCTGGCTTAGCTATACCGGGGTTTTCTCCCTTAACAACCTGCACAAGCTCTTGCGTCGTGGTGACCTCACCACACTCAATTCGCTCCTTGACCTCTTCGAGTTTCTCCTCTGGGACTATTGGCACTTCTTCGCCATCGCAGTCGACCAATTTGCCGTCAACAAAAACATCGCCATCTTCCAAATCCTGAAGGTTTGACCCCGTCAGGTAGCGTAAGGGTTTCGCCGCAAAGACAGATGGATCTGGCGAATTGCCTGCCGTCAGCTCATTAAAGATGATGTTCAAAATGACGGCAACAATAGCCGCAGAAGAGATTCCAGAATCAAAAATGGTTTCAACCCATGATGGGAAATCACTGTAGAAATCAGGGCTTACGACCGGGATCATACCAAAGCCCAAAGCCGAGGCAACAATGATCAGATTCATATTGCCTTCGTATTTGACCGTTGAAAGATTTCGGATGCCGGACGCTGCAACTGTGCCGAACAGAACAATTCCTGCACCACCAAGAACTGGCATGGGGATGGCCGCAACGACTTGGCCCAACCAGGGAACCAGACCAAGCACAATCATGATACCGCCGCCGGCAGTGACAACCCAGCGAGACTTCACCCCGGATAGCGCTACCAGACCAACGTTTTGAGCGAATGCAGACTGGGTGAATGAACCAAACACTGGCGCTACCGCAGAAGATAACATATCTGCACGCAACCCATCTGCAATGCGCCGCGAATCTACTGGGGTGCCAACAATCTCACCGACGGCGATAATGTCTGCCGTGGTCTCAGTTTTAACCACCAGGATGACAATGAGCATCGATAAGATCGCTGCGATGTCAAAGGTTGGCATACCGAATTCAAAGGGCTTGGGAAATGCCACGGCCATGCCATCTCCCACTTCGGAAAAGTCTGTTCTACCCATGAACACGGCGATTATTGTGCCGACGGCCAGACCCAACAGAATGGACAGCCGTGAAAGCGTTGCCACGCCGACCTTGGAGAAGATCATAATGATAATAAAGGTAAGGACTGCCAGACCGATATTCATCATTGAGCCGTAATCATCGGCTGTGTCATCGCCCCCCATAGCCCAATCGGCAGCCACTGGGAACAATGTCAGTCCAACAGCGGTAATTACCGTACCGGTCACAACCGGGGGGAAAAAACGAACAATCTTGGCAAAGAACGGCGCGATCAAGAAGCCGATAATACTGGCCACAATGATTGCGCCAAAAACATCTTGGAGTGTATCCCCGCCGGCCAGGATGGCCAGAATAGTCGACACGGACGCGAATGACACTCCCTGAACCAACGGGAGTCGGGACCCAAGAAACGGCAAACTAGCAGACTGAAGTACCGTTGCTAGGCCGCCGACAAACAAACTCGCCGTGACTAACTTTGCTGTATCGCCGGCAGAGAGGCCTGCGGCATTACTCACGATCAGCGGTACGGCAAGGATACCGCCGTACATAGTTAAGATGTGTTGAAGACCAAAAGCGAAGGTCTGACCCATCGGCAATCGTTCATTTTCCGGTGCGTTGGAGTTTGCCGCATAGGCGGGCTTGGCGAAAAGAGATTTCACAGTCCCTCGTTTCCTCGTGAATCCGGCATGCGCCATATTTTCACAGTGTGAAATTTATATTTCGAAAGATAATATCTAAGAGTAGCTCAGATCACATTATTCTTGTCAAGCTCGAACGTCAATTCGGCCCATTTGTGGAACTCAACTATCGCATCATGAAATAAATTCACGTACTGAACTTGACTGACGCCACAATAACTTTTACGCTAACTTTCACAACCCAAAAACTAAATTCCACATTATGAAAGTACAGGGAGGTTGTTGTGACGAAAACCGTTTCCACCGCACAATCTGAAAACCTAAATTTTTCGCCCGCAGAGTTTGTACTGAACTGCTCCACATTGCTAACCGAACTACCTGTTAACGAGCGTCCCGCTGCCGCGGCTGCTGCTGGGTTCACCGAAGTAGAGTTTTGGTGGCCATTCGACGGCGAACCGACTCCCTCAGAGGCAGAGGTTGAAGAATTTATTACCGCCCTCGATGAGGCCGGCGTTCGTCTTGTCGGACTGAATTTCTGGGCAGGCCACATGGCAGGCGGTGACCGGGGCCGAGTATCCACCCCAGGTGAAGAAGCTACATTCAAGGAAAACTGCGCTATTGCCGCCAAAATTGGCGAGCGCACCGGCTGCACCGCGTTTAATGCACTCTATGGTCTGCGTCAGCCGGGCGTCTCCGAGCAAGAACAAGCCGATCTGGCTGTAGAAAACCTCGCTATTGCTGCCCAAGCAGTGGCACCAATCGGCGGCACCGTATTACTCGAACCGGTCTCTGGTGCCGATGAGTACCCCTTGAAGACTGCAGCTGATGCCGTAGAAATTATTGAACGGGTTCAATCCGGTGATGCCAAAGCAGGTGCGGCACAAAATATTGCACTGCTGGCCGATTTTTACCATATGGCCGTCAACGGCGACGACGTCGCCCAAGTCATTGAAGACTACGCCAAGACATTTGGGCACATCCAGATCGCAGATAATCCTGGCCGTGGCGCCCCTGGCTCCGGGGAGCTACCACTATTCAAGTGGATCGCGCGGGCACGCGAGCTGGGTTACACCGGCAAGGTGGCCTTGGAATACAAACAAGACCAAGCCACTGCCTTTGAATGGCTGACCAAATAAGTGCCACCTGGCACAGATCAGTCACGTTTGTAGAGCTTTAGAAAGGACTTTATATGGCAAAGCAAAAGATCGCGTTCATCGGTCTGGGTATCATGGGTCTGCCAATGGCAAAAAACCTCGTGGACGCCGGATTTCCGGTCACCGGTTATAACCGTTCACCGCAGAAAGCTCAGGCCCTTGCCTCAGCGGGAGGTCGCGCAGCCGAAACTATCGCAGAGGCCGTGCAAGACGCCGACGTCATTATAACTATGGTTCCCGATTCGCCCGATGTCACTGCGGTAGTTACCGGCAGTGAGGGTGTCTTCGCTCATGCCCCACAGGATGCCTACTGGGTTGATGCTTCCACCATTCGTCCAGATGTAGCCACTGATTTAGCCGAGCAGGCACGCGCCGCAGGCCTAAAACCACTGGACGCCCCAGTTTCCGGTGGTGAGCAGGGCGCCATTGATGGTGCGCTGTCGATCATGATCGGCGGTGAGCAAGCCGATTTCGATGCTGTCCAAGATGTACTCAATGCTGTAGGCAAGACCATTGTGCGAGTCGGCCCTTCCGGTTCTGGACAAACCGTTAAAGCAGCAAACCAACTTATGGTTGCCGGTAATATCCAATTGCTGGCCGAAGCGGTCGTCTTTTTAGAAGCATACGGTGTCGATACTTCTTCAGCCCTGCAGGTATTGGGCGGTGGACTAGCCGGTTCGAAAGTCCTGGATCAAAAGGGGCAGAAAATGCTAGACCGCGAATTTAGTCCCGGCTTCCGACTCGAACTACACCACAAAGACATGGGTATCGTCACTGCCGCAGCTCGCGAAGCAGGCGTTTCGATCCCGATTGGCGCTGCCGTAGCCCAGCTAGTTGGTGCAACCGTCAATCATGGCGACGGAGGCCTTGACCACTCCGGCCTGTTCCGGCTTGTGGAAGAGCTTTCCGGCCGGGCCAATAACTAAGCCCCTCAGAGGACTTTTCAAGGAGACTGACATGACCACGATGCGTACTGTAGATGCCATCGCGCTGATCTTGGAGAAAGAAGGCGCAACCGAAACATTTGGCTTACCAGGTGCTGCCATCAACCCGCTGTACTCAGCAATGAAAGCTCACGGCGGCCTGAATCATACCCTGGCACGCCACGTTGAGGGAGCCTCACACATGGCCGACGGGTACAGCCGGTCGGCACCCGGAAATATCGGGGTGTGTATTGGCACCTCAGGCCCCGCCGGCACGGATATGATTACCGGTATGTATGCGGCAGCAGCGGATTCGGTTCCGCTACTTTGCATTACCGGGCAGGCGCCGGTGGCCGTCTTACATAAAGAAGATTTTCAAGCTATCAATATCGACGAAATTGCAAAGCCACTGTGCAAGATGGCGACCACTGTGCTGGAACCTGGACAAGTGCCGGGAGCTTTCCAAAAAGCGTTTCAGCTCATGCGCTCTTCCCGCCCTGGCCCTGTCCTGGTAGATCTGCCACTGGATGTACAGTTAGCTGAAATCGATTTCGATATTGACACATATGAGCCACTGCCGGTCTCGAAACCAGCTGCAACTGAAGCTCAAGCTAATAAGATCCTGGACATGCTTTTCCAACACCACCGTCCAATGATTGTTGCCGGTGGTGGGATCATTAACGCTGACGCTGCTGACGAGCTGATCGAATTAGCTGAGTTGTTGGACATTCCTGTGGTACCAACGCTTATGGGTTGGGGGGCCATACCGGATGACCACCCGTTAATGGCGGGTATGGTGGGCATCCAAACCCATACGCGCTATGGCAACGCGAATTTCTTGGAATCTGACATCGTGCTAGGTATCGGCAACCGGTGGGCAAATCGCCACACCGGCGATCTAGGCGTTTATCGAGCTGACCGAAAGTTCATTCACGTCGATATCGAACCAACTCAGATCGGCAGGGTCTTCGCACCGGACTACGGTGTGGTATCTGACGCCAAAGCGGCACTCCAAGCTCTGGTTGATGCCGCACGCAAACGCAAGGCAGCCGGATCAGTGCCGGAATATTCCACCTGGTCAACCAGCTGTACCGCTCGTAAAGGACAGCTGCAGCGTAAGACGCATTACGATGAAAAACCCATCAAACCACAGCGGGTATACCAGGAAATGAACCGCACTTTCGGCCGCGACATTACGTATGTGACTACCATCGGCCTCAGCCAGATCGCCGGGGCACAAATGTTGCATGCCTATCGTCCACGCTCCTGGATCAATGCCGGCCAGGCGGGACCACTGGGTTGGACCGGCCCAGCAGCACTTGGAGTGGTACGTGCCAAACCAGGTGAAACTGTGGTGGCATTGTCTGGAGATTATGATTTCCAATTCATGATCGAAGAACTGGCGGTCGGCGCCCAACACCAGCTGCCCTACCTACACGTAGTGGTAAATAATTCATACCTTGGGTTAATCCGGCAATCGCAACGGGCCTTCGACATGGACTATGAAGTCTCACTGGCCTTTGACAATATTAACGCCACACCCGAAGCAAAAGAAGGCGGGTATTCCGGCTATGGGGTGGATCATGTTAAAGTCGCCGAAGGACTGGGCTGTAAGGCCATCCGCGTTGAAGACCCAGACCAAATAGGGCCAGCCTTCGAACAGGCCAGCCAACTCATGGATACCCACCGTGTTCCGGTGGTAGTGGAGGTAATTCTGGAACGTGTCACCAACATTGCTATGGGGACGGCTTTAAACAATGTCAATGAGTTCGAAGACCTAGCCGCCAACGCTGAGGACGCTCCAACCGCCCTGACACTACTGGATTAGTAGGTATCCTATGAACCGTTCTGCCGTCATTGTTGTCGCACCCGATAAATTCAAAGGATCGGCGCCCGCCACGGAAGTCGCAGAAGCCCTCACCGAAGGGCTCAATTCAGTGCTGCCGTCAGCCCAGGTGCGCTGCGTCCCCGTGGCCGATGGCGGTGAAGGAACGGTTGACGCTGCCGTTTCGGCAGGCTTCACCAGGCAAAGCCTTCAGGTGACCGGGCCGGTCTCGTTGCCGGTTGAAGCAACTTGGGCGCTACACGGTTCACACGAGGCTGTAGTGGAATTAGCCCAAGCCTCTGGCATCGAATTGCTCGACCCAAATCGTCTCGCCGGTGCAGCAGCAACCTCCCGCGGCACCGGCGAAATATTACAGAACGCCCTGAATTCCGGTGCCCAACGCATCGTGTTGGGCCTGGGTGGGTCGGCATGTACCGATGGCGGAGCGGGGATGCTGGCTGCCCTGGGCGTGGGGTTATATGACGGCAACGATCAGCAAATCCCCGACGGCGGCGGCAACTTGCAACGCCTAACTCGAGTGAGCCTAGCGGGTCTCGACCCCCGCTGGGCTGACATCGATGTGGTTCTGGCTAGCGATGTGGACAACCCATTGCTTGGGCCTGCTGGTGCTGCCGCCGTATTCGGCCCGCAGAAAGGCTTGGATAACGACCAAGTACCAACGCTTGATGCTGCGTTAGGCCATTTCGCGAATTTGCTGGCCGAGGCCGCCGAACGCGAATGGGGTCCCAATGCCGGCCAATACGTTCGCGATATGATTGACCATCCCGGCGCTGGCGCTGCCGGAGGCACCGGATTTGCAGCTATGGCTGCGTTAGGTGCAAAGCAGCGCCGTGGCATCGACGTAGTATTAGATTTTGTCGACTTCGCCAGTGCCCTACACAATGCCGATCTGGTCATTACCGGTGAGGGCAGTTTGGATGAACAATCGTTGCAAGGTAAGACGCCGGTGGGTGTTGGACAAGCAGCAGCACAGCAACACATCCCCGTCTATGCCGTCTG
>DEPX01000026.1:2548-3382 GCA_002358975.1 Micrococcaceae bacterium UBA3381 | reverse complement strand
GCTAACCCGGTTGCCTGGTCCATGGAGATATGGGCCGGTAGTGGTGGTGTGTTCGGGTCGGCTTTGAGATTGAGGACGACGGGACGATCGGCGGCGAAAGCTTCATCTAGGGCTGCGTCGATGTCGTCTGGGTCGTTGACTCGGATGCCTTTGAACCCTAGAAGTTCGCCGTAACCGGCATAGTCCATCGATTCCACCATTTGGGCGGTATCCCACCGTGGGTCACCAACAATGCGCATCTCCCAGGACACCTGGTTAAGATCGTCGTTGTCGATCACCAGCACAATGAAGGTCGGGTTCGACCATTCCTCCCAATGTCGTTTGACGGTGACCAGCCCGTTCATACCCATCATCTGGAAGGCGCCGTCACCGATGGTGCACACTACCGGCCGGTCGGGGTGAGCAAATTTGCCGGCGATGGCATAGGGCATTGCCCCCAGCATGGAAGCCATCCGACCAGATAGGTTGCCCATCTGGTTGCGGCCCAGTTTGATGTGGAAACCGTACCAGTCGGCGGTGCTGCCGGCATCGGCGGTGATGATCGCGTTTTCGGGCAGTTTTTCATTCAGTGATACAAAAGCCCGGCGCGGGTTGATCGGGTCGGCTTTGGTCATCGCGACCCGATGGTTTTCGTCCTCCCAATCTTCCATTTGCTTCGAAATCGAGTTCTGCCAGTCCTTATCATGCTGATTCAGGTGTGGCAGCAGAGCCTTCAGGGTGGTGTCGGCGTCACCCCATAGGTTCACTTCGGTGGGATACCGGTTACCCAGGTGGCGTGCCGATAAATCAATTTGAACCGCCCGAGCATTACCGGTTGGTGGCATAAACTCGCCG
>DEPX01000026.1:0-2540 GCA_002358975.1 Micrococcaceae bacterium UBA3381 | reverse complement strand
CCGTATGGGAAGTTAGTGCCCACCAGCAGCAGGGTGTCGCAGTTTTGCATCATGTCATAACTGGGCCGCGACCCTAGCAGTCCGAGTTGTTGGGTGTGGTAGGGCACATCTCCGGGTACGGCTTCTTTACCAAGCAGCGCGGTAATGATGCCGGCGCCCAACTTCTCAGCCACATCCAGGACCGCATCGGTGGCACCAATGGCGCCCTGGCCAACGAGCATCGCGACTTTTTCACCAGCATTTAGCACCTCTGCTGCCCGGGCTAGCGAGCCATCATCGGGGCACAGGTTGTCTTCAACATATGCCACGCCGGTGCGGGAAACGAAGTGATCCACGGACGGTTCTTCCATATCCATGGTTTGAATATCGGCCGGTAATACCACGACGGCGGGGCCCCGGTAGGCTTTGGCGTTGCGTACCGCGGTATCCACCACGTATTGGGCGTGCATTGGTGTGGTGACCGTTTGGGTATAAACCGCCACGTCCTGGAATAACCGTTCTAAGTGGATTTCTTGCTGGAACTCGGTGCTCAAGGAGACCCGGGCCTGCTGGCCAACAATGGCCACCACCGGAGCGTTGTCACCTTTGGCATCATAGAGCCCGTTGAGCAGGTGGATTGCCCCGGGCCCGGAGGTAGCCACACACACCAACGTCCTGGGTAAATTTCGCGTGGGCGGTAGCCATAAAGGCGGCTTCTTCTTCGTGCGTGGGACGAATATAGGTGAAGTCTTTTTCATCGCGTTGGGCACGACCCATCGCCCCGTCAAAACCGCCAATGCCATCACCGGGGTAGCCATACCATTGGTGCAGACCCCACTGAATTAACCGGTCAATAATAAAATCGCTAACTGATTGGGCCATAATACTCACCCTTCTAGATGTCAGACTGTGCTTCGTTATTTAGTGTTTTCTGCTTTTGGTCTTATTGCTGCGCCGCAGCCACGTGAGCACTCCGGTACCGGCACCCAGCACTGCTGCGGTAAATAATGTGCCGCGATACCGCGAGGCGAGGAACTGCAGCGAAATATTTTTGGAGCGGTAGCTGAAGATGCCTCGGGTGCTGAAGTCGTGTGTTTCATCTGCTGGTTCCCACAGGTTTGCCGGCTGATTCGGATCGCGGTCCTGTTTGGTTTGCTGGGCACTAAACCCAGATTTGCCCAACGATCGATCAAGTATGCCCGGAAAGAACGTATTACCGGTCAGGGTGGCCACGGTGCTGCCGCCCACCCAGTACTCTCTTCTGCGTGGATGTTTGGCGGCAAATACTACGGCCCGTCCGGCGACCTCGGGCTCATAGATTGGCGGCACCGGTTGGGCTTGTTTTGGCAACCGCGATAACACCCAGGAAAATTGCGGGGTATTGACCGCCGGCATCTGCACCATCGTCACCTTGACCGGGCTTTTATCGTGCAGCAACTCGGCGCGTAGGGATTCGTGAAAACCCTGGATCGCGTGTTTGGCGCCGGAATAAGCGCTTTGTAAGGGCATGCCCCGATAGGCCAGCGCCGATCCGACCTGAACTATGGTGCCTTTACCGCGACGTTGCATCCGGGGTAGGACGGCCATGGTGGCGTACACATAGCCCAGATAGGTCACTTCGGTGACCCGGCGGAACTCCTCGGAGGCAATGTCAGTAAATTTGGCGAAGACGGTGGTGAAAGCAACGTTAACCCAGACGTCGATTGGCCCGAGTTCATCTTCGACTCGGTTGACCGCCGTTTCCACCGCGGCGGCATCAGCAACATCAGCTTCGATCGTGATGGCTTTACCGCCTGCCTGCTCAACCTCCCGTGCGGCACCGGCCAAACCTGCTGTGCCGCGGGCAATCAATGCAACCTTTGCCCCGGTCCGACCAAATTCGATGGCCGATGCCCGGCCAATACCACCGCTTGCTCCGGTGACCGCGACGACTTGAGGACCTTTAGCTGGCTTCATAGTTCTTCCTGACTATTCGTCGAATCAACAATCGGGGCCAATTGCAATCCAGCCTCGATAAACAGTGCGTGGACGAACGCCTGCGGCAGATTGCCACGGAGCTGATGGCTGGCCGCATCGAATTCTTCAGTAAATAATCCCGAACTGGTTGATGCCAGCCGCGCTCGCTCATAAAAATGCAGCGCGGGGAGTAATTCGTCATGCTTGGCCATGGCCAATGCCATCATGAACCCGCAAGCAGTAAAGGAGCCTTCTGCTTCGCCCAGCGGTTTTCCCCCGTGCTGAAACCGATAAATGTGGCCGTCTTTATTCAGCTCATCCCTGACTGCCCGTAGTGTGGCTGTTGCTCGCGGGTCATCCATACCGGTGGCTCCGCGTACCAATGGCAGCAGTAGCGCAGCATCTGTACCTGAAGCATCCCGGCGTTGGGCCCAAGCGCCATCTTCGCGCACACTTGTGGCACTGATTTCGGCCATGATGGTATCGGCGAGCGCCTCAAAGCTGGCCGCTTCCCCACTCTCCATGTGCAAGGTGATGCTGCGTAGCCCGGCAACACAGGATAGCCGCGAATGTGTCCAGTAGGCATCGTGGAGTTCCCATACTCC
>DEPX01000072.1:9316-15232 GCA_002358975.1 Micrococcaceae bacterium UBA3381 | reverse complement strand
GAACTAACACCGCCGGAAAATGTACAGGCCGCAATGCAAGAAGCTGCAGTACAGCGTCGGAAGCAGGCAAGGGTTACACAACAGGAGACCACGAACAATTAGAAGTTTTATAGCGGGTGCAACCACGTTATACCTTAGAATTGAGCACCATTTTGACGCACTCTAACGGACAGCCAGAAAATCATGCGCAGTTGAACCAAGTCGCCCAACGACTAGCAGGACAAACCGCTCTGAATGCCTCAGGCGGGCTGGATCTTATGGCGTCCGTAGGTGGGTGGCGAGGAATTGCCGAGGCTACAGTGCCGGCTTTGGTGTTTTTATTGACGTTTATCACGACTTCTGACGTGATCGTCTCGGCACTTTGGGCTGTTGGTTTGGCAGCAGTAGCGAGTCTGCTGCGGATATTACAAAAACAGCCGTTGACCCAGGCACTCGCTGGTGTTTTTGGAGTTGCGGTATCTGCCGCTATGGCGCTCATGCAGGATGATGCGCGCGGTTATTATGTGATTGGCTTTTACGTTTCAGCTGCTTATGGTTTAGTTTTTGTTATATCAATGTTGGTCAAATGGCCCCTTATGGGCCTGATCTATGGTTGGATCCGGGGTGAAGGCGTTTCCTGGAAAAAAGATCTTGTCCGACGTCGAAAGTATCAGATTGCTACGCTACTGATGGTGTTGGTATTTGGCAGCCGACTGGCTATCCAATTGCCATTATATTGGATAAACGATGTGGTTGCTTTAGGTACTGCCCGATTGGTTATGGGTGTGCCCTTGTATGCCTTGGTCCTGTGGTTTGGCTGGCTGGTCTCGCGACCGGCACCTCTTGGCTCAACACACCTAAAAAACGACCCAGATAGCGGGCAAACAGCTGATGCTGCAGAGATTGATCCAAGAATGTGACCCATCGAGACACAGTGATACATCACACAGCTTCTATGGATACTATGGTGATTAACGCATAACTTAATCAGAAGTGAAAATCGGCTAGCCGAAATTCACACTAAAATAACACTCACAACACAATTTGAAGCAGGCCGATCAATGACAAGCACAGGTTCACAAACTGCCGCGCATTTGGCAGAGCATGACAAAGACGCTGGCCAGATCCTTACTCTTGAAGTCGGAGCGATGGCCCACGGCGGACATTGCGTTGCTCGCCATGACGGGCGAGTGATCTTTGTACGACATGCGATTCCAGGTGAGATAGTCAATGCGGCAGTGACCGCTGGGGGAGATGATGCACGCTTTTGGCGTGCAGATACCGTATCTGTAGTTCGCCCTTCGGAATTTCGGCGTTCACATCAATGGAAACTCGCAGATTCGATACGTGCCCATGCCTCGGGGCGTTATCCGGTTGGTGGCGCCGAGTTCGGACATATTACATTAGAGCATCAGCGTCGACTCAAAGCCCAAGTTTTTCGCGATACCATGGCACGAATCAGCAAGCTCACTGTAGAGGCCCCTGTCGTCGGTATTGCTGAAGATGAGCCTACTGGTCTTCACTGGAGGACACGCAATGCTTTCGCTGTGACTTCTACTGGTCGATTAGCCATGAACGTCCATCGTTCGGCCACGGTTGTACCGGTGCGCAATATACCCTTGGGCGTACGTCAACTCGATGCGTTACAGCTTTGGGACATTGATTTTAGCGGTGCTGCTCGAGTTGAAGTTGCTACACCATCCCACGGGGATGAAGTTTTGGTCGTAATCTTTCCGCTGGAAAATGTCGCTGCCAATAAAAAGCTGCTGGAAAAACACATCGGGCAATGGCGCAAGCGTATGGTTCACTTGCCATCAAAAGTATCTGTTGTGGCTGGTCTGCGGTCTAAACAATTTGGACCCCTTGAAATAGTTCGACTTCGAGGGCGTAGCTGGGTCAGTGAAATCGTCGAAACCGAAACCTATGGTAGCCATAGCTTCCGTGTTTCAGGCGATGGTTTTTGGCAGGTACACCGGGATGCACCAGAGACCTTGGTTAACGCGGTGATGGACGCACTGGATGTCCAACCAGGTCAAGTCATAGCCGACTTATATGGTGGAGCGGGCCTATTTTCTAGATTCATAGCTGTCGGTGTCGAAGAAGACGGCGCAGTGTTATCGGTAGAGGCTTCTCCGGGTGCATCACGCGATGCCCGTAAAAATTTATATGACAAAAAACAGGCATACGTAATCAACGGTCTTACCGATAGGATCATTGGTTCGTGGCTGCAGCGGCCTGATGCACCAATTGCCAGCGGTGGTTTGGACAACCGACAGGTTGATTCTGTGGTCCTTGACCCGCCTCGTGCCGGCGCGGGTCGTGCAACAATAACTCGTATACATCAATTGGCAGCCCAGAAGATTGTGTATGTCTCGTGTGATCCCGCATCGTTTGCACGTGACACTAAATGGCTAGTTGAACATGGCTGGGAAATTGTTGACAGTACCATTTACGATTTGTTTCCAGATACATTCCATATGGAAACGGTCACTACATTCAAGCCTTCTGCAACGCTGAGACAATCACGCAACGACGCTTGACTCGCGCTAGAATATAAACCCATATTGCCCTCGCGTGAGTTGCCAGGATTGGGCAAGTCCCTTGGCTTCTAACCTGTCATTTGCACGCGTTGCGCGACATAGCTTACACAGGACAATGGAATCGCCCTGGCGGGCGGGAAAAGAGGAGTCCACTGTGACTACAGTCGATAGCTTCGGTTCCAAAGGCGTCTTGGACGTCGATGGTGCTGAGTACGAAATTTATCGCCTCAATAAGGTTGAAGGTGCAGAAAACCTTCCCTTCTCATTGAAAGTTCTGCTAGAAAATCTGCTCCGTAACGAAGATGGCAAAAACATCACAGAGCAGCAGATTAAATCCCTAGCGAACTGGGACCCATCGGCTCAGCCGAACACCGAGATTCAATTCACCCCTGCACGTGTTCTCATGCAGGACTTTACCGGTGTACCTTGTGTTGTTGACCTGGCCACTATGCGTGAGGCAATCACCGATCTCGGTGGCGACCCTACTCTCGTGAACCCGCTGGCCCCTGCCGAATTGGTAATTGACCACTCGGTACAAATTGATCATTTTGGTACTCCTGACGCTGTGGAACGCAACGTAGAAATCGAGTACCAGCGCAATGGTGAGCGTTACCAGTTCCTACGCTGGGGTCAGACAGCGTTTGACGATTTCAAAGTCGTTCCTCCAGGCATGGGCATCGTCCACCAGGTCAATATCGAGTACTTGGCACGCACCGTGATGACTCGTGAAGTCGGTGGCGTCCTACGAGCTTACCCCGATACCTGTGTCGGTACTGACTCGCACACCACCATGGTTAATGGGCTAGGCGTACTAGGCTGGGGAGTCGGCGGTATTGAAGCCGAAGCTGCCATGCTTGGACAACCAGTATCAATGCTGGTGCCACGTGTCGTTGGCTTTAGATTGACCGGCGAGATTCCATCCGGTGCAACCGCAACCGACGTCGTGCTCACCATCACTGAAATGTTGCGTGAACACGGCGTAGTCGGCAAATTTGTGGAATTTTACGGCGATGGTGTCCGTTCTGTACCGTTAGCAAACCGTGCCACCATCGGAAACATGTCGCCAGAATTTGGTTCCACGGCTGCAATCTTCCCCATTGATCAAGTGACCCTAGACTACTTGCGTCTGACTGGCCGTTCCGAAGAAAACATTAAACTCGTTGAAGCGTATACTAAAGAGCAGGGGCTATGGCATGATCCTGCAAACGAAGTAGAATACTCCGAGTACATGGAATTGGATCTTTCCACTGTAGTTCCGTCAATCTCCGGGCCGCGTCGTCCCCAAGATCGTATTATTCTTGACGACTCAAAAGATCAGTTCCGCAAGGATATTCACGACTTTGCCGATACCGACGAAACTGGTGCTGGTCGTCCGTCGCGTACCGCTGAAGTTGCTCTCAGCAATGGCAACGAATTCGAATTGGACCATGGAAAAGTAGCCATCGCGTCCATTACTTCATGTACCAACACTTCCAACCCTTCGGTCATGATGGCAGCAGCCGTCCTAGCACGAAACGCTGTCTCAAAAGGCCTGACTTCTAAACCATGGGTAAAAACATCTGTTGCACCAGGGTCACGCGTCGTCACCGAATACTACGAGAAGTCCGGTCTTATCCCGCATCTGGAAGAACTTGGTTTCTCTATTGTGGGCTATGGTTGCACTACCTGCATCGGAAACTCCGGTCCGCTGGCACCAGAAATCTCCAAGGCGGTTAATGATAACGACTTGGCAGTAACATCAGTTCTTTCTGGTAACCGCAACTTCGAAGGCCGCATTAACCCAGATGTAAAGATGAATTACCTGGCGTCGCCGCCGCTAGTAGTTGCCTATGCCTTGGCTGGCACTATGGACTTTGACTTCGAAAACGAACCACTGGGCCAGGATAGCGAAGGCAACGACGTATTCCTGGGTGATATTTGGCCAGATCCCACCGAAGTACAACAGATTATCGACCGTTCCATTGATACTGCAATGTTCAATGAGGAATACTCCACCATTTTCGACGGCGATCAGCGGTGGCAGGGCCTTGATACCCCTGAAGGCAATATTTTCCAATGGGATCCAGAATCCACTTACGTGCGTAAACCGCCCTACTTTGAGGGGATGGCCTTGGAGCCTGAACCAGTAGAAGACGTATCTGGCGCGCGCGTACTGTTGAAGCTTGGCGATTCGGTAACGACCGACCACATCTCTCCAGCAGGTGCTTTCAAATCAGAGACACCGGCGGGCAAATACTTGCTAGAGCATGGTGTCGCACGTAAAGATTTCAACTCCTATGGCTCCCGACGGGGTAACCACGAGGTAATGATCCGCGGTACATTTGCCAATATTCGGATCCGAAACCAGATGCTTGACGGTGTCGAAGGTGGCTTTACTCGCGACTTTACCCAAGAAGGCGGACCACAGTCCTACGTCTATGACGCAGCTATGAACTACCAGGAGCAGGGTACTCCGCTGGTAGTTCTTGGTGGCAAGGAATATGGTTCCGGTTCGTCTCGTGACTGGGCAGCTAAAGGTACAGCACTGTTGGGCATCAAGGCTGTCATTACCGAGTCGTTCGAGCGCATTCACCGGTCGAACCTGATCGGTATGGGCGTCTTACCATTGGAGTTCCCAACAGGAGAATCTGCCGACTCGCTGGGCCTGGACGGCACTGAAGTCTTTGCGATCTCTGGAATTACGCAGTTCAACGATGGCGAAAGTCCTGAGACTGTGCACGTCACGGCTACTAAGGATGACGGCACAAACGTCGAATTCGACGCGAAGGTTCGCATCGATACCCCTGGTGAAGCCGACTATTACCGTAACGGTGGCATTCTGCAGTATGTTCTACGTCAAATGGCTACGAAGAACAACTAACCGGCAAACCAAGCAACCGAATTGATGTTGCAGGCAAGATGGCCCGAAACCTACGAGGTAGGTCTCGGGCCATCTTTCGTTGGCGAATACAATTGCGCCCACGATGCCGATAGTATTTGGTGAACAGTTAACCTATTTCATCTTAACCGAGGAACATTGTGAGCATTATTCGTAGCTATTTCATTCCACCAGATGCTAAGCGTCCTTCACATTATCGAGAAGCATGGTGGGAGGAAGAAGCGGGCGAGTTCGTTCTGCACCATGGTCAGCTTGGCCATATAGGGACCACCGAAGTGGAAACTGTCACGAGTGAAAATGAGGCAGATACTTTGCTGGTTTCTTTTGCTCAACAGAGCTCCGCTGATGGATTCAAAGATATCGCAGAGATCCAACAAGAACAGCTCCTTATATCGATTGGATATAAAGGTTCTCAACCGACCATCGTAGAAGAAACCAATGCCGAGAAATTTGCGGAGCAGTTTGCCGCATTATTGGCTTGGCGAGGTCTGGGAGTTGTCGACAACTGGCAAAGCCGAC
>DEPX01000072.1:6381-9229 GCA_002358975.1 Micrococcaceae bacterium UBA3381 | reverse complement strand
AGTGAAGCTTTGAAATATACAGATTTCCGCACTGACCGCATGCATATTGAAAGGAACTAGAAGTGCAGTTTCGTCGTGTTGGGGACTCCGGTTTGGTCGTATCGGTCATCGGTTTTGGTTGCAATAATCTTGGTCGTGCCGGGGCACCAACTGAAGAACCGGATGCTGCTACCCGCGTAGTTCATTCCGCAGTTGATGCGGGTATAACCTTTTTCGATACAGCCGACACCTACGGCAAAACTCCCGGTTTATCGGAGCGATATTTGGGGCAGGCACTAAAATCCGTGCGTGATCAAGTGGTGATCGGAACCAAATTCGGGATGGATATGCGAGGTACCAACGGTCCAGACTTTGGTGCTCGGGGATCGCGCCGATATATCATTGCCGCAGTCGAGGCGTCTTTAGAACGACTGGGTACGGACTATATTGACTTATTGCAATATCACACGCCAGACTCTTACACACCGATCGATGAAACGCTGGCTGCCTTAGACCAGCTGATTAGTGATGGCAAAGTTCGATACGTTGGGCACTCAAATTTCGCTGGTTGGCAGCTAGCGCAAGCAGAATATGTGGCTAGGAATTTAGGTACCGAACGTTTCATCTCAGCCCAAAACCACTACAATCTCATGGACCGCCGTGCGGAGCTCGAGATCGTACCAGCTGCTCGCAGGTTTGGCCTTGGTCTATTCCCTTACTTTCCACTAAATAATGGGCTTTTGACCGGAAAATATTCCCGTCACGGCGGACCAGAGGGTGCTCGGCTGTCCTATGTACGCCAACACATGGTGGCTGAAGCCGATTGGGGCCAACTTGATAAATTTTCTGAATTCGCCCAACAACGTGGCATTAATGAGGTAGCTGTTGCCTTCGGTTGGCTGGCTGCGCAAAAGCCCATTTCGTCTGTAATTGCCGGCGCGACGCGCGTAGAACAAGTACAGCAAAATGTAAAAAGCCTCGCCTATGAATTGAATGCAGACGACCTGGAAATTCTTGATGACATTTTTCCACCAGTTGATAAGGTCGCTTTATACTAATGCGCGGGTAGTGGATTGAAGGTGCAGGCTATTAATACCCTTGGTGAACTATCTCTCACGGCTAGCGCGTTACTGCTAGTAGTTTTTATGGTGTGGTCTCTATGGAGTCTTAGCAGCTCTCCTTTGGACCCTATGCAGCGTATCTGGTGGGTGTTAGCGATTCTGATATTGCCCGGTATTGGCTCTATATGTTGGTGGTGGTGGATCAGACGTTACTATCCCCGTCGCAAAGCTGAAGACCCAGATTGGTATCCCGGTGCTGACAAGAACCTAGGGAGCCAAGTTGGTCGGCCACGTCCCGGGCGGGGACGCTATGGGGGATAGACGATAGACCGACAGAAACCGTTAGTGAGCTTCTTCAACTTCAACGAGAACCCACCCGTTTTCAATTGACGTTTTGTGTCGGGTGAGGGGCGTTTTGGCTGGCCCGGCCGTGGCTTCGCCGGTGGCTTTGTCGAAATGTGAAGCATGGCATGGACACGCAAAAGGTGCAGAAGCTTCGTCACTTGCGTCGACGATGCAACCCTGATGTGTGCATACCGCGGAATAAGCATGAACGGTGTGTTCTGATTGTCGATAAAGTAGCACTTGGCTGCCACCAACAGTCAACTGAATAGATGAGCCGGTAGGCAACTGTGCCAGTTCAACTGCCCGGGTAAATACTCCATCAGTAAACTCTTCTTGCTGAAGAGTTGAAGAACAAGCCGCAAGAGTTACGGCCGCGGTTGTCGCTCCACCTGCGGCCAGGAATCTGCGCCTAGAGGGTGTGTCTTTGCAACAATTCATATAACGTTTTTCACTACCTATAATTTTAGTGCTCCGTTAGGTATCTTAGCCTCGTCGTTTTGGCAAGATTTCTAACGGGTCGGGGTCGAGCAGCGCTACCGTGATGACCGCAGATGTTACCTGGACTTGCCACGCCCGTGCCCCAAGATCGTTCAAACGACGTTCAACTGATTCCGGTGTGATAGGTTCCGGAGGACGCCAGCAAATTTCACGGAGCGTTTCAGGCAGAAGAAGGTTCTCTAATGGCATGCTTTGAGACGTGGCCACAGTTGCTAGACGTTTTCGACATGTCTGAAGTCTACGAGCTGCTAGCGGGTCTGAATCACGCCATGCTTTTACTGCTGGGGGTGTCTGTGATGAGACACGCATGGGCGGTACTTTGTCAGGATCCTGGGAGAGCTTGATACCATCTTGCACCGCCTGTAACCAACGGCGGGCGTCACGAGCGGCGGCTTTACGCCGCATCCTTGGTACTTTCATCAGCTGAGGAACAGTTCGCGGCTTCGATTTTGCTACGGCAATAAGAGACCTGTCGTTGAGTAATTTGCCAGGCGGCACATCACGTGATCTTGCAAGTTTTTCACGCGTGGTCCACAAGGATTTTACGATCGCGAGCGTTCGACGGTCGGTAATTTCATGAATACCCGAAGTACGCCGCCACGGGTCCTTGCGCGGAGGTTTCTGGGGTCGGGTTAATAGGGAGTCAAATTCCTCATAGGCTATATCAAGCTTACGTGCTTGTTGTAGCTCGTCTATAAGAGCGGAGCGCAGTTGATGCAATAACTCAACGTCAAGTGCAGCATAGTTTCTCATATCGTCGGACAACGGTCGAACGGACCAGTCCGCGGCCGAATGTTCCTTTGCAAGGGTGACATTCAGCTTATGTTCGAGCAGCGCCGCAAGGCTGACTTTCTTATAACCAAGGAGACGGCCAGCCAATTCTGTGTCAAAAAGTTTGTCTGGCCATAGACCAGCTTGGCGCAACGAAGGGAGATCTTGAATAGCTGCGTGCAGGATCCATTCGA
>DEPX01000072.1:4134-6279 GCA_002358975.1 Micrococcaceae bacterium UBA3381 | reverse complement strand
AGAAAGGCGCGTTGTCCATAGCGATAGCCACTGGCTCGTTCCGTGTCGACGGCAATTGGTCCGCTACCAGACCTAAGCTTGTCCGCTACATGGTGCAGTTGCGCGTCAGTGTCCACTATTGGGGGGACCCCACCTGCTGGTTCCTCTATCAGAAGAGGCTCATTGGGGTATTCGCTAGACGATTTATAGTCGTCTGCGGTGGGATGCGCGCTAGAAATCGTTACTTCCTTCGGATCGGATTAAGTGGAATCACACCCTCTGTCACGGGTGGCAAACCGGCGAACGTGCATACCATATCTGTCCATGCCGTCAAATGTCTATTCAGGTGATCGCCAGCTGGTGTCCACGACGCACGCAATTCTAGATCTATTGTTTCATACTGGTGATCTAGCATACCGAAGCCTTTTGACAAAACGCGCGTAGCTGTCCCGCCAGGTTGACGATACGTAGCGTCTGCTTCATCCAAAGATTCCATTATCCAGGTCCACGCTACTTCCGATACCAGCGGGTCTTCACCCAGATCTGATTCAATGCTTGTGCGAATATATGTCACAATCCGAAAGTTACCGTCCCATATATCTGAATGTTGGTTGTCATACAACAAGATGAACCGACCGACCGCTGAAATGTCCCCCTCTGTGTTCGCAACTTCTGCGCCCATCGCAACGGCGTAAGGGGCTAACTTTGACGGCGCAGGAATCTCGTCCAACGCTACCTCTGCGCGTGTGGCAGCTTGACGCAGTTGGTCAAGGGCGACCCGAAAAGTTCTCGGTGCGTCTTGAAGCGTCTGCGCACGGGACTGTTGTAGATTCACACCTCCAGGTTAAACCCCTACTTGAAGGAGTCCATGGCGGCGCGCCGAGTGTGCCGAACTGAAGGCTAATCGAAAGATTTTGTCAAATTCAGACTCAGTGAGTTGATGCAATAACGTAAATCTGTGGGGGTGTCGAAACCTTCTCCGGCAAAGACATGTCCAAGGTGTGAGGCACAATTCGCACAGCGCACCTCGACCCGTGTCATGCCCATGGAACTGTCTTCTACATAGACCACCTGATCGTTATCTGTTGGAGCGAAAAAGGAAGGCCAACCGCAGCGGGCGTCAAATTTAGTATTTGACTCAAAAAGTTCAGCGCCACATGCGCGGCAGGAATATACCCCCGCAGTATTTGTATCCCAGTACTCGCCGGTAAATGGCGGTTCGGTGCCAGCTTTGCGAAGAATTTCAAAAGCCTCGGGGCTCAGACGTTCCTGCCATTGCTGGTCTGACAGTGAAAGAGCCTCGTCCCGGGACATAGCTTGGTGAGAAGTATCGCGTGTATTTGGTGAAGATGTCATAATACTAATTTATCGTCCGGGCACTCAAGTGTGCTAGTGGTTTGCCTCACTGCAAAATAGATCCTACGCAGTCAGGAAAAACCTGATTGCTGTACTAGCCAATTATGTTTGATGACGTCAGAATATAGGTATGGGTGACACCAACCTGCCAAATTTTGTTCCCTCGTCGTTTCGTGTGCCTAGAGGCGGTACAGAAAAACGTACCGTTCGATGGTCCGCTATTGGTGCTGTCACTGGGGCCCTTGTTGGAACCGCACTGGCTGCTATTCCCACGTTAGCGTCAATTTTTGCGCGGACGGTGGTCACTCCTGAACCGCAGCCAGCAGAAGACGTCCGGATCTTTAAGTACACGCCTGCGAGCCGCTCCGAGAATAACGGTCTCATTGAACTTGCGATTACACATCAAACAACTGTGCGTGGTCGGTATTCATTGGTTTTCAATGAAGGTCGCGGCGTAGCACGTGTCGGTGAGGTACTTACCACAGATCGACGTAAGCAAACAGTTACTAGGGTGGTAGAAAAAGTCTATAGCGGAGAACTGGCGGATGCAGGTCATGGTCGTTGGGCTGGTTTTGTTTGGCCGACACCACGTGAGGCCGGTTACAAGTATCAAGATGTGATGATCCCAGTGGACGATGGGCTAGCACCAGCATGGCTGATAGATCCAGTCCATCAAACACAGCACCGCAATACTTGGCTCATTACTGTGCACGGCCGTGGGTCGAAACGCAATGAAGGCCTGCGGATGATGAGTATCGCTCAACGCATGGGGATGCCTGGACTACTGGTGTCGTATCGTAACGATGGTGA
>DEPX01000072.1:0-4058 GCA_002358975.1 Micrococcaceae bacterium UBA3381 | reverse complement strand
TATGCTTTGAATCACGGGGCCACTTCGGTGGTGTTATGCGGTTTTTCTATGGGCGGGGCCGTAAGTTTGCAGACTGTTCATCGGTCTGTGTTATCCCGTTTTGTCAGGGGATTGGTGCTCATAGGACCGGTTGTTGACTGGATGGACGTACTGCGTCACCAGGCTCAGGCGCATAGGTTGCCCCATATTGCAGGTAAATTAGGCCGCTGGTTGATCGAATCCCCATGGGGCAAAATAATTACCGGATTGGCATCGCCGGTTGACTTGCGTCGATTAGATTGGGTAACACGTTCAGCCGACTTAACCCATCCGACGCTGATTCTTCATTCCGATGACGATGATTTTGTCCCTATTGGACCATCGATCAGATTGGCCGAAAAGAAACGTCAGCTTGTCAGCCTGGTTCGTTTCCAACACGCACGCCACACTCGTGAGTGGAATGTGGACCCTGAACGATTCGAGTCAGCAATCGTGACGTGGTTACACATGTTGTTGACCGAGGCGCCCACGGACCGGTTAAGCTTGTCAGGCCCAAAGGCTGTTGAATAGTTGGTGAGCGCCTATAATAGGGGCAGTCAGTTTTCCCTATTGCCCGTAATGCAACACGGGAGAGGAGTTCTATACAGTGGCAGGTCACTCGAAATGGCATACAACTCGGCACAAGAAAGCTGCCTTAGACGCTAAACGTGCCAAAATGTATGCCAACCACATCAAAGCAATTGAAGTTGCAGCACGGGCTGGCGGTGCAGATCTAGAAGGTAACCCGGCACTAGAAGTAGCGGTTTCCAAGGCTAAGAAGCAGTCGGTTCCAAACGATAATATTGACCGCGCGATCAAACGTGGGGCTGGTCTTACCGGTGAAGTTATTGATTATGCGGAAATCATGTATGAAGTCCGTGGTCCAGAAGGCTCTGCGCTACTAGTTGAGTGTCTAACGGATAACCGAAATCGTGCCGCTTCTGAGGTGCGTGCAACAGTCACTCGTAATGGTGGCTTTATGGCAGACCCGGGATCGGTAGCATTTATGTTTGAACGCCGCGGTGTTGTGCGAGTCCCAGCTGCGAATGCATCTGAAGATGACATCATGATGGCTGTTATTGAAGCCGGGGCTGACGAAATAATTCGTTCCGGAACAGCACATGAAATTGTGTCTGATCCTGCTGACGTTCAGAATGTTGCCAAAGCGTTAGACGAGACCGAAATTGAGTACGAATCTGACGACGTCGAGTTCTTCGCTGCTATGAAGGTAGAACTTGATGCCAAAGCAGCTCGATCCTTTATCCAATTATGGGATGCTGTCGAAGCCCTCGACGATGTACAAAACGTCTATGCCAATGTGGAAATCACCGCAGAGGTGCTTGACGAACTGGCGGCACAGGACGCATAAGTGAATCAGAATGGTGTGCCTTCTCGAGATGCAAGGGCACTTCGCGTTTGCGCAGTTGATCCAGGCCTGACGCGTTGTGGTATCGCTGTGGTTGACATTGCAGCCAACCGAAAGGCCAAGCTAGTCGATGTTATCGTGGTTGGCAGTCCCGGTACCGAGCCGATTGGTGAAAGGCTTTCTATTATCGATACCACTATGGATGATCTATTAGACAGCCACCGCCCCGACCATCTTGCTGTAGAACGGATGTTTGCGCAGAATAATACGCCTACCATCATGGGGACAGCACAAGCTTCCGGTGTTGCTATCGCCGCTGGTGCTCGTCGCAAAATTCCCGCAGCACTGCTCACACCTTCCGAAGTGAAAGCAGCTGTTACAGGGTCAGGCTCAGCTGACAAAAAACAAGTCACAGCCATGGTGACCAGAATTCTTGGACTTGCCGCGCCACCAAGACCTGCCGATGCTGCCGATGCAATCGCTATTGCTATTGCGCATGCTTGGCGTGGCGGACTGTTCGGCCGGGGCCTTGATACAGGCAAGCTAACGAGCCCAACGCAAGCATCGAAATTTTCTGCAGCAGGTCAGCCCGAGAACCTAACGCCGGCACAAAAGCTTTGGCTTGCCGCCGAACGCCGGGCCAAATAATGAACCAAAACGAGGATTCGTCGCCCGAGCTGTATTCTTGCAGCACACTGGAGAACGAAGCCAATAATTAGAGGGAGAATGCATGATCTCGTCGCTGACCGGCGAAATCCAAGAAGTCGCCGTTGACAGTGCTGTTATTGCAGTTGGCGGTGTCGGTTATGTTTTTGCGGCGAGCCCCAATACTGTCTCGGCATTGCATATTGGTCAAGAAACCACCGTTCAGACTTTACTGTTGATCCGTGACGATAACCCTGTACTCTATGGATTTGGCACAGCCGACGAGCGAGAAATTTTTGAAATAATGATGACGGTATCAGGTATCGGCCCAAGAATTGCCCTGGCGGTACTGTCGATATTCGATCCGGATCAAGTTCGCCGTCATATTAGTGAGCAAGATGACAAGGCCTTTACCCAGGTTCCGGGGATCGGTCCAAAGTCTGCCCGGCGCATTATTTTAGAACTTTCTGGCAAACTTGTTCCGCGGGAAGAACCGGATGGTGGAGAGAAAAAATCTGCCACAGGCCAACCAGCTTGGCATGAACAAGTCCAGCAAGCTCTTGTTGGACTTGGTTGGAAGGAGAAAGATGCTGCCAAAGGAATAGCTCAGGCCATCAAAGCTGATCCTGGACTTGCAGCCTCTGCTAATGTATCCGACGCACTACGGGCCAGTTTGCAAAACTTGGGCGATGGCCAAACTAGGCAGGGATTTTAGAATATGACTGAGTCCGCTTTCCCTTCGCATTCCCACTCGAGCGATGACCGTCTTGTGACCGGCAGCGCTACCACTGAGGAACGGGATGCCGAAGCAGCGCTACGGCCAAAAAACCTGGCTGATTTCGTAGGTCAGCACCGAGTACGGGACCAATTGTCCTTAGTGCTTGAGGCAGCCAAACTCCGCGGTGCAACAGCCGAGCACATTTTATTGTCCGGGCCCCCAGGTTTGGGCAAAACAACCTTATCCATGATCGTTGCCGAAGAGATGGGAGCACCGCTTCGCATATCTTCTGGACCAGCGATCCAACACTCTGGTGATCTGGCTGCGATTTTATCGTCGTTGACGGAAGGCGAGGTCTTATTTCTTGATGAGATTCACCGGATGTCCCGGCCCGCTGAAGAAATGTTGTATATGGCTATGGAAGACTTTCGCGTTGATATTGTGGTAGGAAAAGGCGCCGGCGCAACGTCGATACCATTAGAACTGCCGCCGTTTACTATTGTTGGTGCAACGACGCGAGCCGGGCTCTTACCAGGACCGTTACGTGATCGATTTGGCTTTACTGGTCACTTAGACTTCTATGGGGTCGGCGAATTGGAATTAGTACTGCGACGCTCAGCGACAATGCTCGACATGCGGTTGAATACTAAAGCATTCAATGAAATCGCGTCCCGCTCGCGAGGTACCCCCCGGATTGCCAACCGATTGCTTCGCCGCGTCCGCGACTGGGCGTTAGTGAACAAGCTCTATGATATTGACGAGTTCGCTGCTGCAGCAGCCTTAGATATGTATGAAGTTGATTCGCGCGGTTTGGACCGTTTAGACAGAGCTGTGCTGGAGGCGCTGTGTGCCAAATTCCACGGTGGACCGGTTGGTCTGTCGACGCTGGCCATTGCTGTTGGCGAAGAAGTGGAGACCGTAGAAACTGTAGCTGAACCATATCTAGTCCGAGAAGGGTTATTAGGAAGAAGCCCTCGAGGCAGAATTGCAATGCCTGCAGCCTGGGAGCATTTAGGGCTTACGCCACCGGAGGATTCAACTACACACGGTTTATGGTCCTTAATGCAAGAAGGCAGCTCCGCTAGTAATGATGGTTCCTATCGTTTAGATCAACAGCGTGATGGTGCGGTACAAGAAAACATTGACGGCGGTATTTTCACAGATGAGGACGGTTAGCCTGTTCGAACTTGTTTGTGCCGGCATCACTGGATACTGCTACGGGATTCACGCTAATTTGATGCGACAGTTAGGATAGGCTCTGACATTATGCGTAAGTTACCGGAGCCCCCGGCAACTTTCGGTGTGCATATT
>DEPX01000168.1 GCA_002358975.1 Micrococcaceae bacterium UBA3381 | reverse complement strand
GTCGATGCACCGCCAGTTTCGCGGCCGCTTCGGCAAGACGGTCCGGTCGGCCCAGATCCAGCAGTTCGGGCACCGCGTGCAAGTCTGTGCCGTAAATATGTACTACAGGCATGTCCACACCCAGCCAGGCGGCGGCTGTCGGATAGTCGTCTTCGGCGGCGTGATCGGGATAGATGATACCGACGGTGGCTTTCGCCGTAGGGTCATTATGTTTCGTGGTCATTGGTATTTTCCTCTTCGAAAACGCCCCGCAACCAGCGGCCCGGTCCCACCATGGTCAGGCCCATGCGACCCAGGCAGGCCCATACCGTGAGCTGGTTTGCAGTCAGCACCGGTTTGCCTAACTGGCGCTCTAGCGGGGCGATGATGTCATAGGTGGGAAGATTGGTGCAAGCAACGAATACCGCTTCGGCCGCGGGGTCATCGGCTTTCATAATCAGTTCGGCCACGGTCCGGTAATTGACACGCCAAATCCCGCCGCCCAGGCCTAGATATTCCGATCGGGTTACGGTCACACCTAACTCAGCGAGGAAAGCCACCAGGCGTTCGGTAAGGGCCGCGTCGTAGGGCGTAATGACTGTGATCCGGGACAGTCCGAGCTCCCTGATGGCCTCAGCCAAGGCTCCAGAGGTAGTCACCGCTTCCGGAGCGCCGGCATCGATAATCGCTTGACGCAGCCCGGCTTCACCAGCCACACCGTTGATGAAGCTGCCAGAGGTGCACAAGTAGGCGACGACCTCGGGGTCGACTCCCAACACGTCTCTAGTGGCCGACTGCACGTGACGCGGCTCGGAGACGAGCTCGGCCATACCCAGGCTCACTGAGATCTCCTCATAAGGTGTGCGAGCTAAGTGGAGACTGACATCCAATGGCGCCCATCGCCAGAGTTCTCGTTCCAGAGCGAGGTCGAACGGGGCGATGATGCCAATGCCTCGTTGTGCCAGTGGTCCATCGAATTCGATGTCGGTGAGATCTATAGCCACCTCCGGGCTCCTTTAGACGTGAGGAAGGCTGAGTGGTTGTGCCCTTCTCGTACTATGATCTCAAGACCTGTGATTCGTTGACAATACCTGGCCTCGAATATACGTTGTCATCAAGTCATAACCAGTAGGTTGCTGCGGATCCATACATTGGATAACTGAGCAAACCACGCACCGGGAGCCGCTATGAACCCCACCGAGATGACCGCCACGCAGCTGGTTGCAGCCTATGCAGACGGTGAGCTCTCACCCGTCGAGGCAACGACTGCGGTGCTGGACCAAATCGACAACGTCAACGGAACGTTAGGCGCCTACTGCTACTTGGATCCAGACACATCACTTGAGCAAGCTCGCGCCTCAGAGTCACGCTGGTACGAAGGATACCCGCAGGGGCTGCTGGACGGCGTGCCAATATCTATCAAAGACATTTTCCTGACAGCGGGCTGGCCGACACTGCGCGGTTCTCAAGCTGTAGACCCCGACCAGCCCTGGACCGAAGATTCGCCCGTCACGGCACGATTGCGTTCTGACGGGATGGTCTTTGTCGGCAAGACAACAACACCGGAACTGGCCTGGAAGGCCGTCACTGACAGCCCGCTGACCGGCATCACCCGAAACCCTGTCGACCCGCAACTGACAGCCGGAGGCTCCTCTGGCGGTGCCTCCGCAGCCGTGGCTGCGGGCATGGGGCCATGTGCGGTTGGCACCGACGGGGGCGGTAGTGTGCGTATTCCTGCCGCTTTCTGCGGCATCGTAGGTTTTAAACCAACCCACGGCAGGATCCCAATGTACCCTGCCAGTCCATTCGGCCCGTTGGCTCATGCTGGCCCGATGACCCGCACCGTCGAAGATACCGCACTGCTTATGGATATCCTCTCCTTACCGGATTACCGGGATCCTACATCACAGGCTCCACCGCAGCGCACCTACCGTGGTGAGTTCAATCGAGAGGTCGCTGGAATACACGTTGCCTACTCCCGGGATCTCGGCTTCGTTTCCGTCGATTCCGAAGTCTCCCGGATTGTTGACGAGATCGTCACGCGCATCGACCAGGCTGGGCTCAAAGTCACTGCTGAGGACCCAGGGTTCACGGAACCACTGGAAGCCTTCGAAGTAATGTGGTCCAGCGGGGCTGCGACACTGTTGGAAACGATGCCCGGCGCCCGGGACACTGTCGAACCCGGGCTCGAACAAGCATGGGACAAGGGCAAGCAGCACACCGCGATCGAGTATCTACAAGCACGTGATGTGGCCGCGCAGGTGGGGATCACTATGGGAGCTTTCCACGAGCGACACAACGTGCTACTGACTCCAACCGTAGGTATCCCACCCTTTGAGGCAGGCCATGATGTGCCACCCAACAGTAAACTGGACCGTTGGCCCCAGTGGGCGGGGCTCAGCTACCCGTTCAATCTGACACAACAGCCAGCCATCAGTATTCCGGTGGGTACCACGGCGGCAGGGCTACCGGTAGGACTGCAGATCGTGGGGCCGCGCCATTCGGACGATCTGGTCCTGGCCGTGGCCCGGTTCGTGGAGTGGCTACTCGCCTGATGGCTCAGGCTCGAGCGAAAACCAGCTGCTCCCCGGCGAAGCCGTGACGCCATAGATCATTGCACGCGGCCGCCATTTCTTCGAGTCCCTCCACTACGGTTCCAAAAACATTGCCGGGAACCCACCCAACATCACCATTAACGAGCAGATTATTGCGATCGTAAAACAATGCCAGGTCTGTGGCGCCCTGCTGGGCATGTGCGGTTGACTCTGGTGTGTAGCCGTAGGCAGGGTTACTTATTTCCCAGGGTTCGAAGTCGAAGGCACAGATATCCCCGGGGATCGGAGTTACTGTGGGGTTCTCGCGACGAGGCACAGTAGTGATCCGCGGCAGCAGTGCGTATACTTCATTGCGGGCGAATTTGGCGTGGAAGGCGTCTCCCGTGACTGGCAGCACATCCCAAACGGCCTGGCAGGTAGCCGGCGCCTGGTCGTCCAACAGTTTAACTCGACAGGTGACTGCTCGCTGCTGCAGAGTTACCGTCATAAATCGAGCCATGGTGCGTCTCTCCCTCTGCCTACTATCAGACAGTTTCGAGGACTTCAGACCAGATGGCCAACCCCTCGTCGATCTCTTCTTCGGTAACCACCAGTGGCGGGATCATCCGCACCACATTCATGTGGGCTCCACAAGTCAGTAGTAGCAAACCCCGACTAGCAGCCTCCTGCTGAGCAGCTTGGGCCCGGGCGGAATCCGGGGTACCGTCCGAAGCCGTAAACTCGTTGCCCACCATGAGTCCCAGTCCACGGACGTCACCGATGCCTTTGACGGCACGGTCTTTGGATCCGATGAGCAGTTGTGCGCCGCGCTGGGCAGCATTGTCGACCAGTTGCTCTTCGTTGATGACATCAAGGGTTGCGACAGCAGCAGCACAGGCCACCGCGTTCGCGCCAAATGTGCCGCCTTGGGAGCCAGGCCAAGCTTGGCTCATCAATTCTTCGGACGCAGCTATCCCGGATAGTGGGAAGCCCGAGGCGATGCCCTTGGCAAAGGTCATGACATCTGGAGTTACTCCAAAGTGTTGGTGTGCAAAATACTGACCGGTGCGGCCGAACCCGGTTTGGATCTCATCCATAACTAACAGAATGCCGTACTGGTCTGCCCGTTCGCGCAATCCTTGGAAGAACCGCGCATTGCCGGGCACGTAACCGCCTTCACCCAGCACCGGTTCTACAACAAACGCCGCGACCTCCTGGGGCGAAGTAATGGTAGCCAAGAGGTAATCCAACTCCTGTAGCGCGAAGTCCGTAGCTTGCTCCTCGCTCCAACCGTAGCGGTAGGCAGTAGGAAACGGGGCAACGTGGACACCGGACATCAGCGGCGAGAACCCAGCGGAGAATCTGGTCCCAGAGGTAGTCATCGACGCCGTCGCTACGGTTCTGCCGTGGAAGCCACCATGGAAAACGACCACGTTGGGGCGCCCCGTAGCCTGACGGGTTAAGCGCAGGGCCGCTTCGACGGCTTCACTGCCGGAATTGGCAAAAAATAACGAATCCAGGTTCTGCGGCAGCACCTTAGTCAAACGTTCGGTTAGTTGCAGTAGCGGTCGATGTTGCACCGTAGTGTATTGACCATGGATAAGCGACCCCACCTGTTCTTGGGCAGCCGCGACCACTCGTGGGTGACAGTGTCCGGTGCTAACAACGCCGATACCAGCAGTAAAGTCGAGGTGCCGACGTCCCTCAATGTCGTAGACGGAGCTGCCTTGCGCATAGTCAACAGTAACGGGAGTGGCTTGCTTAAGATGCGGTGATAACGATGCCATGATGTACCTCACATTCATCCGGTGCTTGGCTTGACCGTACCTCTATGGTCGGCATACCGACAAGGGGCGAACTTTGCTGGTACCGCAGTAGCCTGTCAGCTAGGCATCGGCGGACCGAGTTCGGATTCACGTCTCTGTACACACAACGTTTGGTCGCGCAATCCAAGATAGATTTTCCACGAGCTTGGTGCCGGCTGCCATGGCGCGCAGCTTGTTCAACATTTTTCAATTGGCAAATTTGGCACGCATACTAAATTTCTAAATTCGGCACCAATTTGGTATTCGCACTTTCTCGGACCCATGGACTCAAGCAGCCTAGACAATTCAGCCACTTTGAGCTGCTTGGGGCCACCCACGTTCACAGCCTGAAAAGAGCAAGATATTTTATGGTCTATTCTTTCTCGCCACCTACCAGTTTGCTGCCACCTGCCAGCCCCGGAGAACGGGCCAAAAAGTTGAAACCGGGCCTGGATCGGCACAATCTAGAGTGATCATCACCAGATGGGTCCTGGTGTTTGTCATGATGTATTCCTTAGCGTATTGGTAGCCCCGGTGTTTCGTTCAACCGGAACCGCTGTCCCAACACGTGAGTTTGCTACGTACCGAATGCGATGACTAGCTAGCTTCGTGGATCGAAGGCTATTGGGAATTACGCTGGGAAATGCCCACCCTCAACCAAGGATACGCAGGTGCAACGACCGCTCACCCGCTTGACATCGCGGTTCGGAAACGAATCAGCAAAAATGCGTTCAGAGTGGAGGGCTACGCCAATAAGCAACTTTTCGATGTGTTCTAGCCAGTTTCGGGGCGCTCAAGCTAGCCTGAAGAATAAGAGTTCGACCCCGCAACCGCGGTAGAAGAACAACGAGGAGGAAGAAGAACGAAGATGGCTCAGAACGTCGCACAAAAACTTATTCACTCCCATTTAGTTAGCGGAACGCCTGAACCCGGCAACGAAATTGGTCTCTCAATCGATCAAACCCTGACCCAGGATGCCACCGGCACGATGGTGATGCTCGAGCTGGAAGCCCTTGGGCTCACCCGAGTGCAAACTGAACTTTCAGTGCAATACGTTGACCACAACCTTTTGCAGACCGATGAGAAGAACCCCGAAGACCACCAATTTTTACAATCGGCTGCTCAACGTTATGGTCTGTGGTTCTCCAAGCCGGGGAACGGAGTATCTCACCCGGTTCACCAGGCCCGTTTTGGTCGACCCGGGACCACCATGATTGGCTCCGACTCGCATACTTGCGCTGCCGGGGCGATCGGTATGCTAGCCATCGGTGTTGGCGGTCTCGAAATTGCCATGGCCATGGCAGGCGATCCACTGTATGTACAAATGCCCGAGATTTGGGGTGTCGAACTCACCGGTGAACTACCCGACTGGGTCTCGGCCAAAGATGTCATCTTGGAAATGTTACGCCGTCATGGTGTCAAAGGTGGCGCCGGCCGGATTATTGAATATCACGG
>DEPX01000092.1 GCA_002358975.1 Micrococcaceae bacterium UBA3381 | reverse complement strand
TCCTACTGGTGGTACGGATAAGTCCAAGCACGACCGGTTGCCCCTGATCAATCGACGCCACAACGTTCTGCTCTTCAGCAGCGGTCTTCGCCAATATGGTGGCCGTTCGCTGACCGCTCCAGCGCAGATACCGCACTCCATCGCGTACCCCTCCCACCTTGGTGAGCATGCTGTGGAGCTGTCGAGAATAGATATAGTCTGCTAGCGGGTGACCGTCCGGCGGCACGACAGAAGATAAAAAATCGCCTGGTGTCACGGGCGGCACAGGCATTCGGAGGTGAAAAAATCCAGCGACGCGAACGCCATCCCACCGCACCTGCCGGCCGTCGAAATCTCATACCTGCGGCCCACACGAGGCGGAATGCGCCCGCTCCAGACGTGGTTGACGAACGCGTCTGGGAAGCGAAACGCATAGTGTTCTGGTGCGTAGTCTGTCATGACTGCATCTTCACGAGGTCTATGGGCTTTCTCATCGCCAGCAGCATTTGAATGCAACTTGTGCTCCATCCCTTGAGACGTATCGTAAGCCTACAGTTTCTTTTTCCAGTCTGGCATTTCCCCGTCATTGGTGCGCTCGACGACTTTCTTTGGGTTGCCGACCAGGTCCAGCATCAATGACGCGTCGGTTTGCCAGGAAGGTAGGGTCCGGGGCCTGGGCTGTCATCGCTTTCATGGTCGATGCCTGAAGTCTTGCTAGTGCAGTATCAGTATTGATACTATAAAGTCGTGGCCAAGATTGAGAAACTCTTAGCGCAGATGCGGAACAGCCCGAGCAGCGTTCGATTCGCTGACGTCGTCAAAGTGTGCGATCACTTTTTTGGGGAGCCACGGCAGCGAGGAACCTCGCATCGGGTATATCGAATGCCGTGGCAGGGTGATCCGCGCGTCAACATTCAAAATGATCACGGTAAGGCCAAGGCTTATCAGGTGCGACAAGTGTTAGCAGCGATCGACAAACTAGAAGGTGAACAATCATGATGATGGTAAACGCAGAACACTACACCTACCGTGTGCGTTGGTCGGCTGAGGACTCAGCATTCGTTGGTACCGTCGCAGAGCTCCCGTCTCTGTCGTGGGTCGCGGACAAGCAAGACGACGCGTTTTCGGGTATCCGGGAGCTCGTTGCCGATGTTCTTGACGACATGAAAGCGAATGGAGAAGCACTGCCCGAGGCGATTGCAGACCGTTCTTACTCCGGTAAATTCATGGTTCGGGTCACCCCTGAGGCGCATCGCCAACTCGCACTTGATGCGGCAGAACAGCAGGTTTCGCTCAACCGCCTGGCTGCCAACCGTCTCATCAGCTAACGGAGGCAGAGGTTCAGTCTTCCTCCGCATCCGTACAATCACCTGACCCAGACGCCTCCAGAGTCTTCCATCGGTGCAGTGCCGCGTCCCCCCGTACAACGCGGCAGGCCGTCGTCGTCGACCCCATCGGTTTCCAGCGTTTTCTCACCCTAGATGAGTAATTCCTATTAGTGCTGTGCTGCAGTGGCGTTGCTTCGGGGCCAATGTTTCTGCGTGCTGGAGCAGACGGGGCCTATTAAAGAAGGTTGGAGGGTGTTAAGCATATGTTGTGAACAAAGAACTGAACACCCTCCTGATAACACTGTACGTCTTTATTACCGACAACGTCATCCCCGCCTATGATCCACCGGTCCGGCGCGGCCGGAAACAGCAACTGACCGATGCTGAGTTATTGTGCCTGGCCGTGGCTCAGCATCTGACGCATGGGGAATCCTCAGAGTCCAAATGGGTCCGATACGCTCAGGAACATCTGCGCGACATGTTTCCCTATATTCCCCAGCAATCTGGCTACAACAAACGCATCCGAGCCGCTTTTGGGCTAATCCAGACCACTGTGGTGGCATTGACCAAAGACACCGACACCTGGCATGAAGTCCTACGGTTATTGGATGCCACCCCGATCCCGTGTGGTCGGTCTCGCCAAACAGCGCAACGCTCTGGACTGGCCGGTCATGCCGGGTACGGCTTCACCGCCGCGCACCGGGAGTACTTTTGGGGCATGCGCCTGGTGCTGATCAGCACCCCAGATGGCATGCCAGTGATCTGGGGGTTAGGCAATCCCAAACTGGGCGAACGCGCCATCACCCAAACCCTGCTGGATGGCAGCCGCCACTTACTACATCCTGGTCAGGTAATCCTGGGTGATAAAGGCTTCTCTGGCAAAGCCTTCGAAGCCTTTATCACCCACGACCTGCATGCCACCTTGTTGCGGCCGGATCGCAAAGACGAAACCCCACGGTTTGGCAACTTTGGTGGTGTCCGTCAGTGGATTGAATCCATTTTTGACACCCTCAAAGGCCAACTCGGATTGGAACACCACGGCGCACGCACTCTCCAGGGACTCTTGGCCAAAATTGGAGCCAAACTGCTGGCCATGGCCGCCGGAATCTGGCACAACTGGAAAACCGGAGCACCCCACAAACGCTCCCTGATCGCCTACGACCACTAAAATCAATAGGAATTAATCATCTAGCAGGCGTGGTAGCCAGCTGCGGTCGTAATTGATGACGTCCCAAATTCCATGGTGGTCCGGATACTCAGCTGCAGCGTTGACGAAGGGACAACCACGAAAATGTGGTTCTGAGGCGATCTCGTCTAGGACATCAAAAACGGCAAGGACGCGATCACCAACGGGCCGGTTGCTCCGCGCTTCAACTCCGGCCGTGACGCGAGTCCTTGTCATGTCGCTGCGTCTGCGCAGATACGCAACGATGAGTTCTTCTTTTGTCCGAAAGTGCACATACATGGTGGATTTTGCGA
>DEPX01000095.1:52468-59379 GCA_002358975.1 Micrococcaceae bacterium UBA3381 | reverse complement strand
CTGATTGTATTTCGCAACGCGGTCTGAACGCGCCGGTGCACCAGTTTTGATCTGCCCGGCATTGGTGGCCACAGCAAGGTCTGCGATAAAGGTATCTTCCGTTTCGCCTGAACGATGCGAGATGACGCAGGCAAACGTATGGGTTTGGGCTAGCCGGATAGTTTCGAAGGTCTCTGTGATAGTACCGATCTGGTTGACTTTGACCAGCACCGAATTGCCGGCAGCCTCATCAATGCCGCGTTGCAAACGAGCCACATTGGTGACATAGAGGTCATCACCGACCAGCTGGACTTTGTCGCCAAGTTTAGCCGTAAGCTGTGTCCACCCTTCCCAGTCTTGTTCGTCTAGGGGGTCCTCGATGGAGACGATTGGGAAATCGTTCACCAACTGTACGTAATAGTCAACCATGGCTGCAGCGTCTCGTTGGCTGCCTTCAAATGTATACGCGCCATCTGTATAAAACTCGGATGAGGCCACGTCCAGACCCAATGCGATATCGTCACCAAGGCTGTAGCCAGCTTTTTTGATGGCCTCGACTATAACCTCTAGTGCCTGACGGTTAGAGTCAAGTTCGGGTGCGAAGCCTCCTTCATCACCCAGGCCGGTGCCTAAACCTTTTGTCTGCAGGACAGATTTGAGACTGTGATAAATCTCAGTGCCCCACCGCAGTGCCTCGGCAAATGATGCGGCACCAATAGGAAGAACCATGAATTCTTGAATATCTACATTGGTATCGGCATGTGCACCGCCGTTGAGAATATTCATCATTGGTACTGGCAGCACGTGAGCGTTGGCGCCACCCAAATATTTGAAAAGCGGTTGGTCCGTAGAAGCTGCAGCAGCGTTAGCTACGGCCATGGAAACACCCAGCACAGCGTTGGCTCCCAGATTCGCTTTATTTTCTGTGCCGTCTAGATCTAGCAGAGTCTGATCGACCTCACGCTGTGAGGTGGCATCAGTACCGTACAACGCATCGGCCACGATGGTGTTCACCGATTCAATGGCGCCCAGCACACCTTTGCCCAGGTATCGTTTGGTGTCGTCGTCACGACGTTCTACAGCTTCAAACTCACCTGTGGAGGCGCCAGATGGAACAGCGGCGCGCCCCAGTGACCCGTCAGTCAACAGCACTTCAACTTCAACGGTTGGGTTGCCCCGCGAGTCCAGAATTTCACGAGCATGAATGGCATCGATAAAGGCCATAAGTGCAAATCTCCTTGGAAAGTGGATGGTCACCCTTTGGGTGCCTATGACATACAGTCAAGCCCCAGTGTATCTAGTGTGACGACGAGATAGGACAAATCGTCTCGTGATGGCAACGATCAGCTGGGCAGCCAATCGTACTTTCATCTGTTGTCTGCTGTATCTATTGTGTGATGGGTTTACACCTAGTGCTTAGTCGGTTTCATCGATGTCTACACCTTCGATTGAATCAACCAGCACTTCATGGTTTTTCTCGTCCTGAATGTAGAAAAACGCTTTGTACACTTGTTTCTGCTGCATTATTTCGGTGTCAGGCTTTTTGTAGACTTTATACCGGTGTCTCAGCCATTTCATGGTTACTGCTGTTGCGGCTTCCACGGCTACAGTATTATCGATTAGCTGAGGAATCAGTGCGTTCTCACTTATCTCAATTGGCACATAATTAGGAAACATGTTCGCACGCGCAGCATTACCTTTTACTAAATCCACGGTGATCGCCGAGTAAACAATTCGTGGTTTCATAAAAAGCCGGAAAACTCGGCATTTGAAATAGAGCACTAGATTTGGATAACAGACAATATCTTTGTCGCTGAGGTCATACGGTGTTTCGATGAGATTAATCCGAGTTTTACCAGGTGCTTCATCCAAGTGATGTGCTCTTTCTTAATTGCTTAAACGGACTGGCAACAGTGGCCTGTTTTGCAATGAAGTCTCGAACTATGTGTTTATCAGCTCGAAGACGTAGGTCATTGTTTTGCATGTTCTTGAGATATTCATATTCATCGGGCAAGAATGAAGGCGTACCAGCAGCATTCGTTTCATTGTATGACGACCACATTGCTTCAAACTGATCATCTTTTGGAGACTTGGTCAACAGACTGACAATCACAATGGTGGCCAGTGCAGCTAAGAACGCCGGACCGCCCTCATAAATATCAATGGGAGGCCACATATACCAGAGGATCGTGACGATCGGCCCAACGATCATCCCGGAGATGGCACCCCACTTTGTGACTCCTTTCCAGTACAACGAAAGAACGACGGGTGGACCAAAACAAGTTGCTAATCCAGCCCAAGCAAATACCGCTAACCAGAAAACCGAGTCAAAGGGATTGACAGCAATAACTATTCCAATCACACCGATTATGACAGTGGAAATTTGCGATACCAATATCGTCCTTTTCTCACTGAGCTTTCCCTTATAAAAGATCTTGTTCCACAAGTCTTCGGCTATCGATGATGAGGTTATAAGCAACATTGAGTCAATCGATGACATGAGCGCTGACAATGCTGCAGCGACGATAATGCCGCCAAGCCACCATGGCAGTAATTCTATGGCCATGACGGGGAATATCTCTTCTGGGTTTCCAAGATCTGGAAATAACGTGAGACCTGCTAAGCCTATAAACACGGCACCGTAGTATGAAATCATCATCCAGACAATGCCAATAATTGCAATTTTCTTCACGTCACGGGTAGTTCGCAAGGCCATGTAGCGAACTAAGACATGCGGTGCGCCGTTGAAGCCGATACCGATAAACAAATAGCTGATTATGGCTATGACTCCAGCAAGAGTCAGCGTTGGGTTGTCAAAGAACGGTTTAAGAAAGTCTGTACCCATGGTGTCGCCGAGACTAGAACCCATCTCATTAAATCCGCCAACTTTTGTAATGCCGATTATCGGCAAAATAATAAACGCTGTCGCCATCAGAACGCCCTGGATGAAGTCCGTTATCGTAACGGCAAAAAATCCGCCCATTACTGTGTAGACGATGGTGATGATCCCGCCGACGATCACTCCGATAGTAAAGTTTAGGTCTAAAATGACTTCAAATAACACACCAAAAGCCACGAACTGAGCGCAAATATAGACCGTTTGAAAAAGTGTCATCATAAAAATGGACACGCCACGCATAATGTTGGAATGGTCTTGGTAACGCGTGGAGAGATAATCCGGTATTGTTATGGATTTTAATATTTTCGACAGTCTGCGTAGCGGTTTGGCAAAGAAGACCCAATTGAATATCGAAAATACGCTGGATACAGCATTCCAGGCCGCACTCATACCCGTTGAGTACGCTTCTCCCGGAAGGCCAGCAGTCATGAACCCACTGCTTTCGGAAGCTTTCTCACTCATAGAGATGACCCACGGGCCTATTTGATTTCCACCGAGAAAGTAGTCCGAGGACCCTTTATGACTTGTCCTTGACGACCAGACGCCAATGCCCAACATCAGCAGTGCATACAGGATCAGGATAATTAGAATGCCTATGTTGTCCATATTAATGCCTCGAGTCGGTATCTCGCCGGAGCAGTTCGTCTTCGAGTTTTTCCCGTTTAGCTTCTTTACGGTAGAAAATGACCACCGAAAGTATCATTAAAACCGGTGGGACCGTCATAACGAGCCATGCAGATAAAGGAAAGCCTCCCATTAGCTCAAACCTCCTAACCTGCGATAGTGATCTGAGTCTCTTTGCATCAACACAAGCAAAGAAGCTTTTTGGCGTCAACCATTTTTCTGAAGTGAAACCAACAAATTTAACAATCGAATCTCCCAGCTTGAATAGCTGGGCGATAGGAACCCATACGTTGCCCACTTAGGTTTGATCACCGGGGTGGTTATTTCAGGTGCGTTATATATTGCCGCAGCTCTGCTTCCAAATCCACGCCGTTGCTGCGGGCGATGCGCACTAATTCAAATAGTTGGGCTCCAATATCGTCTTTGGTGACTTCGATATTGATTTGGTCAGCCTCTGGCGGTTTGCCCAACGGGTTACTGGGTTGGCGTCCAGCACGGTCGATTATTTTAGCCGCGGCTGCTAACGCGGGTAAACCCGGCGGTAGATCATAAGTCGATGGGCGGTCGGTGGGTGGGTTCGGCGCTTCGTTGGCTTTTTCGGCCTGTTTGATCTGTTCCCAATTTTTTTCTACCTCATGTACTGATACTGCACCGAGGCGTTCTTTGGGAAGCAAATGGCCATTTGAATCAAATACGTGGGGGTTGCGTCGAACCATTTTTTCGCTGATTGCCTCAGCGACATCGTCAATATTAAACTCCCCGGCTTGTGCCGCGATAGCCGAGTGTAAGGTCACTTGAAACAGAACATCACCAAGTTCGTTGCGCAATAGCTCATATATACCAGCGCCTTGGGCCTCATCATCCCAGCGGCGAGCCGGGATAGACTCGATTACTTCAACGGCTTCATAAGCTTCCTCAATGAGGTATTCGGTCAGTTCATGATGCGTCAGGGTCTGAGTCCAAGGACAGTATGTGCGCAGCTGAGTGGTGATCCATACAAGGCGTGATAAACCGGTATGTGCCATAGTTAGTCCTCAGCGTCGTCGTCTTCAAATTCCACAAAAACAACTGGCGCATTGGGATCATCCTCATCTTGGACCGCAGCGATAGTATCCATCCAAGAAAATTCGATAAACTCACGCAGCTGATCGCGTGCATACTCGGTTTGGAACGCCCCCTTGACGGCGTTGAGTTGAAACTCCAATAGATCGATCATGGTGTAGCCGTAAGCGGCTGCAAGCGTGTAGAGCTCATCGGTGAGGCTAACACCGGAAATAAGGCGGTTATCAGGGCTTACGGTGACAGCAAAACCAGACCGGTAAAGCAAATCAAAAGGATGATTATCTAACGGGGCAGCTTCGGGACCAAGTTCAACAGCAGCCGTTTGCAGGTTGGATGTTGGGCACAGTTCCAGCACCGTATTGTTGTACAACATGCGGTTGGCGACATCACCCCAGACGAAAATGTCTTGTTCTTCGTCGAGTTCAACATTGGAAATATCTTCGACGAGGTTCACGCCGTGTCCGATACGTAATGCTCGGCCAGCTGTAAGGGCTCCGGCGATGGAGTCGATCCCGTCGGCTTCACCGGCGTGAATAGTGATGGGTACGAATCGTTGGTCCAACCAAGCAAAGACTTCGGCAAAATTTGTGGCGGGAAATCCGAGTTCTGGTCCAGCAATGTCGAAGGCTACCACGGAACCGTGCGGACGGTGCCGATATGTGAGTTCGGCAATTTTTTGGGCGTTATCGGCCGAATTTTGTCGCATCGCACATAATATTTGGTGTACTTGTAGGGCCCCGTCGAGTGCTTGCATGGCGCGTTCCAGTCCGGCAGTAACAGCTTCAACGGCCTCATCAAGGCTCAGCCCGGCTTGGGTGTGTTGTTCTGGGGCCCACCGCACTTCGCCATACACGACGCCGTCAGCGACCAAATCCATTGCAAATTCATAAGCAATGCGTTCTAGCGCCGATGCGGTTTGCATAACCGCCAAGGTGTGGTCAAACATTTCAAGGTATTTCGGCAGGGAGCCGGCATTGGCCGCTTCGGAAAACCAAACGGCCAACTCTTGTTCGGTGTGCGCCGGCAATTCGTGGCCGATCTCGGCGGCCAGTTCCACAATGGTGGCTGGACGCAGTCCCCCGTCGAGATGATCATGAAGTGAGACCTTGGGCAGGGCTGCCAAATCAAGGCCAAAGGGATCCAGTTGCAATTCGTCTTCGCCGGCGGGAATTTCGGCGTCAGGGGATTTGTGTTTCATCACGAGTTCGAGTCTAAGCCAGTTTGGTCTTCGGGGTCATCTTGGTCATGGGTAGGTTCCATTCGGGAACGCATAAACTTTTTGATTGCCCGGTCAAGAATCCACCCGAGCATCGCGGCAAATACCAGAGCCAACGCGATTTGCAGTATCGTGTTTTCTAACCAGCCGGCGGTGAAGTAGCCGATAAAAATTGAATATGCCGCCCACAGGGCCGCCGAGATAAAATCTAGTCCGATAAATTTGACCACGGGCATACGAGTAGCTCCGGCAATGAAGTTCACTGCTACACGACCGCCAGGAATGTGCCGGGCAGTAATCACCACCAAAGCCCCAGAAGATTTTAGGGTTTGTTTGACTCCGCCAATGGCTCGGACTACGGAACGAGTGCGCATCCAACGAAAACGGGTTACGCCTATTGAACGGCCCAACCAATAGGCAATTTGGTCACCGATAAAGGCGCCGAACCATCCCATAAAGAATACGGTTGAGAGGTTGAACCCTTGGTTTTTGTCAGAGATTGCCGCCAGGGCGACGATCAGCGATTCCGAGGGCACCACTGGAAAGAAACCATCAACAAGACTGAATAAGAACAGCGCAAGGGGCATCCACCAAGCCTCGGCGGCACCCAGGATGAGTTCTTCTATAAAATCCAGCACGTTTGGTTTCCCTTACCGTATGTCAGCTGATGACGTCGATAACTAGCGGTGGTGGTAGATACGTGTCGGCGGTTTGAATCGCATCGGCAAGCAGTTGCTCGGCGGGCTCGAGGGCTTCGGGAGTTTCAGTGTACAACGTCATAAGTGGTTGGCCCGCGGTGATGGCGTCACCAGGCTTGGCGTGTAACCGTATGCCGGCAGTCGCCTGCACCGGCTGACCTTGGATTTGCCGTCCGGCGCCTAGCCGCCATGCAGCCTCGCCGATAGCCCGGGCATCCATCACCGACAACACACCGGTTTGTGGTGCCATCACGGTGTGTCGGTGTGAAGCGGTGGGCAATGGCGCATCTGGGTCACCATGTTGGGCAGCAACCATGGCCCGCCAGGTGTCCATGGCTTTACCATTGGTCAGGTGTTCTGCCGGGTCGGCGTCGATACCTGCACCGGCTAGCATATGTTTGGCCAGTGTGACGGTCAGTTCTACGACGTCGTC
>DEPX01000095.1:49196-52413 GCA_002358975.1 Micrococcaceae bacterium UBA3381 | reverse complement strand
ACCGTATAACCAAGCGGTGTATCCATTCGGGTGAGTACCGCAGTGGTGTGGACTGCAGCTCTCCTACCTATCCACACCATTTTTTCGGCCAACTGGCGAGCCTGTTCCTCATCTTGCATGAATGCCCCGCTTCCGGCCTTAACGTCAAGTACCAGTGTGTCAGTGCCTTCGGCTAGCTTTTTCGACATAATTGATGAGGCGATAAGCGGCATGCTGTCGACGGTAGCGGTGACATCGCGCAGGCTATAAATTTTTTTATCCGCGGGCGCCAGTTGGGCTGTGGCAGCACAAATGACCCCACCTGGTTGAAGCAACTGTGACCGAATGTGAGCTTCGGACAAATCAACTTGAAATCCCGGGATGGCTTCAAGTTTGTCTAGCGTGCCACCGGTATGGCCGAGCCCTCGACCAGATAGTTGCGGTACCGCAACCCCGTAGGAGGCTACCAATGGTGTCAGCGGTAGCGTGATCTTATCGCCTACTCCCCCGGTCGAGTGCTTATCTGCGGTAGGTTTGCCCAGGTCCGAAAAATTTAGGGTGGCCCCGGAATTCAGCATTGCGGTGGTGAGCGCTAATAGTTCAGTATCAGTCAGGCCTTGATAGTAAATTGCCATGGCCAGGGCCGCAAATTGTTCATCCAAGACCGCACCGGAGGTATAACCATTGACGAACCAGGTGATTTGGTCAGCACTGAGTGGCTGGCCGTTGCGTTTAGCGGTAATGAGTTCTACAGCAGTATACATAGTCACTCCTGCAAGTTTTCTGGTCCGAACGCGTTGGGCAATAGCTGTGCCAAGGTTACGGGGCCGTGCTGGGTGGCAATGGACAGGGTCGAGGTGGCATGTTCGTAGAGTAGCTGACGGCAACGGCCGCACGGGGTAATGTATTGGCCCGCTGCATCTAGGCACACTAGGTGGGTCAGAGCAGCGCCGTCGTTGAGCAGCCACGAAGAAATCAGCGAACATTCAGCGCATAGGGTCACACCGTATGAAGCGTTTTCGATATTGACGCCCAGATGAATTTGCCCGGCGCTATCCATGGCGGCTGCAGCTACTGGATAATTCGAGTAGGGGGCATACGCCTGCGGTAAGGCGTGTCTTGCGGCAACCTGGAGTTGGGCGTGGATGTCCATTAGACAGCTCCGGTCAAGGTACGCAGTGCAGCCTGGATAAAGATCTGCATGCCTACACCGATAGCGCGTTCATCGGGGTTGTAGTCGCCTTGATGTAAGTCATAGGTGGGGCCAGACGGTGTGCGGGTGCCTAACCGCAACATTGACCCGGGGACTTTTTGGGTCATCCAGGCAAAGTCTTCACCGCCCATAGATTGTTCTGCTAGCTCGATAGTTCGGGAGCCAAGTTCAAAGCGGGTGGCGTCTTCAATCAGATCAGTTTCGGCTTCATTATTGACTACCGGTGGGACACCACGGACGTGTTCCAAATCGACTTTGACACCGTATGGGGCAGCAACCTGTCCGATAATTTCGTCTAATAGGTGGCCGGCCGATTCCCATGCGGCAGCATCCAGGGTACGGAAAGTGCCCGACAGTTGCCCTGTCGCCGGGATCGCATTGGGAGCGTGACCGGCTTGGATATGGCCCCACGTTAGTTGGACACCCGAGCGCACATCGACCCGGCGTGACAGGATAGCTGGTACCTGAGCGGCAATCTGAGCTAGCGCGAAGACAACGTCCTGGGTCTGCTGCGGACGAGAGGTGTGCCCGCCGCGACCGGTGAGCGTGACACGTAGAGTATCAGTGGCCGAGGTAATGGCACCGATGCGGGTGCCGATCGTACCGACGTCAAAACCTGGATCAGCGTGCAAAGCAATAATCCGTGGCACATCGTCTAGGATCCCTTGGCGAATCACCTCAACGGAGCCGCCGGGCAGTTTTTCTTCAGCCGGTTGAAATATGATCCGCACTTTGCCGGTCAATTCCAAGTGGTCAACTGAGACCGGAGTTTGACCGGTCATGAGCCGATATAAACTGATGGCGGTACCAAGAGCTACCGAAGCGTGAAGATCATGGCCACACGCGTGAGCGATGCCATCATGCACAGAGGCATACGGCAAGCCGGTGGCCTCTTGTAGCGGCAACGCATCAATGTCGGCACGAATACCCAGCACCACCGGGCCAGAGCCAATATCCACCCAAGCTCCTGTATCCGCTAGCCGGTTAGGTTTGAGCCCATAGCTTTGCAGCGTGGAGACAATTTGATCGGTGGTGCGATGTTCACGAAACGATAGCTCAGGATGCTGGTGTAGATCACGTCGAAACGCGACCATGTCATCCAGCAATTCTTCAACAGCGGGCGCGATACGCGGCAGTCCCGGATCGTCACGAACGGGCTGCTGATACGACAGCGCAAAATTCTGTGGTTTATCGGTCACAACACATCATCGTCCCCATGAGCCTTAATCGATTCTACGGCCTGTTTGACAGACTGAGCATGTTCGGTAGTTGTCACCAACAGTGCGTCTGGGGTGTCAACTACCACAATGTCTTCTACCCCAATTAAAGCAATGACCCGAGAAGTATCGGTCACCACCACACCATCGGCATCTTCGGTGTAAACCCGAGGGGTCTCACCAATAACGGTGACACCAGACTCATCCGTAGCAGGGTTGAGCCGGGCGATTGCAGCGAAATCTCCGACATCGTCCCAAATAAAATCGCTAGGGATAACCGCCACGTCGCCGGCTTCTGCAGCGGGTTCTGCCACGGCATAATCAATTGAAGTCTTAGGCAAGCCCGACCAAACCTCAGCCATTATCGACTCAATGTCGCCGGCAGCATTGGCCTTGGCTATTGCGGTAACGCCTTCAAACAACTGCGGTTCATGCTCTTGCAGATGCGCTAACAGAAGTTTCACCGGGGCCACAAACATCCCCGCATTCCAGAAGTGCTTTCCCGAGGCAACGTAGCGTTGGGCTACTTCCGACGCTGGTTTTTCAACAAACTTATCAACTTTATATGCCGAAGGTGCTTCAGCAATATTGAGCTTTTCGCCCTGGCGAATATAACCAAATCCGGTGGACGGGTAAGTTGGTTTGATACCAATTGTCACAATTTTGTCAGTACAAGCCGTTGCAATAGCTTCGATCACAGCTTCCCGAAACGCCTCATCGGGGCCAATAACCTGATCGGCAGCAAATGACCCCATGATTGCATCCGGGTCGCGCTCATACAGCACTGCAGCAGCCAGTCCAATAGCGC
>DEPX01000095.1:48797-49161 GCA_002358975.1 Micrococcaceae bacterium UBA3381 | reverse complement strand
GGCTGCCGAATCTTTCGGCTCCGGTTCCAATAGGAAGTTTTCTTTGGCCACATCAGCAAGTTGCGTGCATACGGCCTCACGGTGGACGTGGCCTGTCACCACCATGATGTTATCCCCAGCTAAGGGATGAAGCCTGTCGTAGGTAGCCCGAATCAAAGTCTGCCCCGAGCCGGTCAAATCATGCAGAAACTTTGGTGCAGCCGCACGTGATAATGGCCACAACCGGGTTCCTACCCCGCCGGCGGGAATAACGGCCCAAAAGCGATCGAGCCCTGTGACCTGCGAAGATGAAAGCTGCTGTTGATTCACCCAAACCACTGTATTGCACATCTCTGGCAGCTAGCTGAAGTTACCGGCGCGGAGG
>DEPX01000095.1:32896-48786 GCA_002358975.1 Micrococcaceae bacterium UBA3381 | reverse complement strand
CTAAGATGTCGTATTAACAAATTCATCACCGGTTAGTATTAGCCTAGGACTAAGCACGCAACTCGCACCGGCGTTGAAAGCGTGACTGATAATCGGTCTAGGCGCCACATTGCGTACTTTGGGAGGTTTCATAGTGTCTACTGCGACAACCGCGCAGCAGTCCCCTCCTGCCAAGAAAAAATCTGGCAGAGGGACCCTGTATCGCGGAAAAGAAGGTATGTGGTCCTGGGTGGCCCACCGTATCACCGGCGTGGTGATTTTCTTATTCTTACTGGTCCACGTGCTAGATACCGCACTGGTTCGCGTCTCACCCGAAGCTTACGATGCTGTTATCGGCACCTATAAAAACTGGTACATGGCCATAGGTGAAGCAGGTCTAGTCGCCGCGGTAATTTATCACGCATTTAACGGCATTCGTGTCGTACTGATCGACTTTTGGAAAAAAGGCACCAAGTATCAGACACACATGCTGTGGACTGTCATGATCCTATGGGTAGTCGTGTTTGGCGGATTCTTCATACGCCACATGATGCTGGTGCTGGGAGGTTAAGCGCATGGCAACTCATCAGATAAATATCGCCGCACCGCGGACTGGCGATGTAGATCCAAGATATCTCCGTAATTCTGCGAGCCCTTCTTCAAACCGCGAGATGCTCAAGTGGCTCTTTATGCGTATTTCCGGACCGATCCTGTTGGTCCTGATTTTCGTACACTTATTTGTCAACATGATGGCTGGTGACGGCGTACACGGCCTGAACTTTGGTTTCGTTGCTGGCAAATGGGCATCACCGCTGTGGCAAATCTGGGATCTGACCATGCTATGGCTGGCCATGATCCACGGCACCTTTGGTATGGGCACCATCATCGATGACTACACCCGCAAAGATCGGACCCGCGTTGGTTTTAAGGTTGCCCTATACCTGGCCAGCGTTGCCATCGTCGTACTGGGCACCCTGGTGATTTTCACCTTTGAACCATGCATGACCGACGCAGCCGGCAACTTGATGGACAACTCGCCAAGCTTCTGCTTCAACAAATAAGCACCTGAAGCCGACAAGACTAAGAAAGAAGACTTCATCTGATGCAAGTACATAAGTACGACGTCGTGATTGTTGGCGCTGGTGGCGCCGGCATGCGTGCAGCCATCGAAGCTGGTCAACGCACACGGACCGCGGTGCTCACGAAACTGTACCCAACACGTTCGCACACCGGTGCAGCACAGGGCGGAATGTGTGCTGCTTTGGCAAACGTTGAAGAAGACAACTGGGAATGGCACACATTCGACACGGTCAAAGGTGGCGACTACATCGTTGACCAAGATGCCGCAGAAGTTATGGCAAAAGAAGCCATCGACGCTGTCCTAGATTTAGAAAAAATGGGACTGCCATTCAACCGTACGCCTGAAGGTCGCATTGACCAGCGTCGTTTTGGTGGTCACACCCGCGACCATGGTAAAGCTCCGGTACGCCGCGCCTGTTACGCAGCAGACCGTACCGGCCACATGATTCTGCAGACCCTCTACCAGAACTGCGTCAAACACAACGTCGAGTTTTATAACGAATTCTACGTACTTGACCTACTCATGGTGGAAGAAGATGCCACCCGCGAAGATGGCACCCCGTACAAGCAAAAGCGCGTCGCCGGTGTAGTTTCCTACGAATTAGCTACCGGTGAGCTGCACATCTTCCAAGCAAAGTCAGTGGTCTTCGCCACCGGTGGTGCCGGCAAGGTATTCAAGACCACCTCCAATGCCCACACCCTGACCGGTGACGGCATGGCCATTGCTTACCGCCACGGCATCCCGTTGGAAGACATGGAGTTTATTCAGTTCCACCCAACTGGTCTTGCCGGGTTAGGTATCTTGTTGTCCGAAGCTGCTCGCGGTGAGGGCGGGATTCTACGCAACGCCGATGGTGAGCGGTTTATGGAACGCTACGCGCCAACCATTAAGGACTTGGCCCCGCGAGACATTGTTGCTCGCTCCATGGCTAACGAAGTACGCGAAGGCCGGGGCGCTGGACCGAATAAAGACTACGTATATCTGGACCTGACTCACCTTGAGCCAGAACACATCGACGCCAAGCTGCCAGATATTACCGAATTTGCTCGAACCTACTTGGGCGTGGAACCATATACCGAACCGGTGCCAGTGTTCCCCACCTGTCACTACGTGATGGGCGGTATCCCAACCGATATCGGAGCAAACGTTCTACAAGATAAACACAACACACCCATCCCCGGTCTCTTTGCAGCCGGTGAGGTTGCTTGTGTTTCCGTGCATGGTGCAAACCGTCTAGGAACCAACTCGCTACTAGATATCAATGTCTTCGGCCGCCGTGCAGGTATCCATGCTGCCGATTATGCCGAAGATGCCGATTTTGTGGAGCTACCAGAAAATGGCGAAGCCTTCCTAGAATCTCAGATCGATAACCTGCGATCTTCCGAAGGCACCGAAAAGGTCGGTGCGCTCCGCGCCGAGCTTCAGGAGATTATGGACGCCGACATGCAGGTGTTCCGTTCCGAAGAAACAATCCGCCGTGCCATCGACAAGATCGAAGACCTGCGCGCACGTTACCAGAACGTCGCAGTCCAGGATAAGGGCAAACGCTACAACCTCGACCTACTTGAGGGCTTAGAGCTGGGCTACCTGCTCGATATCGCTGAAGCCATGTCTGTTGCCGCGCTGCACCGCCCAGAATCTCGCGGGGGCCATTTCCGCGAAGACTTCCCAGATCGTGATGACGAAGATTGGATGGTCCACTCAATGCTCTACCGTGACGCCAACGCTCAAACCGAAGGCGTTCAGGGCATTCGATTTGAAACCAAAGACGTCGTCATGACCCGCTACGAACCAATGGAGCGTAAGTACTAATGACTACTACTTTCGAACCAGCAGAGCCAGCATCAAATATTGATATGGGCGATTCCGGTGATACCGGTGGGGTGGAATCTTTCACCGTCACCATGCAGGTCCGCCGCTATATCCCAGAATTCTATGACGAACCCTACTGGGATACCTGGAGCGTCGAAATGCACGGCACCGACCGTGTACTGGATGCCCTACACAAGATCAAATGGGAACTCGACGGTTCACTTTCCTTCCGTCGTTCGTGCGCTCACGGTGTGTGTGGTTCTGATGCCATGCGCATCAATGGCGTCAACCGTTTGGCGTGCAAGGTTCTACTCAAGGACCTTGATACATCCAAACCTATTATCGTAGAGCCCATCAAAGGTCTACCAGTAGAAAAAGACATGATTGTGGATATGGAACCCTTCTTCCAGTCCTACCGCGAAATCATGCCGTTCCTCATCGCTGATGAGACCCAGGAACCAACTCGTGAACGCTTGCAATCAGCCGAAGCACGCGAAGCATTCGATGACACCACTAAATGCATCTTGTGTGCGGCATGCACATCGTCGTGCCCAGTGTTCTGGACTGACGGACAGTACTTTGGCCCCGCAGCCATCGTGAATGCCCACCGGTTCATCTTTGACGACCGTGACGAGGGTGGCGACATGCGTCTTGAGGTGCTCAATGATAAGGAAGGGGTATGGCGCTGCCGTACGACCTTCAACTGTACCGATGCCTGCCCACGCGGCATTCAAGTTACCAAAGCTATAGCTGAAGTAAAGCAGGCAATCCTAGCCCGCAACCTCTAAGATGGTGTATTAACATACTGTGGGGGTCGAATACATTTCGACCCCCACAAACGTTTAATCAACAGATGACGCCAACACGTTACAGAGAGCGGAAAAGTTCCCGAATATCTGTATCGCCATCATAAAAATCAATGGTCTTACCAATCGTGGCGTCTTCTTCTAACGCCACCAAGATGGCCTCAGCCACGTTACTGCGCGAGGTGTCGCGCCCACCCTCTGCGGACTCTGCAGATCCCGTTTCCGGAGCAATACTAATTTTCGAGGTCGGATCTTCTAGGGTCAACATACCGGGCCCTAAAATCGTGTACTTTAGACCGCTATCACGCAAGTGGGCATCAGTTGCAGACTTTGATTCTGCATAAGGAAAGAACGAGCTGTCCTCGCTGACCCCATGATCCTTTCCGGCACCGGCATAAGAGATCAAAACGTAACGATCAACGCCGGCCTGGACAGCCGCATCGATAGATCGCTGTGCCGCGTCTCTATCCACGGCATACGTGCGCTGCGGATTGCCGCCACCTGCACCGGCAGCCCAAATAACCGCATCTTTGCCACGAAAAGCATCAGCTAAATCATTCATCGTGGCATTTTCGATATCTAGAAGTAAAGCATCCGCTCCGACAGCTTCGACTTCCTGGACTTGTTCCTCTTTACGGATCACAGCGGTTACCGTATGACCTTCTTCCACTAGCCGTGGAGTAGTACGCATTGCTACCTTGCCGTGTCCGCCAATCATGATGAAGTCAGCCATGTTGATCCTTCCGTCGATATTTGATGGGTACGTTGGACAACCACATTATCTCAGGCTGTATTCCGGGACACTGATTGTCCTACCTCCGGAGGATGCAACAAATACCGCTAGGTGCCAAGATCCTCCCCCAGGCTGACGCCGAGAGTAGCTTGTAGCGGCAAAAATAGTAACATGACGCATCCGATTCTTTCTGCAAACAATCTCACCAAAACCTATGGCTCCACCCACGCACTAGTCAATGTGAGCTTGCAGGTTTACTCTGGCGAATCCGTAGCAATTATGGGTCCGTCAGGCTCTGGAAAAACTACGTTAATGCACTGTCTATCCGGCATTCTGGTGCCCGACACCGGGACGGTGCACCTCACAATAGTCAACAGTGATGCCACTGAAATTACGCAACTGAATGAGGAACAACGCGCAAAACTCCGCCGCGAACACCTCGGTTTTGTGTTTCAAGACGGTCTGCTGTTGCCAGAACTGACAGCACAGGAAAACACGGCGCTACCTCTTATGCTTTCTGGTGTCCCGCGAAATACCGCAGAGACACAAGCCCGCAACTGGTTATCTGCCCTGGGACTAGAGGGGTTGTATAACCGCAGGCTTGGGCAACTTTCAGGCGGTCAGGCACAACGTGTTGCCATCGCACGGGCCCAAATTGCCGAGCCGTCTGTGGTATTCGCAGATGAGCCAACCGGTGCTCTTGATTCGGAAACATCCGAAACAGTGTTGAGCGCTTTGCTGGATTCAACCGTGTCCCGCGGCCGGGCTCTAGTGTTGGTCACACACGACGAGTCAGTCGCAGCACGCTGCCAACGACTCGTACATGTCAGTGATGGTCGCATCGTTTCGGATTCGGCAGATACTTCTGGAGTTACCCGATGAAAGCTACAACAACGGTCAGCCGTCTGTTCCTGTCGCACCTTTTTGCTACTCGCCAAGCTTGGTTACTGCCGGTGGCAGCCTTTGCTGTGGTCTCCACTTTGGGACTGAGCGTGGCCGGCGGGATACATTTCTTTTTCACACTCAACAACCAAGCCGAAAACGAGACAGCCGGAATGTACATGATCCTGGCTGCTCTGGCGGGGATACTGTTGATTATGCCAATTGCTTCACTCGCCGGTGCCGCTGCCAAGTTACTAGCCCGTCGCCGTGACGAACGACTCTCGTCACTTCGACTACTTGGCGCCAGCTCATCGTTACTGCGTACGTTGGCTGTTGCAGAAGCCTCAGTACTTGCTGTTATCGGTTCGTTGATAGGAGTGCTTGGGTATCTGGTGCTGATGCCGGTGGCCGGGTTATTGCACTTCGCAGGCGGTTCGATTGGTATCTCTGGTATGTGGCTTGGAACGCCAGGAATGTTAGCGGTGTTGACAGCTATCATTGTCATTGGGACTGTATCGTCAATCACTGGGCTGCGCAGCATCGAGATTACTCCGTTGGGCGTTCGCACCAGACAACATCCTGCCCGGTTACACTGGCTGCGTATTGTTGCCGCCGTGGTGCTCTTGGTTGCGGCGCAACTCTTTGCCAATATTTATGGGGCAGGCGGTATCATGTTCGCGGTAATCATGGTGCTCGCCGCCTTTGCAGTTCCCATGCTTGCACTACATTTTATCGGGCCATGGTTAATTGCCGCAGTTACCCGTTGGCGGCTACGTCGTGCTAAAACCGCACAATCGTTGGTTGCAGCTCGTGCTGTGTTGGAGTCACCGCAACAAGCGTGGGCACAAATTGGCGGTGTAGCCTTGACCACCTACATCGGTGTGGTAGCTGGGGCTGGTGTGTCACTAGCAAATATGGGCATGGATGACGCTGCTGCGAGCATGTCGAATGCAGAAATACATTTGATGACAGATCTGCGTACCGGCGTTTTACTGACTATGGTCATTGCGTTTTTGCTCTCGGCCTGTTCCGTAGCGATTACTCAGACTGCCCAGGTACTAGACCGTGCGACACTGTATAACGGACTGCGCCGTATCGGTATGAGTTTTGCTCATTTACAGACCACTCGGCGTAAGGCCGTGTTTGGGCCGTTATCAATCGTGCTGGTATTCACCCTCTTGTCAGCGGTGATCACGGCATTCCCGCTATTAGGAATTGCAGTTGTGGCCTCGCCTCTATCCATGCTGGTAATATCCGGCTGCTGTCTACTAGGCGTCGGGCTTATTTGGGGTGGTGTGCAAAGCTCTGTACCCACGCTTCGTGCCGTAACCGCGGACTAAACCGAGCAATCTAGTGTTGGAAGCCTACGCGCCAGGACGATATCTTCAGCCATGCTGCCTCCGACATCAAAGGATCGGGTACCAATTTGTTCAAATCCAGACCGTTCATAAAACCTTATGGCACGAGCATTTGCCACATTAGTACCCAACCACATCCATTGCCGGTCAGTCGTGCTGTACTGGTCGAGCAAGTACGCCATCATGTTTCTTGACACCCCGGCCGCATGAAATTCTGGGTGGACATAGAATTTCGTCATCATAACGGTAGTGTCCAACGGAAGCTGTCGATCAAGTTCGGCATTTTTTGGCAAGACGTTGTTTACACACACCGTATACCCGACAAGCATTGCTCCATCGGTTGCGACCACAACATTGGCGTCGTCGTTCCCTAACCATTCGGCAAAAACTTTTTCATTGAGTTCGTTGTATATAAAGTTTTCGATTGCGGTGCGGTCCATCTCAGGCGGACACGCAAGTGGAAATGTCCGTGCAGCCAATGGTACGAGCTCATGGATGTCTGTGTCTTTTGCTTTGCGGATGGAAACGCTCATAGCTGTCCATTCTAAGGCTCTTTTCCCTGGGACAGGTGATTTGCTTGGCAATCATGACGGCGGCGCAATTGCACGGTCCTTGCTAGACAACTTATAGCCATGCATCGCCATGCATCAATGAGTATCTGGTGTTATGGCTGCAGCCGGTCACTTTCTGACCGGCTGCAGAAAATTTACTTGCGATCACCCCGATGGCTGAGCGCTAGTTAGAAGGACTTGATGGCGGCCCCTGATGCGGATACTGATCTCCCGCTGCGCCCGGGGAGGTTGGCCCCTGGTTTCCCGCTGCTGGAGGGTATTGATCTGGTGCAGGTGGCTGGTTCCCAGGATTGTAATAGCCGGCTTGACCACCGGCTGACCAACCTTGCTGGTAGCCAACTGCTGAATACGGTGTATACCATGCCGCGACATCATCGCGGAAAGCAAATACTAGAAACCATACAGCGGTCCCAACTATGACTATAACTTCAAGGAGCCTGACTATGCCCAAGCCGGCGCTGATTTCAAAAGCGATGCCGATGCCAAATATATTGAACAGCGACGAGATACCGCCAAGAAAGGCGAATACAATGCCAACGATCCGGCCCCAGTTTTTCCGCCCCAATAGTGGAATAATCACCAGAGCATAGAGACCGAGCACAAAAATAAGCATTACGATACCAACCGCTGCGCCTGCCCCTGCCACGCCTTCGATGCCCAGTCCAGATGCATAGCCAGATAGCGCCGCGCTGCTAACGATTAGTGATATAACCTGCACGATAAAGTAACCTACGGCTGAAGCTATCGCAGCAAGCTGCAGTTGACGTACAGGGTTTGGCAGATCGGGACTGCCTGCAAAAACTTTGGCCAGTGGAGACTGGCCGCTGGGGCTATTTGGGTTCGACCTGCCAGGACCGTCTTGCGGGCCTGGGGGGCCCGTTGGTCCATCATATGGGTTGTGTGTCATTGCCTCTTCTCCAATTTTGGATGCTCAGATTCTGCTATTTCACGCAACTGTGGGGCACAGCACGTGACTCAAATGCGATCAGCAGTGTGTTAGCACTATGCAACTGACCATCAGCTTACCGGCCTAACGTACCAGTATTAGTCGATGTTTTGTTGATCAACAGCAGGTTTAGCCATAAATAAAACAGTTAGGTTTGTAAACGCCGATGGATGCTAAACCACCGCGAAGTCGGCTTGCTCATGGCCTGAATGATCCAATAAATGGTGAGTAACACCGATAGCCAGGTCAGAATGGCAGCCACAAGCTCAAGCGGTTCCAGCTGCCCGTAATTCACGGAAAAGACCAGGCTCAGACCTTCCGATAATACGAATAGGAAGGCAAATACTAAACCCGTAAAGCGCGCCCAAGGCCTTGTAGCACGGAGCCCAATACCCACAATGACAAACAAAATTATCATCAGTAGCCCAAATCCAATAAATGAGATCAGTGACCACGTGTGCATAGTGTCCAACATCGCCGGCGTGGCATCCTGGAGCTGTTCGGGTGGCAGTACCTGTGAGTAGTATTCTTCCGGATCGACAGTGAGCATCTCTACCACGCTCAATATGGTGGTAAGTGTGCTGAGGATCAGCAACGGCCATATTAATGTTTTGGTCAGTTTTGAACTGCGCGGCTCATCACCAAGGTCTGGCATTTGAGCGGGCGAATACGGGTTCGTCCCGTATCTATTATTTGCTGCTTCAGACATTTGTATTCTTCACCTTCTCGTACAGGTTCTACTGATATATAGCCGTTAATCGTGACGGATCGCTTCAATGGGATCTTTGGTTGCTGCCCGACGAGCTGGTAACGTGCCCGCGAGAAAAGCTATCAAAATGATAATTACAGCAATGGTCAACAAAGCTATGGGTTCGATCGCATATAGCGAGAGTCCCGGAACAGAAGCTAGGGGTCCATGTATGAGCATGGAGTTGCCTATAGCGCCCACCGCGGTTCCCAGGCCAATACCAATGATCGAGCCCATCAAGCCGATGACGATTGCTTCGGTAGAAAAGAGTGTGAACACTTTTCCGTTGGTCATGCCAAGAGCCTTATATAGACCAATCTGGCGGGTCCGCTCTTGAACCGAAATCAGTAGCGTATTGACGATACCAAAGCTAGCTGCAAGCAGTGCGATCAATGCAAATCCGTTGAACACCCAAGTGATCGCATCGATAATTCCGCTGACAATTCCCATTTGGTCTTCAACGGTCTGCCCAACCATGTCTATATCGGTCAGATCTTCTTTGAGTTGTGTCTCATTGGCAGCCAGGTTGTCCACGGTGAGAACGGCTTGCATATAGGAGTATGGGACAGTGGTCCCCGCCGTCGAATTATTGACCTGGGCGATTTTTTGGTTTAGTCCATGGGATGGAATTGGATTATTGCCAGAGCCGGTAATCGTTTCTTCCGAGACCCCGGAAACTTCTGCTTCAACTGTTTCTGTGTTGCCTTCCATGTCATTGGCACCAATGGTTACAGTTTTACCAACCGCCTCATCGGCATTTTTCACGTCGTCTATATCGAAAATCGACAGCCACGAGGTAGGGATCACTATTTCAAAGGCATCATCAGCAGTGGATGCTGAGCCGCCTGCTGCATATTCCACCGTGGTTTGTTCCGAAGGAAATCCTGCCGATGGCAGCGAGTATTGATCGCCATCGCTAACTTCGAGATACTCAATACTGATAAATACCATCGGGTCCACCATTTCAACATGGTCCAGATCTTCAAGCACTTCAATATCGTCATCATCCAGAGCCGGTGTGCCAAACTCGGACATCGTCGTTTCAGCATCAGGATCATATTCGTTGGGTTCACTTGCGCTAAACCCCATTGAAGCGTCAGTAGTCTGTGCCGGCATGACGTATACTTGGTTGGCATCGCCCATAGCCTCTATCTGGGCGTCAATGTATTTATTGATACCTGCGCCAATTCCAGAGGTTAAGGTCAGCGTGAATGCACCTACGACAACAGCGATGACGGTTAGAAAAGTCCGTAACTTGGTGCGCAGGGTGTTGGCAATGGCTGTTGTGAATATATCGCGGATACGCATTAGTCACCTGCCTCATTTGCGATGATGTACCCATCTTGAAGACGGATCTGGCGCTGGCATTTGGCTGCAAGTTCTTCATCATGTGTAACCACAATGAGGGTTTGACCTTCTGCATTGAGGCCAAAAAGTAGATCTTCGACAACCGCCGAGGTTTCTGAATCTAAGTTCCCGGTGGGTTCATCAGCGAACAGAATTTCTGGATTATTGATGAGCGCTCGACCGATGGACACACGTTGTTGTTGTCCACCAGATAGATTTGTGGCTTTAGCGTAGATCTTGTCACTCATGTCCAATTTTTCTAGAACTTCCGCACCACGGCGTTTACGTTCAGCCTTGGCAACCTTGGCAATTTTTAATGGCAGGGTGACATTATCGAGCACAGTTTCCTGTGGGTTGAGGTAAAACTGTTGAAACACGAATCCAAAGGTAGTGTTCCGCACCTTGGCGACTTCTTTAGGCCTTAGGTCAGAGACTATTTTGCCACGCATTGCAACGACGCCAGAGGTGGGCTCGTCCAACAGCGCTAGTAGGTGCATTAGGGTTGATTTACCAGACCCCGATTTGCCAATAATGGCCACTGATTGGCCTTGTCTAATTTCAAAGGTCAACCCTTTGAGCGCAGCAACCTGGTTCGGGCCGGTACCAAAAACCCGGGCGAGGTTTTCAGTTTCGAGTAGCGGCGGGCTTGTAGTAGGCGGGCTTGTAGTACCAGTCACGATTATCCTTCGATAAGAATTGAACGGCTAGCTCTAGTGTGTCAGACCTGCTGACCAAATACTTCCGCTACAGGGCTGAAATTGGTCTACGCCACCGGGGTGAGTTTTCGATTAACCTTTCATGCCTGGCTGGTGTTCAGCCAGGCATGAATAGTTAAGTTTGTTATCGAGCAGGTCGCAAGAAACCGGACTTTTCGTAGACCTCGTCCAACACCGGAGCTGCGATACTACGCGCCTTATCTGCACCGACTGCTAAGATTCGGTCCAGTTCAGCCGGATCATCTAAGAGCTCTAGAGCTCTTGTGCGGATCGGTTCCAGACGTTGGGTCACAGCTTCAGCAAGATCCACCTTCAGGTGCCCATACATTTTGCCTTCATAAGCGCTAACCAGTTGTGCCACGCTCTGGTCCGTCACCGAAGCATAAATATCTAGTAAATTGGAAACCCCGGGCTTGGTTTCTCGGTCATAACGAATTTCTGTGCCGGTATCAGTAACTGCGGATTTAATACGTTTTGCGGTGATCTTGGGTTCATCCAAAATATTAATCAGACCATTTGGGGACGGGGCTGATTTCGACATCTTGGAGACAGGATCTTGTAGATCATAAATCCTCGCCCCGGTCTCTGGGAAAAAACCCACCGGCACAACGAAGGTTTCACCATATCGATAATTAAAACGTTGGGCTAGAGTCCGAGTTAATTCTATATGTTGACGCTGGTCGTCACCCACGGGGACGCCGTGCGGCTGATATAACAAAATATCAGCCGCCATCAGCATGGGGTAGGTGAAGAGCCCTACGCCGGTCGCCTCGGTACCCTCGCGGGCTGACTTATCTTTGAACTGTGTCATACGAGCAGCTTCGCCCATGCCGGTCAGGCACGTCAGAATCCAGGTCAACTGAGTATGTTCTGGAATATGTGATTGCACAAATAAGGTAGAACGCTCCGGGTTGATACCGGCTGCGATGTACTGTGCTGCAGCGACCCGGGTGCGCTGAATAAGATCCTTAGGGTCTTGGGGCACCGTGATGGCATGCAAGTCTGGGATGAAGTAGAACGCTTCAAAATCTTCTTGGATCTTAACCCAGTTGACCAGTGCGCCCAGATAATTGCCCAAGTGCAGCGAATCTGCTGACGGCTGCATGCCCGAAAGCACACGAGGATGCTTAGCTGCTGAAGTCAGGTGCGCGGTCTCGGAAAGATCAGTAGCCAGTATGTCGGCCGGTGTTGGTTGGCTGGTGGACACGGAGGGTCCTTTCTAAAACTGGTAGTCGACCACAAGTGGTGAGTGGTCTGAGAAGCGTAGATCGTATGAGGCTGCACGATCTACAACGGCTTTGGTGACATTTTCTGCAAGCTGGGGTGTAGCCACCTGATAATCGATGCGCCAACCAGCATCGTTATCGAAAGCTTTTCCGCGATAAGACCACCAGGTATAGGGCCCTGCTACTTCTCCGGCACTACGGCGGCCAACATCAACCCAATTGAGATGCTCAGGAGAAAAGAATTTATCGAAGTAGGCACGTTCTTCCGGCAAGAAGCCGGAGTTTTTGACGTTGCCCTTCCAGTTTTTAATATCTAGTTCCGTGTGGCCGACGTTGAGGTCACCGGTAATAATTGACTGGTCCTGGCGTGCTTTCATTACTGGTAAGTATTCGACCATGGCGTCTAGGAACGCGTATTTGTCATCCTGCCGTGGGGTATCCACTTCGCCAGAATGAACATACACGCTGGCCACGCTGACTGTTGATCCATCGGGCGCTTCGAAGTCTGCTTCAACCCAACGCCCTGAGTCGTTGGTACCATCGGCCAGCCCGGTCCGGGTCTCAACTGGCTTAAGACGCGAGGCTATCGCTACACCAGCACGACCTTTTTCTAGCGCCTCGTCACTGTGTATATGTATTTCGTCCCATTCGTCACCGACGATCTCCGATAACAATTTGTTCAGAATGTCTTCTGGGGCACGAACTTCTTGCAGGGTAATAATGTCAATATTCCGGTCGGCAAACCAAGAGGCCATGCCACGGCGATGCGCGGCACGAATTCCATTGACGTTAACGGTCGCTACGCGAAGAGTGTTTTCAGCCTTTGAGTCAGCAGCGTTAGTGTGCATAATTCTTTCTAGTTGATAATTTCGCCAGAAATGGTGTTCTCACCGTTTTCGGAACCCGGTTTAGGTTTGTTATGGCGCTCCGGATCGAGCATATCGCGCGCGTTTGATGCCGTCATCTCGATGGTGTCCAATGCACGGTTGATCATCTCGAAGTCAGCGTGCTCGGCACCTTTTGCCAGCTCTTCAGAGACTACTCGTTTTTGGACTTCGACAATTTTCAGTGAATGGTCCACTTTGGTATCGCGCATGGGGTCTGAGGTATCGACGACATTTGCGGCAGCATTTGATGCAGCCAGATTAGAACCAAGGTTTTGTGCCGTCTTTTTCACGGCACGAGCGCCACGCGTCACCATGATTAATGAGGCAGCAGAAAGGATCAGCCAACCACCAGCAACGGCCACAATCATCCAGCCGATGACGTCGTTCTGGTTGGCCGCAAAAATGACGGCAACTATAAAGGCAATGACAACCACGAGCAAAACGACATTTGAAAGTCGAAGACCGCGGCGTTGAGTTGAAGATTCGATGGACTGCATGTCTTCTAGTATCTCGTATTTACCTGTTGTGTTCCCAATTAGTCATCGGCATTATCCGTTACGCTAACACTAGAATCCCTCAGCCAGTTTCTAACCGGCCAAGAAGTTACGTAATGAACTATTCTTTCGTAAGTTTAGTCTTGGGCAGCATTCTGTTCAGCGATTTCCACCACGTTTGCCACCAGTTCAACACGTGTCATTGGCCCCACACCACCGGGGTTTGGTGACATAGCCGAGGCAACCTCAGCTACGTCTTTGGCCACGTCTCCGACGATACGTGTTTTGCCTTCTTCTGTTTCCTGGCGTGAAACACCAACATCAAGGATAACGACGTCTTCTTTAACCATCTTTTTAGTCACCATGCCGGGATTTCCTGCAGCTGCGACAATAATATCGGCTTGGCCAATCAGTTCTTCCATATTCTTTGTGCCAGTGTGTGCGGCTATCACCGTGGAGTTGACGTCACGACGGGTAAATAACAGCGTGGCGGGGCGCCCGATGGTAATACCTCGACCAATAATCAGCACGGTCTTGCCCTCAGTCTCGATGTCATAATGCCGCAACAGCGCCAGACATCCCTTTGGCGTACACGGCAATGGCCAGGTCACTTCCCCACCGGCAGAAGCTACTAGTCGACCCAAGTTCAGCGGATGCAGCCCGTCAGCATCTTTTTGCGGGTCAATGGCTTCCAAGACCGTATCCGTATCAATGTGATCCGGTAGTGGCAGTTGCACAATGTATCCGGTGCACTCCGGGTTGTTATTGAGCTCATGGACAGCGTCCAAAACCTCCTGCTGGGTTGCCGATTCTGGTAGCTCACGATGTAGCGATTGGATGCCAATCTCTTCCATATCACGAATCTTGGCGCCCACATACGATTGCGAACCCGGATCTGTTCCGACTAACACCGTCCCTAGGCCGGGAGTCGTCCCCTGTTCTTTGAGCTTTTTGACTCGTTCAGCAAGGTCTTCTTTCATGTGGGCCGCGGTGGCGCGGCCATCAAGTTTCAGTGCAGTCATTTTGGTGGAGCGTCCTTGTCTGGTTGAAATCAATGAACATTAACCCTCGTCCGGGCCCATAAACTCAGTGTAATGATGAGCCAGCATGCTGTCACCGTTTGCATACCACAAGGTCACGCTAATGCGAAGAACGGGCCCGAAGCCAACTCGCTTCGTGGGCCCGCTCTTGTCTTCAACGCAGTCATCTGACCAAATGGGTTACCAGCGTTCTAGTCCCTCATACAACGGAAAATCCTCGGCGAGCTTGTCCGTGCGAGCCCGTAGCGCTTCAACATCCGGATTGGGCTTCAACGCTTGGGCAATGATATCTGAGACCTCAGCAAACTCTTCGGAGCCAAAACCGCGGGTCGCCAACGCTGGAGTACCAATACGCAGACCCGAAGTTGTCATCGGGGGACGAGGATCCCATGGCACCGCGTTCCGATTTACTGTAATACCAACCTGGTCCAGAATATTTTCACCTTGTTTACCGTCCAGCTCAGAATTTCGTAGGTCAACCAATACCAAGTGCACATCCGTGCCACCAGATAATACAGAAATCCCCTGTTCGGCAACGTCAGAAGCCATCAAACGCTCGGCCAAAATCTGGGCACCTTCTAAAGTGCGCTGTTGGCGGCGTTTGAATACTTCGGTTCCAGCGATCTTGAACGCAACGGCTTTACCAGCAATGGCCTGCATTAGCGGTCCACCTTGCTGACCGGGGAACACCCGTGAGTTCAACTTCTTACCTAAAGATTCTTTAGCCAAGATAAAGCCGGAACGCGGTCCAGCAAGAGTTTTATGCACGGTAGAAGACACTACATCGGCGTGCGGAACAGGGCTCGGGTGCAAACCGGCTGCTACTAGACCTGCAAAGTGTGCCATATCAACCCACAGCTTGGCACCTACCTCTTGGGCGATTGAAGCAAACGCTTCAAAATCTAATTGTCGTGGATATGCAGACCAGCCCGCAACGATAACATCAGGGCGTTCAGCTAAAGCCTGTTCACGAACCTTATCCATGTCAATACGGAAAGTATCGCGCTCTACTTCATAGGCAACAATACGATGGCGACGGCCCGAGAAATTCAGTGGCATACCGTGCGTTAGGTGACCACCATGAGCAAGCGACAGTCCCATGAGGGTGTCGCCGGGCTCCATCAGCGCTTCCATAACTGCCACATTGGCCTGAGCACCAGCATGTGGCTGCACATTGGCGTACTCAGCACCAAAAAGTGTCTTTGCCCGCTCGATGGCCAAATTTTCGGCAACATCAACGTATTCGCAACCGCCATAGTAGCG
>DEPX01000095.1:30397-32880 GCA_002358975.1 Micrococcaceae bacterium UBA3381 | reverse complement strand
GGGTAGCCTTCGGCATACTTATTTGTCAGGACCGAACCCTGTGTTTCCAAGATGGATCGGGGCACAAAGTTTTCCGAGGCGATCATTTCTAGGCTACCTCGTTGACGGCCTAGTTCGAGTCCCAACACTTTGGCAATTTCTGGGTCAACTTCTGCCAGCGGGGCATTATTGACATTCGACTGTTCAGACATCGCTCTCCTGGTCCAAATTTCTGCATCGACGGTACTCATCATATCGGTCCCATCTGCCTACAGCGTGCACTTGTCATGAACCGCCCATTTTTCATATATGGTCAACTACGCTGAACGGCATGACAAGTATCGCAGCCCCGAAAACGGCACAGCATTACCCGATCATAATTATCGGCGCTGGCCAAGCTGGGCTCTCCGCTGCAGGTACGCTGCGCCGTCGTGGCCTTGTTGCCGGAAGCGATTTTGTAGTACTCGATAGTAATAATGGGCCCGGCGGAGCCTGGCGACATCGCTGGCAAGCTCTCACGCTAGGCCGGGCACACAGCATTCATGATCTACCCAATTTTCCATTAGAGAATCCTGATACTTGGCGTCCGGCCTCTGAGGTCATCACGGAATATTACGGTGCCTACGAACATCATCTGGATTTACAGGTGATTCGTCCAGCCAAAGTCAAAACCGTTACGACCTACCAGAACCAGACGTTTTATTTGACGACCGAGGCAGGTGATTTTACTGCTGCGGCCATAATTAATGCCACTGGCACCTGGGAGTCACCCTATGTGCCCTACTACCCCGGCTTAGAACACTTCACCGGCAAACAGTGGCACACCAAAACATTCCGCGATGTCAAAGACTTCATTGACCAGCGCGTCTTAGTAGTCGGCGGTGGTGCTTCTGCCAGCCAATTTCTCATTATGCTGCAACAAGTCACGCCACATGCGATCTGGGTTTCCCGGTCGTACCCCCGCTGGAACCCAGAGCAATTGGACCCAACCTGGGGACGCCAAGTTGAACAGCGCGTCACCGCCCAAGTCACGGCGGGCTATGCGCCACGATCGGTGGTCTCAAACACTGGTCTGCCACTAGATAAGGACAACCTGCACCATATCAACGCTGGCGCTTTAGTTTTCCGAGGCTTTATCGAATCATTTAAGCAACATGAAGTAGTGCTGAACGGGCCCGGTCCTGACGGCTCCACCGTGGTCTCCCAGGGTGTAACCGTTGACGAACTACTACACAACGAAGATCCTACAGTTGCCGATATGTACCGCAATACCGAAACGCTTCCCGGCTATAGCACCGACCTTAACGACCAGTGGGTCACGCCCATAGACTCCATTCTGTGGGCTACGGGATTCCGACACAGTTTGAATCATCTGGCTCCGCTGGGATTGCGCAGCCAACACGGTGGTATCAAGGTCGCCCAGGACGGTGTCTCAGTGCCCAATGGACCGGGAATTTTCTTGGTCGGCTATGGAGCCTCCGCATCAACCATTGGCGCCACCCGCGCAGGTCGTCGCGCCGCAGTTGCAGCCATCCGCTATACACAATAATCTCGCATAAGTGGCCCGGCTCACGCTCCCCAGAATGCCGCACAACCGCTCTAGTTTTGAATTACTCATAAAAGTGGCATAATAAAAGGCGGATCGAAAAAGGAGGTTTAGGTGACCATCACTGGCCAGAGCCACAATTGGCCGTCGCGTATCCGGGCAACCGGTTTACGGTCCACACGTCAACGTGTGGCAGCATTGGAGGCACTTGGTAGCTTTCCACATGCCACAGCAGACGAACTGTTGAACCAGGTTCGCCTCACCTTACCTGCGATCACTATCCAATCCATCTACACAGTGGTCCAGTCGCTGGTGGATGTCGGACTGGTCAGGAAACTTGAGTTTGGTCCCACGGCGGCCCGCTACGAGATTCAGCGCTCTGACAACCATCATCATGTGCACTGCCGAAGCTGCGGACACATCGAAGATGTGCCCTGCCAGCATGGTAGCGCACCGTGTATGACACCAGCTGAGACACATGGCATGGTTATCGACGTCGCAGATGTCGTTTACCACGGAGTCTGTACCCAGTGTTTAAACAACATTGACCAAACAGCACCTTCCGATGCGCCGGTGTACACCTAAACTGTAGATTTTTGCCCACGAATTCACCTTCACTATGTCTTAAAGGAGACTAAGTTATGGCTGAAAAAGCAACGCCGCACGCTACCGGTTCAACCACACAGGCCGGTATCCCAGCAGTTAGCGACCGCAACTCGCTGACCGTTGGCCCAGACGGCCCGATCGTCCTGCACGATCACCACCTGGTTGAAACTCTGGCACACTTCAACCGCATGAACGTCCCAGAGCGTCGTCCGCACGCCAAGGGCGCCGGCGCCTTCGGTACCTTCACCGTGACCGAAGACGTTTCCAAATACACCAAAGCTGCAATGTTCCAGCCCGGTGTGAAAACCGAAATGTTGGCCCGCTTTTCAACCGTTGCCGGGGAACTAGGTTC
>DEPX01000095.1:21771-30281 GCA_002358975.1 Micrococcaceae bacterium UBA3381 | reverse complement strand
GTGCGCGATCCCATGAAGTTCCCACACTTCATTCGCTCTCAGAAGCGTCTGCCAGAAAACGGTCTACGTGACAACACCATGCAGTGGGACTTCTGGTCACAAAACCCAGAAACCGCCCACCAGGTCACGTACTTGATGGGCCCACGCGGTCTGCCAAAAACCTGGCGCAACATGAACGGTTACAGCTCACACACTTACATGTGGATCAATGACGAAGGTGAACGATTCTGGGTTCGGTATCACTTCCTAACAAATCAGGGAGTCGAAAACCTATCGAATGAAGAAGCCGAGAAATTGGCCGGTGTCGACGCCGAATATCATCGTCGCGATCTCTACGAGGCGATTGCACGCGGCGACAACCCAACGTGGGAACTCTACGTTCAGGTTGTTCCATACGAAGATGCTAAGACTTACCGTCACAACATCTTCGACCTGACCAAGACCATCCCGCTGGAAGATTACCCACGTATCAAAGTGGGTACCATGGAGCTGAACCGTAACCCAGAGAACTTCTATGCCGAAATCGAACAGGCTGCGTTCTCTCCTGCAAACATGGTTCCAGGCACCGGCATGTCACCAGACAAGATGCTACTGGGCCGCAACTTTGCCTACGCGGACGCTCAGCGTTACCGCATCGGCACCAACTTCCAACAGCTTCCAGTCAACCGCCCCATCAACGAAGTCCACACATACAACTTCGAAGGCCACATGTGGTTCGAGCACACCGGTGCCCGTCGCCCATATGTACCAAACTCGTTTGGTGATTCCTGGTCGGATGAAGAAGGCACAGTCGATGCATCGTGGGAATCTGATGGCGAACTGGTCCGTTCGGCCTACACCCTGCGTGAAGATGACAGCGACTTCATCCAACCCAACATTCTGGTCAATAAGGTCTTCAGCCAAGAAGAGCGCGATGGCCTGGTTGAGACTGTTGCCGGTGGACTGGAAACGGTCATCGAACCTGTACTGTCCAACGCCATCCAGTACTGGAAAAACATTGATGAAACTATCGGTCAACGCATCGAAGAAAAAGTACGTCAAGGCGGACTGGCAGGCGACCAGATTCCAGGCGGTGACCCGCTAGACAACGAGCGCTAACCTGAACGATTCCTGGTTAGTTCTCCAAAATTCCGGTTCCCTCGTACTGAGGGGACCGGAATTTTTCTTTTCACGACCGGATTTCGCGCTAATATAGCCAACATTGTCTAACGGATAGGAACAGTACTGTATGGTCACCGGTAAAAATAGCCTCATCGTCACGTTGTCGTGTGAAAACCAGCCTGGCATAGTCCATGCGATCACCGGGGCATTACTAGAGGTAAATGCTGATATTGCGGAATCTCAGCAATTCGATTCACCCAATAGCGGTGTGTTTTTTATGCGTGTCCAGTTCGCCACCGATTGCACGGTAGAACAAACCCAACAGGCTATCGCCACCGTGGTGGAAACCTTCAACATGGATGCCCACGTTTATGACGCCGCTGAGAAGACACGCACGCTAATCATGGTTTCTAAAGACGGCCGGACCATGAATGAACTGTTATTCCAACAACACTCCGGAACCTTGCCGGTTGAAGTACCCGTTATCGTATCCAACCATTTGGATCTGCAACCCATGGCCTATTTCTATGACGTGCCGTTCGTACATATCCCAATGATCAAATACGACGATGGCACCACGAATAGGGCTGAAGCCGAAAAACGGTTAATGGAACTGGTAGACGAATTCGACATCGAACTGGTTGTTTTAGCCCGTTACATGCAGATACTCTCGGATGAGCTGATCCAAAAACTCGACGGCAAAGCAATCAACATCCACCATTCTTTCTTGCCGTCGTTCAAAGGTGCACGACCCTATCATCAGGCACACGACCGCGGAGTAAAACTGATCGGCGCCACGGCCCACTACGTGACCGCAGATCTTGATGAAGGCCCCATTATTGAACAGCGCGTCCAGCGGGTCAATCATGCGCTGACTGCAAAAGATTTTGTTCAGCGTGGTCGTGCTGTAGAGGGTGCGACTCTCGTGCAGGCGGTGCAGTGGCATACCGAACACCGTGTGCTCATGGACGGCGACCGCACCGTTATTTTTGAATAACCCGTGGGCGCTAGCACCCAGGTCAACCAGGTAGTGACACCACTACTCGGGAGTTTTAGGGTGACCGTATGGCAATTATTAAAAAAGTTCTGGGCAAATCTCCCCGCATTCACGAGTCAGTGTTTTTAGCAGAAACTGCAGCCATTACCGGTGACGTCACCATGGCAGAAAGCTCGTCGGCTTTCTATGGTGTATCGGTTCGTGGAGACTCCGCTGCGATCTCGGTGGGCGCCCGCTCAAATCTGCAAGATAATGTGGTTCTACACGCTGATGAAGGTTTCCCGTGCACTATTGGCAATGACGTCTCGGTAGGCCATGCCGCCATCGTCCACGGCGCTACTATTGGTGACGGGGCGCTGATCGGTATGAACGCTACCGTCCTCAACGGCGCAACAGTTGGAGCAGGCTCGCTGGTTGCCGCTAATTCAATGGTGCCGGAGGGCATGGAGATACCACCCAATTCGCTGGTAGCCGGTGTACCAGCCAAGGTTCGTCGCGAACTCAATGGCGAACAAGTCGCTGGGCTACGCGGAAACGCAACCACGTATGTGCAGCTGGCTACGGAACATCTCCGCGCCGAAGACGTAGAATAGAGCACCTTTCCGGTGATTGCCGGACAACTAACATTGATAGTTTTCCAAAGTATCCAGGTGAGCATAGGGCCATGACACAAAAGATCGTAATTTTGCCGGTACAAGAACAACGCGATAATACGCCGTTTGAAAACGCTGATGAAACTACGGTGGCAACAGCACATGAGCATGGGTTTGAGATTGTCGCACCCGATGACGGCAACGCCACCGCCATTGTCGTTATCCGCATGCTGGACTCGGCAATCATTGAACAGACTCTGGCTGCAAACCCTCAAGTGTCCTGGGTACAGCTGCCCTTTGCCGGAGTCGAATCATTCCTGCCGGTGGCCAAGCGGTACCCGGACGTATCGTTTACTTCCGCAAAAGGAAGTTTCGCCCCGCCCGTAGCCGAACACGCATTAGCGCTCACTTTGGCATTACTACGCCACCTGCCCGAACGCATACGCGCCACCAGCTGGGGTGAATCGTATGGCACCACCTTGGACGGTGCCAACGTGCTAATCATCGGAGCCGGAGGCATCGGGGCGGAATTAGTGCGACTATTTTCCACTTGGGACACTCATATCACCGTAGTGCGTCGTAGACCTGATCCACTACCGGGCGCGCATAATACGGTTACCGCAGACCAATTGAACGAGGTGTTACCTGAAGCCAACGTTGTGGTGTTGGCCGCTGCGGCCACCCCGGATACCCGGCATATGTTTGGCCCCCAACAGTTTGATCTGATGGATGACGACGCAGTCTTAGTCAATATTGCTCGTGGCAATCTGGTTGACACCGATGCACTCGTTTCAGCTTTGTCCGACGGCAGTATTCGATCGGCCGGGTTAGATGTTACCGATCCGGAGCCCTTACCTGATGGCCACCCTTTATGGGATGAACCAAACTGCATCATCACGCCGCATACCGCTGATACTCCACCGATGGTAATTCGTTTGCTTGACGAACGTATCGAACGAAATTTAACCAGTTTGGCAGCAGGAACCGCACCGGATAAGTTAGAAGGCCTGGTCGATACAGAAGCCGGCTACTAATCACACCCAGACGACATTGAGGGATTGCCTATGATGATCTCGCCTCTGCACCGGTACTTATCTGAAATGCTGGAAAATTTACGTCCAATGACGTCGGGTAACGTCAACCCGGTAACCGAAGTGGCGGCAAGTCCCGATATCAACAAAGTGGGAATCACCGTTACCACGGTTAACGGGCACCAATATTCCTCTGGCGATGCAGACCATAAATTCGCAATTCAGTCCATCGCCAAAGTTTTTGCTTACGGTCTGGCACTCGATGATTTGGGGCCGCGAGAAGTAGGTAAAAAAATTGATGTCGAACCCTCTGGTGATCCGTTCAACGAAATATCCCTTCAGCATCAGAGCGGCCGGCCCGATAACGCCATGATCAATGCCGGTGCCATCGCCACCGTGGGGCTTATCAAAGGTAGTGGGGGCAAAGATCGCATCACCCGCATTTCCCGGATCATGGAACTAGCAGCGGACGGGTCCCCCGGTGAACTAGAAATCAACCGGAGCGTGTACCACGCTGAAAATATTGGTGGACACCGTAACAGAGCGCTGGCCTGGTTGCTGAGATCGTTTGAAATCATTGATTCCGATCCCGAACCGGTAGTTCAAGATTACTTTTTAGAATGTTCTACCGATGTCACCACAGAAAACCTTTCCATGATGGCTGCTACCCTGGCCAATAAGGGCGTTAATCCGGTCACGGGCCGAGAAGTATTTTCGGAAGACACCACCAGGCAGGTATTGGCAGTCATGATGACCTGCGGTATGTACGATGCTGCCGGCAACTGGATGATCGACATTGGTTTACCGGCCAAATCCGGTGTTGATGGCGGGATCATGGTAGTGGTACCCGGCCAGTTAGGTATCGGGGTCTATTCCGCGCCGCTTGATAGTCACGGCAACTCGGTACGCGGTGCGGCTGCCATTCGTAGGGTCACCCGCGATCTGGGCTTGCATTATGCCGATGCCGCACCGCTTGGCGGCTCAACCCTGCGGGCTCACTATTCACTGGCCGATGCGTCCTTGGGCGTCGTACGCTCTACAGAACTGTCACGAATTACTTCACAATTTGGCGAACGCTGTCAGATTCTCGAGGTCTCCGGAGATCTCGGCTTTGCTGAAACTGAGACTATGGTTCGCACCATCGTCGAGATGGACGATGAAGTGTCGATGGTCATTATCGATTTCCAGGGTGTGGACGATTACGGTAAAGCAGCTATTCTCATGCTGGCATCCATGACTACTGTATGGCGAGATGAAGGCAAAGACATTATCTTCATTGATTGGGGCGAGGCCTTAGTCGAAAGCATTCTCGATTACATTAGCGTTCGTGACGACCTGTATTTGCCAGACCCTCGTGAGAAAGCCAAAGCGGCGTCGGCCGGCCAAATTGACCTGCCTTCCGACGCCGAATCCATTGAGCAAGAAATTACCGGCGAATTTCGGTTATTTGATAATCGCTCCGCGGCACTTGAATGGGCAGAATTGCGGTTGGCACAACGTTATGCTCGCGATGTGCTGCACACCGATGACTCGCCACGGGAACCAGAGGCTGCACCGGTCTTCGAATTCCTCAACGACGCTGACGTGGACGAACTGGCCGGCTATATGGAGTTGCGCAGCTATACGGCAGATACGGTTATCCGACGCGTAGGCCAACCGTTTGGCGGGATTTATTTTATTCGCTCCGGCCGTGTAGAACTAGCCGCCCAGGGCAAAGGCGATGCCCGCTACCGTCACGTATATCTGTCCCCCGGTACCACTTTCGGGGAGTTTGCGCTTACCTATACTGGCCGCCAGCTGACTACTATTCGCGCGGTAGATGACGTTGAGGTACTTGTACTATCTGCCCAGAAAATCGCATCGATTGAAAAATCAAATCCGCAATTAGCCATCCGCCTATGGACTGCCATCGCCCGCGAAGCCTATACCGTATTGGAACAGTCTTCACGTGAAGCAGGTGCACGTGAAGAATATGATCCGGAACAATATGACTAATTCAAAAAATGTTGGGGTCGCTACCAACCGGTAGCGACCCCAACATTTGGGTTATGGTCCAGGCAGTACTAGGACGCTAAACCGTTGACGATCTGATTCAGTGTCGCTGATGGGCGCATGACCTCCGACGTTTTTTCGTCGTTCGGGTAGTAATACCCACCGATAGAGACGGCTTGGCCCTGCGCACCGTTGAGTTCTTGTACAATGACGTCTTCATTTGCGCGCAGCTCCTCGGCAACAGGTTTGATTGCCTCTGCAAGGTCAGCATCTTCGGTCTGTTTGGCCAAGGCTTCAGCCCAGTACAGCGCCACGTAGAAGTGTGAACCGCGGTTATCCAGTTCACCGGTCTTACGCGATGGTGAGCGACCTTCCTCCAGGTAAAGACCCGTGCCGGTATCCAAGGCATCTGCTAATACTTGTGCGCGCGAGTTATCGGTCGCGGTAGCAAGGTGTTCAAACGATACGGCCAAGGCCAAAAATTCACCCAGCGAATCCCAACGCAAGTGGTTTTCTTCCAGCAGCTGGTCCACGTGTTTAGGAGCCGATCCGCCAGCACCGGTTTCAAACAGACCGCCACCGTTGAGCAACGGAACAATCGATAGCATCTTAGCGGACGTACCCAATTCCAAAATCGGGAATAAGTCAGTCAAGTAGTCACGCAAAACATTACCGGTTACCGAGATAGTGTCTTCGCCCTTGCGTAACCGATCCACGGTGTACTTGGTGGCCCGCTCTGGGGCCATGATACGAATTTCTAGTCCCTCGGTGTCATGTTCGGGCAGATAGGCTTTAACCTTCTCGATGACCTGGGCATCGTGCGCCCGTTCGGCGTCTAACCAGAAGATAGCCGGCGTCTGGGTTGCACGGGCGCGAGTGACCGCCAGCTTAACCCAGTCGCGTACCGGTACGTCCTTGGTCTGGATGGCACGCCAGATATCGCCTTCTTCTACCTGGTGGCTCATCAGCACGTTACCTTCAGAGTCCACGACTTCCATAGTGCCATCAGCATCCATCACAAAGGTTTTATCGTGGGAACCGTATTCCTCGGCCTTTTGAGCCATGAGACCAACGTTTGGCACCGTGCCCATCGTGGCTGGGTCAAATGCACCATTAGTACGGCAGTCATCGATGACGACTTGGAACACACCGGCATAAGACGAATCTGGAATGACCGCAAGTGTGTCTTGGGTTTCATCATTTTTATTCCACATTTTGCCGNNCCCATCGTGGTCGGGTCGAAGGCACCATGGGCCCGGCAGTGCTCGATCGTCTCGGCGTATACCGCAGCGTAGCTGGAGTCGGGGATGACCGCCTTGGCGTCCTGCAACGCGTCATTTTTGTTCCACATCTTGCCCGAGCTGCGGATCATCGCCGGCATCGAGGCGTCGATGATGACGTCGGAGGGTACGTGCAGGTTGGTGATCCCGCGGTGCGAATTCACCATTGCCAAGTCGGGCCCGTTTGCATATGCATCTGCAATTTCGTTACGGATACCCTCGGCCACATCAGTATCTAGATCGCTGAGTCCAGCTTCAATTCCGGCCAAACCATTATTTGCAGAAAGACCGGCCGCCTGCAGTTGTGGACCAAATTTCCGGAAAACCTCTGGGAAGTAGGCTTTTACAATATGTCCGAAAAGTACCGGGTCGGAAACCTTCATCATGGTGGCCTTCAGGTGGGCAGAAAACAGAACGCCCTCGGTCTTAGCACGCTGGATCTGTTCGGTGAGGAAGGCGTTCAATGCTTTTGCCGACATAAATGTGGAGTCGACAATTTCATCTTTTAGAACTTTCAGGTCGTCTTTAAGTACAGTGACATTACCTTCTGCATCAGTATGCCGGAGTGTCAACGTATCGTTTTGCGACATAGTGACCGACTGCTCATTGGAAAAGAAATCATCTTTACCCATTGTGGCCACGTTAGTCTTGGAGTCTTTCGACCACTCACCCATGGAGTGAGGGTTGTTGCGAGCAAATTGTTTTACTGCCCGGGGTGCACGACGATCCGAGTTACCCTCACGCAGCACCGGATTGACGGCCGAACCCATAGCAGTGGCGTAACGCTTTTGAACATCGCCTTCTTGGTCAGTAGTTACTTCATATGGGTAATCGGGCAGATCGAATCCAGCGTCTTGGAGTTCTTTGACCGCAGCCACTAGCTGTGGAACGGATGCGGAAATGTTCGGTAGTTTGATGATGTTTGCTTCGGCTTCTTTGACAAGCTCACCAAGTTCCGCCAACGCGTCATTGACCTGCTGATCTTCTGGCAACACGTCGTTGAAGGCGGCCAGGATACGGCCAGCCAGGGAGATATCCCGTGTTTCCAGTTCCACACCGGCTTGGGAAGCAAAGGCGCGCACAATTGGCAAAAACGATGCGGTAGCCAACATCGGCGCTTCGTCAGTGTGGGTGTAAATGATCTTTGACATAGATGAATTATCTCCTCATGTTTCAAGCGCCCTTCGGTGCTGGGCACCTCACAATTCCTTCCCTAATCTAACCCACCACAACACGCCAGATGCTCAATTGTCAGATTTCGGCCGCGGGTTAAGCCACCTGCGTGCGGTTTTAGTCCCCAGCTTCCAAGAACAACTTATGATGGTGTGGAAACGACCGGTATGCACAGTTCTGCGTTGCCGGATTCAGTAGGACTTGGAAATAGCTAAATACCTAAGATGGTTTTAGCGATCAAAAAATAGACCACTAGACCTAGAGCATCAACCACTGTGGAGATAAACGGGTTAGAAAATACTGCCGGATCAACCCCGATCTTCGAGGCAATCAACGGCATAAT
>DEPX01000095.1:9632-21682 GCA_002358975.1 Micrococcaceae bacterium UBA3381 | reverse complement strand
AGCCCAAGGGTACCTAAAAGGAGACCTAAGGTTACCCCTACCAGAGCTTCACGTCTAATAACTCGGATATAGTCTCGAGTTGTCACTTGGCTGAGTGCGATTGCGCGGGTAACCGTAGTTGCCGCCTGGTTTCCGGTATTGCCTCCGGTCCCGGTGAGTAACGGGACAAACAAGGTAAGTACCACCATGGCCGCCAGAGTGTCTTCAAAATAGTCCAAAACTTGTACGGTGAGAGTCGCACCAACAGCTAATACTAAAAGCCACGTGATCCGGGATTTTACTAAGTGTAGAACGGAGGTGGATAAATAGGGCTGACCCAACGGTTCTGCACCACCCGAACGGAGGCTGGATTCTGATTCCGCCTCTTCTAAAATCTGTTGGGCCTCAGCCACAGTGAGCATGCCGATAAGTCGTTCTGCTTCATCGACTACTGGTAACGCTTCAATCCGGTCATACACCACGGTACGTGCGGCGTCTTCGGCGTCGTCGTGGACGGAAACCATCTGGGTAGGTTCCATGATGTCGGCCACTAAATCGTCCGGCTCAGCCCGAACTAGCCACGGTAAGTGCACCAGCCCTAGTACTTTATGTGTGGTTGATCCAACCGGTAACACCGTCAGATTGTTGACCTCGTAGTCAGCCACGGTGACGTCACGAATGATATTCAGCGCCGTTGCGGCAGTCATATCCCGGGTGAGCTCCTGGGCCACCACGGACATGCGACGCCCAACAGAATCATCCGGGTAACCTAGGATTCTTCCGGCGACATTGCGTTCGTGTTCTCCCAGACTGGCTAATAGTCGCTGGGCTACTTCGGCGGGTACTTCATCGAGCAGTCGGGCCTGGGTGGAAGATTCTAGCTGGGAGAACAAATCCTGGGTGTGCTCATCCGCTAAGCCATCGATTAAATCCGATTGCAACATCGGTTCCATGTTGCTAAAGACTTCGACGGCAACATCCTTGTCGAGCAGTCGAAAGGCTAAGGGCATCAGCGACGGCGGAGTCCTATCCAGTACCCGCTCGACCACTGCAGTTCTGGTATTACGCAACAGTTCTGCGGCCACCGCATATTCTTTGGCACGTAAAAGATCCCAGAGTTCTTCTTCGAAGTCAGCTAGCGAGGCTTCTTGTGGTTTGAGATCCGACATACGTACCCCTTACAGATATTCACTGGTGGTTACCCATGGTAGAAGTGTCGTGCCCCTGTCAGGTACATGGTGACGCCTGCGGCCTTGGCAGCCTGGATCACTTCTTCATCGCGCATTGACCCGCCAGGCTGGACGACAGCGCAAACACCGGAATCAATGAGAATCTGTAATCCGTCAGCAAAGGGAAAGAAGGCGTCCGAGGCTGCCACCGAACCGGTAGCGCGATCGGGGGCACCTGTACCGGACACGTTTTCGGCTCCACCGGCAGCCGAAACCTCTTGGGCGCCGGTAGCTGCTGAGCCCAGAGTGTTGGCACGCTCAATGGCAAGACGACAGGAATCCAGGCGATTGACTTGACCCATGCCAATACCCACAGCCGCTTGGTCGGATGCCAAGAGCACCGCATTAGACTTCGGTGCTCGCACCGCCTGCCAGGCGAAGATCAGATCCCGCATAGTGTCGGCATCGGCAGGCTCTCCGGCCACAAGTTCCCAGTTGTTCGGGTGGTCCCCGTCGGCTTGATAAATATCGGTTTCTTGAACGAGCATACCGCCCGAAATTTGTTTGAACTCTCGGGTATCAATAACAAAGTTCGTTGGCAATTCCAGTAACCGTATATTTTTCTTGACTGAAAGCACTTCGCGAGCTTCGGGGGTAAACCCCGGTGCAACAACGACTTCGGTGAAAATATCTTTGACCTGATCCGCCATAGCTGCCGAGACGGGACGGTTTGCTGCGATAACCCCACCAAAAGCCGATACAGGGTCAGTGGCATGGGCCTTAAGATGAGCGTCGGCGATAGCATCATCGGCGTCGATAGAGGCCACAGCTAGCCCGCATGGGTTGGCGTGTTTGATAACAGCGACGGCAGGTTCGGTAAAAGCATAGGCTGCCCGAACGGCGGCATCGGCGTCAACGTAGTTGTTGAAACTCATGGCTTTACCGTGTAGCAGGTTGGCTTGAGCGATCCCGGGGGCCGGTGTGGTTGCCGTATACAGTGCTGCCGGTTGATGCGGATTTTCACCATAGCGCAAGGATTCTTTAAGTTCTAAAGCATGCCCGACATAGCGTGGGTGTGCAGTCTCATCGAAGGTTTCTGCCATCCAGGTCGCGACTGCGGTGTCGTAAGAGGCCGTATGGGAAAACGCCTCAACGGCAAGCTGACGACGCTGCGCCAAGCTGAATCCGCCGTTTGCGACAGCGGTCAGAATGTCATGGTAGGACTCCGGGTTGACCACGATGGCTACCGAACCGTGATTTTTGGCGGCAGCTCTGACCATTGTGGGGCCACCAATATCAATCTGTTCAATTGCCTGTGGCGCGGTGGCACCCGATGCGACCGTTTCGACAAACGGGTACAGATTGGCCACTACAAGATCAAACGGTGCAATATCGTGNNNTCGGCCAGCTGGTTCATATGATCGGGCACATTCTTATCAGCCAGCACTCCGGAATGGATGAACGGGTGCAAGGTTTTAACTCGGCCGCCGAGCACTTCGGGGAATCCGGTGACCTGCGATACTTCCGTGACGGCAACTCCTGCCGCCTGAATCATGGCTGCGGTTGAACCGGTGGAGATAATTTCGACTCCGGCATCTGCCAAGCCCTGTGCCAGTTCGGCTAACCCTGTTTTATCGTAGACAGAAATTAGCGCGCGTTTTACCGGGACTTGATCCAACTGGTTGGTCACAGTGGGCTCCTTATACAATCTTTGCTACCGATTGAGTTTAACTCTACCCGCGTCATTCTAGCGTGGTTTGGCGTATGGCCGGATCAGTTCTCGTGGTGTAGTACCGGCGGCCATTGCCGCCAGGTTAGCCACCAGCATGTGCCTTTCGGCCACCTTAATTTTTTCGTGCAGACTGGTTTCGTCGTCGTCCGTATCGATAGTAACTGCCCGTTGATCTAAGATCGGCCCGGTATCTACACCGGTATCGACTAAATGTAATGTGGTGCCGGTAATCACCACACCAGCTGCGAGCGCATCCCTGACAGCATGGGCACCAGGAAACGCCGGCAATAAGGCGGGGTGGGTGTTCAAAAAGTGGCCATCAAAGTGGTCAATAAATTCTGGACCCACAATACGCATCAGTCCAGAGGACAAGACAACATCCGGGTTGTAAGCGGCCACGGCGTGTGTCAGACCGGTGGTCCACGCCTGACGGGAAACAGATGTTTGATAATCGACGACGAAGGTTTCAATGCCGGCAGTTTTTGCGCGGGTTAAACCGTAGGCTGCATGATTATCGGCACCTGCGGCCACGATATCAATGTCGAGCTCACCAGCAGCTACCGCGTTGATAAGAGTTTGAAAATTGGAACCGGATCCTGAAAGTAAAACCACCAAGCGCATGGCCTCTAGTCTAAGGACTGGAACGCTACACTTGGGTATTAGTTGACACGATGGTTGCAAGGAAGGCGTCAGACGGTGAGTGAACAGCAACAACCCTCCCACAAGAAGAAGGTGGCTGAAGCCATTCTGTGGATTGTCGCAGCCTTGATCGCGACCTATGCGGCTATGGCATTACCGTTGCCGTATAAGGTTATTGCACCGGTTCTTGCTTTGGCGGCGGTGGTTACGGCCATTCGGTTGTTTCGGCTCGCTGCCAAAGGCGAACACACCATGCTGGTGTGGGTTGCTGGCACCGCTGGGTTATTGGGTGCACTGTTTTTCGGTGGTGTCGCGACTTCACAGATTATTATGTGGAAACCCACGGCCGAATATGAACAGTGTATAGCTGAGGCGCTGACCGAAACGGCCCAGGATTCCTGTGAGCAGCAATATTCCGATAATCTATGGCCTTAGTCGTAGTGCACTGAACGACGATAATACAGCGCACCGTCGCGCAGTGGAGCTATAGCGTATCCAATGGCTGCTCCGATGCCGATGTGAGCGGCAAATAAACCTGCGGTGGTCCATACCGGTGGGCCCACAACATTTAGATCTCCGATGGCCCATGATCCGCCGGACAACAGCATAACCACTACGCTCAATAGTCCTGCGGTTATTCCGATCGTGGTGCCAGTGGCCACGACCGCAATGGTGATTGCCGTAGGGTGATTCGGTATTTTGGCGATAACAAAATCTTCTAGGTGGTTTTCGCCTTCCCCAAAAAACCACCATCCAGCAGCCACACCGGCTAGTAACAGTAAGATCAGCACCCACCAGTGCGCCTGGAGATGTTGTTCTTGTGGTATCGCCGCCAGGATCGGCAGTGCCGGTTTTGGGCCGGATATCGTGCCCGCCGGTGAAACTATCGTGGTACCAATACTGAAGCCGGCGCCTGTAAGATAGCTGATGGTCCATGCCGCCACATTGGGTAATAACAATATTTGCAGCATGGTCATGACCAGACCGCCATAAATGCCGGCATCCAGCCGTTGATAGACCTCCGTAACGTCGGCCCAGTGGATGCCAATTTGGATCGTCAACAGTACTGAAGCGATCGCCCAGGCCCCGAGAACTCCGATCACGGCAGCTCTGAGCAATGCCCAAAGATAGTGACTAAAGTTGCGCGCCACATCCGACAGGGTATCGACGCGGGCACGAATCTGCTCCGTGAGTGGGCGACGGAAGTAACCAAGCACACCCCATGCGTACCCGAGCAGAAAAACCACTCCGGGAATGATGGTTGCTATGGTGACAGGGATATTGACGGTCTCAGTTTTGACCAGGGTGATGGTTCCCCACACAAAAAACTCAAAAGCCGCGACAGCCCCCAGGGTGGGCTGCCACAGGTTTTTCAACTGTGCGGCTCTGGCCAGACGTATTCCGGTACGGCGCGCCAACACTATCCAAATCCCAAATAGCCCCAGCGGAATGAACCGCCAGGTGCCCAAGATTTCTTCGGTGTCAATACTGAAGAATTCCAGGGGTACACCATAGCTGGAAAGCCACGTGTAGGCGCCAACAGCTCCGGCTTCTCCCAGGGACATATCGGCAAACGCTCCGGTCAGCCACATTATAGCCACCGGCACCACAATGATTGCAGCACCGATAAAAGCAGCAGCCAATGCTTCAACGATGCCCTGTAGCCACAGCGGCATCGGAAAGGATTTGGGTTGAGTCGTGGTGTTGGTCATTACTTCCTATGGTGCCACTTGTGATGCTGTTGCCGGTTGATCGGCGCGACGATCTTGTCGTCTATAAGAAAATTCTGTGAAAGTCCTGCAACGTAGTGCAGTCAGGTCAGGTTTTGTTCTAAGATTGCTCCAGGAAGACAACGGCTGTCTGGAGGCTAGCCGTGTCTATTTTCCCGGTGCCGCCAAGTCAGCCCATGATGAAGCTTGAGGAAGGTTGCGCGATGGAAGCCGGTTTTGCCCAGATTAGAGAAGAAGTAGTACGCCGCAATCCTGGGGAAACCGAATTCTTCCAAGCGGTTGATGAAGTTTTTGGCACGTTGGGCCCGGTCATGGAACGCCACCCAGAATATGTCGAGCACGGGATTTTGCGGCGCATGGTTGAACCAGAGCGCCAGATTATCTTTCGAGTCCCCTGGGTCGATGATAAAGGGGTAGCTAAAATAAACCGCGGGTTCCGCGTGCAGTTCAACTCTGCCTTAGGGCCTTATAAGGGCGGTATCCGATTCCACCCGTCAGTGTATTTGGGCATCATGAAGTTTTTAGGTTTTGAACAGGTTTTCAAAAATGCGCTGACCGGTATGCCCATTGGTGGGGCCAAAGGTGGCGCCGATTTCAATCCAGCTGGCCGCTCTGAAGGCGAAATCATGCGGTTTTGTCAATCATTTATGACCGAACTGTACCGTCATATTGGGGAACACACCGATGTTCCCGCCGGCGATGTCGGCGTAGGTACCCGCGAAGTGGGGTACATGTTCGGACAATATCGGCGTATTACTAACCGGTTTGAATCCGGCGTTTTTACGGGTAAGGGCGTTTCTTGGGGCGGATCGCTGGTTCGACCTGAAGCCACCGGCAACGGCGTCGTGATGTTCGCCAACCAGATGCTTAAAACCCAGGGCACCTCTTTGGACGGTACCACCGTAACTATTTCTGGCTCGGGCAATGTGGCTATTAATGCCATTGATTATGCTCAGCGGCTGGGTTCCAAGGTGATCACAGCGTCGGACTCGTCCGGCTATGTGGTTGATGAAAACGGGATAGACATTGAGCTGCTGCGTCAGGTCAAAATCACTGAACGAGCACGGATTTCTGAATACGCTCAACGCCGCGATAAGGCGCGTTTTGTATCTGATGGTTCAGTCTGGGATGTTCCCGTAGATGTAGCTATCCCGTGTGCTACCCAAAATGAATTGAACGGCGACGACGCAAATACACTAGTAAAAAATGGGGTGAAAGCAGTCGCTGAGGGCGCCAATATGCCCTCTACCCATAACGCAATCACGACATTCCGTGACGCCGGAGTGCTGTTTGGCCCGGGTAAAGCCGCAAATGCTGGAGGGGTAGCCACTTCTGCGCTGGAAATGCAACAAAATGCTTCCCGAGACACCTGGAGTTTTGACTACACCCATGCCCGGCTGGAAGAGAACATGGAAGATATCCATGACCGTTGCATTGCCACCGCTGAAGACTTCGGTCACCCCGGCGACTATGTCACGGGGGCAAACATTGCTGGTTTCCTTAAAGTTGCCGATGCCATGATCGCCCAAGGCAACATTTAGGCTGCAAGTTTAGCTGCCTTAGCACGCTGCTGTGGGGTCAAGCGCACCGGTGCCCCCGAGACTTTGTTCACAAACACCATGGTAGAGGTAGCAGTGACGGCCACGGTGTCGCCATCGTAGAAGGTATACGAAATCTCTATCGAGGCGCCTTTAACTTTTTCGACACCAACTTTCACCCGCACAGGAAGGCCACGATAGGGTAACTGTCGACGATATTTGACGGTGTGCTCAGAAATGAGCGTCATAACCTCATCGCCCAGCCCAGCCAACAGATCGATGTGCGCCTGAGGGTTCGTGCCATCAATATGACCGGTGCCAGAAGGTATGCCAAATGTTATGACACGGGCTTCTTCCATTAACCGTACAATTTCTACATTGTTGATGTGCCCATAGGCGTCCATATCGCCCCAGCGCAAGGGGATATCGATGGCGATCATATTTACTCCTGTGTGTGTCGCGGAATATCTTGGGTAAATTGTGGGTAATCGGCCCGCAACTCAGCAACGGTAATTTCTTCTTGGTCGGTTACCGATTGCGGCCAGGCCAGTGGTGCATGGTCGTGTGGTGGTAGCACCCCGGCATTTTCTAGCTGGAAAGATAACGCGGCTCCATCTGGCCCGTATGCCCATGGAATCTCCGGTGTCGCCTGTTGGGTTTCTTCAGCCCGGCCTCCAGCCAGCAGCGCTTCGGTTGTTGATAATTGCCGAATAGCAATTGCCGCCACCCGGTCAGGGTGCAGATGAGCAAAGTACGTATACAGTTCAGGATCGTGTTGCCCATCATCACCTACCAGTGTCCAGGTTATCTGCGGGAAATCTGCGGCGAGTCGAGTTATCGAGTTGACCTTGTGTGCCATACCGGAACGAAACCATCGGTTTTCGGTGGGCCCCCAAGCAGTCAACAGCATCGGCCCAAGAGGGAACAGGTTGCGCGTCATAAATCGAGTTAGGGTTTGAGCCACATTCCATGGCCCGGTCGACACATAAAAGATCGGGGTGCCTTGATACATGTTGCTGAGTCGAGTGAGCATCACGGGCATACCGGCCACCGGTCTACGGGCATGTTCGTCTAGCACAAATGAGTTCCACGCCGCTGTAAATAATCGAGGCAGTGCAGTGACCCATACGGTGTCGTCGACGTCGCAAATAATGGCGTTGGTGGTATTTTCGCTGACAATCAACACGTCTTGGTTCTGGGGTTCGGCACCGGCAACGTGCAAGGTGACCGTAGCCCAGCCGGGAGTGAGTTCAGCATTAATGACGGTGTCGACCACGCCGTTACGATCAGCTCGGACTTGGTGGTATTGGCCGTTAATTTCGATGGTCACTTTTGCATAGGCAATTGGTGGCGACACAAAATTCTGCCATCCACGCACTCCATCACGTAATACCTTGGTCAGATATTCGATCTGGCTCCACTCAGGATTAGATAGTATGACCCGGCAAAAGACCCGGACCCAGCGGGATGCACCGTATCCGGTAGAGGACAAAATGCGCGGTCTATCCCCGCGTCGATACGCTTTACGATACCGACGTTGTTGAAAGCCATAGTAGGCCAGAGTAGCCAGCTGCTCCGGTGGCGAGGCGACATTGCTAGCAGCAGGCCTCTGCCGAGGCATCACAGGGAAATGATAAGTTTTACGACGACGCGGCATAATTTTGCAGGGTTCACTCCTCAACTACGCATTCAGTCTAATACGTTTAGCTACGCCTGGTTTAGGCTTGGAACATGGCCAATTTACGTACCCGTGCGCTGGCTGCCGTCCGTCCACCCGCCACACAACTTGCACAAGCCTTCAGCACCGGTGTTGTAGTCTCGCAGACCAAATCGAACCGACATGATTTAGTGTCATCATGGGATCGTCACGTTGAAGAGCAGCTCATGGCCAGTCTTGCTGACGAACGTGCAGTGTTTTGGGGAGAAGAAACCGGTTACCACTCCCCCGCCGAGCCCGGACAAGTACAATGGATTATTGATCCCATCGATGGCACAAGTAACTTTGTCCACGGGTATCCAATGTTTAGTATTTCTGTTGCCGCAGCCATTGATGATCAAATAGTGGCCGGTGTCGTAGTGGACCCCATCACCGGCAACGAATTCTCCGCTGATGCGTCCGGTAGCTATCTCAATGACAACCCCCTAGCTACGCGTACGGTGCCTAACGATGCAACACAGTACAATCTGGTGACTTCATTTCCCGCTGCTGAAATTTTGCAACGTGCCCCAGAATCTACTGCCCTGTTTGGTGAGCTCGTGACTAACTTTGCCACGGTACGGCGTCTCGTCAGTGGTGCCTTGGAACTGTGCTATGCCGCCTGTGGGATCGCCGATGTAGTGTTGGGTGTCGACACCAAACCCTGGGATGTGGCAGCCGCCAGTTACATCTTGCGCCAAGCCGGAGGAACATATCTCACTGAGATCGATGGACCACCCCATTTGGCACCCCACTACCTGGCGCTGGCACCAGGTCGCGTCTCGCCATTAGCTACTAGGGTGTTTCAGCAGATCCGGCAATTGTGACTCCTGGCTGTCCAACGGTAGCGACCCTATAGTGAAACCGGGACAATAGAGACTATGAGCGCCTATATGTTTGAACACCAAAAAGATCAGCCGGTACTGGATTTAGATCGTCAACAGTCGGAATTGTTATTACGCAATACCCGCCACGGACGGCTGGCCTTTATGTCAGAAGGTCAAGTGGAAATCTTCCCGGTAAACTACGCTTTTGATGGCCAAAAATTGTATTTCCGTACCGCTCCGGGAGCTAAGCTGCTGGCCGCAGAGTCGCGTACGTTGGTGGCTTTTGAAACTGATGGCATTTTGCCTGATGAAGCGTGGTCCGTTGTGGTCCGCGGCGAGATCACACCCGTTGCCGAAGAACACATCGATTACGTTCGCGGTCTGGGACTGTCGCCCTGGGTACCCACGTATAAAGATTTCTTCGTCACCCTTAGCATCGAAGAGATTAGCGGCCGGCATTTTATTTTTGCTCGTCAGCCAGAACGAGGTGACAAAGAGTTCAGCTACGACCCAGAGCAACCAACCTCCGCCCCTGCTGAAGCGCCAGATCCAAAACGGCTATGGCGTTAAATCGACCGAATTCCAATAATGGCCGTGACGGCAAAGACCTGCCATAATCGTCCTCCATCACTGCCCTGAAATCTGTGGCCACGCGTTCGTGGGTAATAGTAATGGTTTGAATGGCATAATGACACTAGTAGCCAAAGAAGTTCGACCCCGGGATAAAACTGTGCGCGCCGGCTGAAAACCTGGATCTTGATGCTGGGTTATTTGCCGATGCCGCCGATGTTGAGTAATGGGCTTAGAACCTCGCTGCTGCCACCCAGAGCACCGAACTCCTACCGAACCAGCCACTATCGTGCTCGCGTATACAAGCTCGTACCGAGAGGCTTTTCGGACAGTTTCATCAAAAAGTTCTTCGGTGGATGCCGCAATAGCGATCCCACTGGATAACAGTGCCAAGCAGATACGAAACCAAGCAAAAAGTCCGGTCATTTACTAGGGTAAAACGGAGATCTAGGCCTTCGCCTTCATTGAGTACGCGAGGCATATGCCTACGTAGTTTTACTTTTGCATAGTCTTCACCGGTTAGCATCATGCACAGGGTAATACACGGTTCCTGGACGAACGGGGTAGGGTTGACTTCGACTACTCAGTCCCATCAATTTTCAAGGAACGGGGATGGCTGGCTCTAAATACCAACACGAAGTAACTGTGGCCGCCGGTCCGACAAAATCGCAGATTCGACGGTGGCGAAGGTATCTGGCCGATGAGATTGCCGAAGGCCAAATATACCGTGATCTTGCCAAACGGAGTACGAAACCCGAAAAAGATATTTTGATTGGATTAGCTGACGCCGAAGAACGTCACGCTGACCACTGGCGAAACCTACTTGGTGAACACGCCCAGAACTTACCTCGACCGAGTTTACACCGCGCACTTTTACGCCTACTGGCCCGCACTTTTGGTTCAGTTTTCGTACTAGCCCTTATGCAACGTGCAGAATCGCACACACCATATAAATCGGACGCCGAAGTGCCTCGTGAGATTGCCGCCGATGAGGCGATACACGAAGAAGTCGTGCGAGGGTTGGCTGCACGAGGACGCGAAACCATGGCCGGCAATTTTCGTGCCGCAGTTTTTGGGGCCAACGATGGGCTGGTATCAAACCTTGCGCTGGTGATGGGGATAGGTGCTACCGGAGTGGCGCCTACAGTAGTACTCTTCACCGGAATTGCCGGTCTATTGGCTGGCGCATTAAGCATGGGTGCCGGAGAATACGTTTCCGTACGCTCACAACGTGAACTGCTTGAAGCCTCACATCCCACACACGTCACGTTACGTGCCGCCAAACACCTCGACATCGAACAAAACGAACTAGAACTAGTATATCGGGCACGAGGCATGTCGCCTGAAGATGCAAGCCACCGCGCCTTAGAGCGCCTCGGGTATCTTCAATGCGATTGTAATCCCAGCTTTTCTGCCAGACCGGATGGTTCCAAAGGCCCAGAAGAAGAACTCAAGCAGCAAGCCTCGGACACTGTCGGCAGCCCCTGGAAGGTCGCGTTCTCTTCATTCTTCTTTTTCTCATCCGGTGCGATCATCCCAGTAATACCATTCGTCTGTGGCCTGACCGGGATCCCGGCACTAATTTGGGCATTAGCGTTGGTGTCTATTGCACTATTTATGACCGGTGGAATAGTTGGCCTGCTCTCCGGCGCCTCTCCGTTTAAGCGCGCCATGCGCCAGCTGGGTATCGGGTTGGGTGCAGCCGCTGTAACTTACGGACTGGGGTTACTTTTTAATATCTAACGGCACATGCCAAAGCGTTTGGTTCTTACAATGGACTCATGCTTGAAGCTTTAACCGTCTTAGCCCCAATGTTCGTGATCTTTGCTATCGGTTTCATTGGTGGATATTCAAGCAAATTTCAACAGGGCGCCAAGGGCCTGAACGATTTTGTTTTTTCCATTGCGCTCCCGTGTTTTATCTACATCTCGATAGCTACCACCGACCTCCCAGATTCCTTTCCGTGGCAGGTCTGGATTGTTGCACTGTTATTCCCCGGAATCTTTGCTGTAGCGGTCTATTACGCCACGCGCTGGCTATCTACAACACACCGTACGCTGGCAGCACCGCTATCGCTAAGCGCCTCCTATGGCAATGTTGGTTATTTCGGTATTCCAATGACTATTGCTCTATTGGGACCCCAGGCTGCCGTTCCGGCAGCTATCATCCA